>CALCKX010000012.1 GCA_937966115.1 uncultured Chloracidobacterium sp. | reverse complement strand
TTGCTGGCGGGCGAGAAAATCACCATTGGCCGGCGACTCTACCGCAGCGGCGACAGCGACTATCTGATGAATGGTCGTCTCTGCCGCCTGCGCGATATTCAGGATTTCTTCAGCGGCACGGGCCTAAGCCGCGCCCACTACGCCATCATCGAGCAGGGGCGCATTGGCCAGGCGCTTTCCTCGAAGCCGCAGGACCGCCGCGCGCTCATCGAGGAAGCCGCCGGCATCGGGCGCTTCAAAGCCAAGCGCCGCCAAGTCGAGCTCAAGCTCGAAGCCGCGCGCCAGAACCTGGCGCGCCTCGACGACCTCATCGGCGAAATCGAGCGCTCCATCGCCAACCTCAAGCGCCAGGCGCAAAAGTCGCGCAAGTTCGTGGCCCTGCGCGAAGCGCTGCGCGGCGCGCAGCGCCAATGCTTTGCGCTGACGCTGACGCGGCTGCGGGCCGCTCAGGCATCCCTGGCGCGGGAGCGCGCCTGGCTCAGCGTCGAGCGCGACCGCCTTCAGACGGAACTGACCCGCTTGGCCGCATCCGTCGCCGCCGCGCGCGATGCCGCTCGCCAGGCGGAAGAAGCCCTCGCCGCCGCCCGGCAGGCCGCCGCCGCCGCCGAGATTGAGCTTGAACGCGCGCGCCAGGCGCAGGCGAATCTGGAAGCTGAACGTCTCCGGCTCGAGGCGCGGGATGCCGAGCTGGTCGCGGCGCTCGATCAGGGCCAGCGGCGGCGGCAACTTCTCAAGCAAGCCCTCGCCCAATCGAAAGCGAGCGACGCGCAGCTTGCGACCGAGCTGGCCGCTCAGGAAAGCGAGCTGGCCGCAGTCGAGGCGCGGCACCGCGCCGCCAGTGCGGCGCGGCGCGAAGCGGAAGTCGCTTATGAGCAGGCGCGCCAGCGCCACCTGACGAACCTGACGCGCGCCGAGCGGCTGCGTCATCAGGCGGAGCAAAGCGCGGAAGCCGCCGCCCGGCTCGCCCGGCAAGAGCAATCGCTCAAGCAGGAAGAGGCGCGCGCCACAGAACGCCAGACGCAGGCGCGGACCGACCGCGATCTGGCTGAAAGCCGTCTAGCCGACATCGAGCGCCAGCGCTCCGCCGTCGAGTCCGACTTTGCCGCGGCGCAAGCCGAGCTGACCAAAGCCGACCTGGCCGGGAAGCGTCTGAGCCTTCGCCTGGATGAAGCGCGCCGGGCGCATCAGCGCGCCGAAGACCGGCGCCAGGCGCTCGAAGACCTCGACCGGCAGCATGCCCACTACGCCGCCACCGTCAGGTCGCTACTTGAGCGGGCGGCGGAAATCCCCGGCTTCCACCCGCTTGGCGCGCTGGCGGACTTTCTGACCGTCGCGGAAGGCTATGAGTCGCTCGTGGAAAACGCGCTGGGCGATGTCTTGCAGGCGGTCGTCGTGCCAACCCCGGCATCCGCCCGCGCGGCGGCCGACTGGCTGGCGCGGGCGCAAGTCGGACGGGCGACGCTGCTCATCGCCGGCATCCACGGCGGAGCCGCTGGAACCGGCGGCGTGGCCGCCAAGCCCGCGGCGACCGCCGCCCGACTATGGGATGTGCTGGGACTGCCGGAGCGCCTGGCGACGGCTTTTCGGCAGGCTTTTCCAGAGCTAGCGGAGGCCCTGCTGGCGCCATCGCTCGACGCCGCCCTCGAGGCGTCCGCCGCCGCGCCGGAGCGGCGCTTCATCGCGCCCGGGGGCGAGCAAGTCATGGGCGGCGCCCGGCTGACGGCCGGCGGCGGCGAGTCGAAAAGCATTTTGCGCGTCAAGCGCGACATTCGCGCCTTGCAGGCGGAAGCGAAGGCGCTGGCGAAGGACATTGCCGCGCTGACGCGGGAACAGGCGCAACTGGAAGGTCAGCGCGCGACGGCCCAGGCCGCGCGCGACGCCCGCGACGCGGAGCTGCGCCGCCTAGAAACCGAGCGGGCGGCCCAAGCGGTCGAGGTCGCCCAGCGTCGCCGCGACGCGGAGCGCGCGGCTCAGCATTTGTCCGTCATCGCGGCCGAGCGACGGCAACTCGCCGCCGACGCCGCGCAGCTTGCGACCCGCCGGGCGGCGCTCGAAGCCGAGCTGGCGGAAGCGGTCGCGCAGCGCGAGTCGGCCGAGCAGTCCGTTTTATCTGAGCAGCGGCGCCTGGCGACGCTCCGCCCGGAAGTCGAGGCCGCCGCGCAAGCGCTCTCCGAACTGCGCGCGCGAGCGGCAAGCGCGCTCGAGCGGCGGCGGGCGGCGGAAGCCGAGCTGCGGCGACTGGAACGCGAGTGGCGCGAGCTTGACCAGACGCTCGCCCAGCGCGCGCTCGAGCGATCCGCCCTTGACGAGCGGCGCGCCGCGGCCCGGCAAGGTCTGGCGGAGAGTCTGACACGGGAGCGGCGGGCGGCAGCCGAGCTTGCGCAAGCGCGCCAAGCGGCGGCGGCGGCCGAAGCCGAGCTGACCCGCGGGCGCGGCGAGCTTGAGCGACTGGAGCAAGCCTGGCAAGCCTGCCAAAAGGTCGAGCGCGACCTCTGGGAGCGGTTGTCCGCGGCTGACGTGGACGCCGCCAGGGTCGCCGCCGAGCTAGACTACCTCGGGCGTCACTGCCAGGCGGAGCTTGGCTGCGGGCTGGAAGCTCTCCCGCCGCCGACTGAGCCGGGGCCGCCCGAAGCGGCGCTGGCGCAGGACGTCGAACAGCTCAAGGAATCCATCGCGGCGCTCGGCTCGATCAACATGCTGGCGCTCGAAGAGCTGGCCGAAGCGGAAAGCCGCCACGCATTCCTGATCGCGCAGCGGGCGGATGTGCTGGAATCCATGGCGGCGACGGAACAAGCCCTCGACGAGATTCGCCAGCGCACCAAGCATCGCTTCCGCGAGGCGTTTGAGCGAATCAATGCGCGCTTTGCCGAGATCTTCCGCGAACTCTTCGGCGGCGGACGCGGGGAAATGCTGCTCATCGAGCCGGATGACCCGCTGGAGTCAGGCGTTGACATCGTGGCTCAGCCGCCAGGCAAGCGGCTACAATCCGTCCTGCTGCTTTCGGGCGGCGAGAAGGCGATGGCGGCGCTGGCGCTCATTCTGGCCATCTTTCGCTACCGGCCAAGCCCGTTTTGCGTGCTGGACGAAGTGGACGCCCCGCTCGATGAAGCCAATATCGAGCGCTTTACCGAGCAAGTCCGGGCCATGAGCCAGCAGACGCAGTTCATCGTGGTCACGCACAACAAGCGGACCATGGAAGCGGCTGACTCGATCTATGGCGTGACGATGCCTGAGCCAGGCGTCTCGAAACTGCTCTCCGTCCGATTTGACGACAAGCCATCCGCCGCGCCCGCTTCCGCCAGCGACCCATCTTCCGCGACTGACGCCGTCGCGGCGGGCGGCGCGGGCTGAGGGCAGCCCTCCAGCGCGCCGGATGGGGACGGGGCGGTCAGCGGATAGGCGTCGCGATGGCCGTTGACGATGGGCGCGGCGACCGGCGGCGGCGCGGCGGCGCGACCGGCTTCGGCCTGGGCTTGAATTTCACGCAGCCCGCTGGTGACAAAGGCCGTGGCCATTTTGTCCATGCGATCAGCGACTACCCGCCCAATCCACTGCTCGCCCACCAGCCCGGCCAGCGGATGGATGTCGCGGGCGCGCGGGCGCCAGACGCGCATGAGGAGCCGCACGTCAGCGTCCGTCGCGCCATTCGGATTCGGGCGAACGTGAACGTCGCACTGGAAGAAGTCCGGCGCGTCTTCCGGGGACGAATAGGCGATTTCGCCGGTTTCCGCGTTAACCCGGCGGCGCATGACGAACTCCCAAACAATCGGCGCGACGATGGGAACCCGAACGCAAAAGCGCCAGCGCGTGACATCGTCGCTGTCAGCGACCGGCGTAATCCGCTCGATGATCGGCATGTGGCGCGCAAAGCTGCGCGGGTCCGCGAAAAAATCGCACAGTCGCTCAATCGAGACTGGAACCTCAAAAATTCGCCGCAGGCAGGCGCGAACGATAAACATCTTGGCTTCGTGATCGTGACGCGATATTGGCAGCCGGCGGCAGGTTAGGACGCGCCGCTGGGCGGCTCGGACGCCGGCTTGCGGTAATACTTGCCCGTCTTCCTCACAATCGTTCGCAGCAGCAAACTTTTCAAGCCCACTTCATCTTCCAGCTTGGCTTTGATCTCCACGACGGACACCGGAAGGTCGCCAAAGGCGAAGCCTTCGAGCTTGACGGCATCCTTTTCGGTCGTCACCAGCCGCGTCGCGCCGGCCGCTTTGGCCGCGGCCACCAGCGCGGCGATGTCCTGCGCCGCATACGCGTGATGGTCGGGGAACCGCTTGGCGAAAACGACGTTCGCGCCCAGATTCGCCAGGTCATCCTCGAAAACGACCGGCCTGCCAAGCGCCGAAAACGCTCCAATCGGCTGACCGACCAGCATCCGTTGGGCCTGCGGGCGACGGCTTCCCAGCTCATGAACGCCGACAATGTCGTGGTAGGCGAAAAAGACCGGGGCCGCCACCTCGCAGGCGGCCAGGACGCCCAGCAAGTATTCCTGGTCGAACGCGCGATCCGTTCGCGTGACCACGATGGCGCCGGCCCGCCGCAGGGCGTAGAGCGGCTCGCGCAGGCGCCCGAAGGGCAACAGCTCGCCGTTGCCGAAGGGGTCGGTGGCGTCCAGAACCAGAATATCGAGGTCGCGCTGGAGCTGGAAGTGCTGGAAGCCGTCATCGAGCACGAACGCATCGCAGCCATAAGTCGTTTCAGCGAACCGCCCGCTGGCATGGCGATCCGCGTCAACGATAATCTTCACATCGGGCAAGCGGCGCGCCAACATTAGCGGCTCGTCACCGGCGAGCTTCCAGCTTGGCGCGGGCTGTCCATCGTTGAGCGCCACGCGCGCCGCGGATTGCCGACCATAGCCGCGCGTCAGCACGACGGTCTCGTAGCCCTCGTCCGTCAGGTAGCGCGCGATGTATTCCACCAGCGGGGTCTTGCCCGTGCCGCCAGCCGTGATGTTTCCCACCGAAATGACCGGCTTGGCGAGCGACTTGGGCTTGAGGTAAGCCGTCTCGTAAAGCGCCATGCGCATTCGCGCGCCAAGCTCATACAGCTTGGCCGGAACATACAGCGCCGCCCGCCTGGCTGGCGACAGGGCGTCGGGATTGACAGCCGGCATAGGCCACGGCATGAAGCGCGCCCGCTCCCGTGCTTGGAGTGCCGAGGGCGGGACTCGAACCCGCACGCCCCTTGCGGAGCAACGGATTTTAAGTCCGTTGCGTCTACCGTTCCGCCACCCCGGCCCGCTTACGCTCCAGATGTCTCGGAACCTGGAAGCGCCTCGACGCGCCACTCGCGGACGAGTTGCGTCGCCGACAGGTATTCATGCCAACCGCGCTGGTCGCGGTCAATGAGAACCCACAGGAAACCCGCGCCGAGCGGCAGGAGGGACAGCCCGCACCCGATGGTTCGCAGCAGCGCTTGGACGGCGTTCAGCTCGTGGTCTTCGTAAATGCTCGTCACGCGCAGCCCCATGTACATCATGCCAAAGGTCTGACCGGCGACCGTCACCGTGCCGAAGCCATACATGCCGGCAATGAGCGCGCCGGCGCAGGCCACAATGGCGGCCACGCCCGGATGAGCGAGCGTCACGCCCGTCATCACGATGACGCAAAGCAGCGGCATGCATGAAAGCGCCACCACTCCCGCGTCTACCACCCCCGCCAAGACCCGCTCGCGAGCCAGCGGGCGCACGCGCCGCGTCAGCCGAACCGGCGCCGGCGTTTCGTTCACAACTGGCGCCGGCGCGGGCGGCGGCGCGCCGGGCGCTTCCTTGGTCACTGGCGGTGACTCCAGGAGGGCGTCAAAGTCGCCCAGCGCGGCGTCAAGCTCGCTGGCGATTTCGCTGATGTCCAGCAGCGGCGCGGCGGGAGCGGCCGCCGCCAGCGGCGGCGCGTTCAGCGTCATGACATCGGCGACGGCGGCGCTCGCCCGGCGCGGCGGGAAGGTCATGGGCGGGCGCGGCGACTCGACGGCGCGGCGCACCCGCCGGAGCGCCCCGCGCACCAGCGGATTTTCAACCGCGTCGAGGTCATCCAGGCGCGCGGCGGCACCCTGGTCGGCTTCCGACTGCCTCGCCCCAGCCAGGGCGCCTGCCGCCGGGCGCTCCGCCTCATCCGGAGCTGGCTCGGGAGCTTGGCTGTCCGCGTGGCGACCAGGCTCAACGCGCTGGTCGCGGCGGGCGGCTTCCAGCTCGGATTCCATAAGTCGCCGCGCCTTGACTTGCCGCACCCGCGCGCTCAGCTCGGCCCGCCAAGCGGGAACCGTTCCCGCCGACTGCACTTCGCGGGGAAAGGCCCCGCCCGCGCCGGTCGCTTCCGTACTCGTGAATGGTGATGTGCTTTCCATGCGCGCCAGGGAAGTCGCTTTGCGAACTGAAATGATATGACCGCACCGCCGACAGACGCGCTCGCTGTCAGCTTGAATATACCCGCAAGCAGAGCAAATCATAGTTTCCGAAGTGGAAAGCGCCCGCGCACCGTTTCGACGACCCATCCGCGCGGGCAGCCGGTGAACCCCTGGTCGAACGATGCCTTGGCTCTTAGCCTGCGACTCTAACAGAGCGGCAGGCAGTCGTCAAAGTAAAAGTAAAAGCTTAGCCTCAATAGCGGAAAGAGTTGAAAAGCCAGCGCTTCTATTGACGGCAAAGCCATTCGCCAGACGCCGCGCCAACATTTCAACTGGCACGCCCGGAAGAAGGTGGCGTAAGGTTGATTGTTCATCCAGCGCGATGCGGCAGGCGCGCCGCTTGCCCAACGAGCCTGTCAAGGAAAAACTGTCAAGGAAAGAAACGATGTCAGCCCCTACGCCTTCCCCCGCGACCACGAGCCTGCGCTTGTCCGCACGCTTTGCAGATGTCGGATTCTCGGAAATCGTGCGCATTCGCAACCGCGTCCTGGAACTCAAGGCAGCCGGCGAAACGGTGCACCAGTTCGAGGGCGGCGAGCCGTTTTTCGAGACGCCCGAGCCAATCAAGGAAGCCATGCGCCGCGCGCTGGCGGAGAACAAGACGCGCTACGCGCCGTCGAGCGGCATTCGGCCGCTGATCGAGGCGCTAGTTGAAAAAGCGCGCCGGAAAAACGGCATCCCGGCCGAGCCATCGGAAGTCGTCGTCGGCGTCGGCGGCATGCAGGGCCTGTATGGCGCTTTCAACGCGCTCCTCGATCCGGGCGATGAAGTGTTGCTGTTATCGCCCTACTGGACGCCGACCCGCGACCTGATTCACATGACGGGCGGGCGGGCCGTTTGCGTCGAAACGGCCCGCATTCTGACCGAGGGCGTTGACGCCACCCTGGGCGCGCGGCTGACGCCGCGCACCCGCGCGATTCTCGTCAACACGCCCAACAACCCGACCGGGCAGGTTCTCGCCCGCGCCGATCTGGAAGCCATTGCCGAGTTCGCGCAGCGGCGCGACCTGGTTGTGGTATCGGATGAGGCCTACGAGGATTTGGTCTATGACGGCGAGCATGTTTCCATCGCCGCCCTGCCGGGGATGCGCGCCCGGACGATTTCGGTCTATACGCTGTCCAAGTCCTACGGCATGACCGGCTGGCGAATCGGCTACGCCGTCGCGCCGGAGCCGTTTATCACGGGCATCAAGACCTCCGTGCTCTACTCGACGAACGGCGTCAGCACGCCGACGCAGTGGGCGGCGCTCGTCGCGTTGCGCGACACGCCGGAAAGCTTCTTTGCGGAGCGGCGGGCGGCGTATCGCCAGCGGCGCGACCGGCTCATCGCCGGACTTGACGCGCTGGGCCTGCCGGTTCGCCCCGCGCCGGACGGCGCGTTTTACGTCTTCCCGGATGTCACGGCCCTGGGCGGCGCGAGCGCCGAGATTGCCCTCCGTCTGCTCGACGAAGCCCGCGTGGCAACTGTGCCGGGAACGGCTTTCGGGTGCGCCGGGGAAGGCCATTTGCGCCTGAGCTACTCGCTATCGGCGGAAGCCATTGACAGCGGGCTGGAGGCGCTGCGGCAATATCTCGCTCAACGGTGACGGTCGCCCGGCGCGCTGACCAGCCCGCGCCGCGAAGGCGAACCTTGCCGAACAGGATGGCTCCGTTATGACCACCGCGCCCGCGCCGCGCAGCCGACTCTTCCTGGTGGACGCCATGGCGCACATCTATCGCGCCTACTACGCCGTGCGGGGGCTGGCGACCCAGGCCGGACAACCCACCAACGCGGTGTTCGGCTTTACTTCCATTCTGCGCAAGTTACAGAAGACATACGCGCCGGAATACCTCGTCGTGGCGCTGGATTCCGCCGCGCCGTCGTTTCGGAAGGACTGGTTCGCGGCGTACAAAGCCCACCGCGCCGAGATGCCGGAGGATTTGCAGGAACAGATTCCGCTCATCGAGGAAGTCTGCGACGCCCTGCGCGTTCCGCGCGTCAAGGCGGATGGCTATGAGGCGGATGACCTCATCGGCACGCTGGCGCGGCTGGCCGTCGAGCAAGGGCTGGAGGCGGTCATTGTCAGCAACGACAAGGACATGACGCAGCTCGTCGGCGAGGCGGTCAGCATTCTGCGCGTGGACAACAAATCCGGCGAGTTTATCCGGTGCGACCGGGCCGGCGTCGAGGCGTGGATGGGCGTCCCGCCGGAGCAAGTCGCCGATGTCTTGGCGCTGTGGGGCGACAGCTCCGACAACATCCCCGGCGCGCCCGGCATTGGCGAAAAAGGCGCGGTGCAGATCATTCGGCAGTTTGGCTCGCTGGATGCGGCCCTGGAGCGTTATGCCGAAGTGTCGCGCAAGACCTACCGCGAGGCGCTCCGCGACCACCAGGAGATGATTCGCCTGGCCAAGCGGCTCGTGATGATTTGTCGCGCCGCGCCAGTCGCGCTCGACCTGGAGGCGTTTCGCAGCCAGCCGCCGGACGCCGCGGCCTGTCATGCGCTGTTTGCGCGCCTGGAGTTCAAAGCTCTGACCGCAGAGTTCGCCAAGCTGCTGGCGAGTCCGGCGGAAGCGCCGCCGCCCAGGCCGACGCTGGCAGTCGCGACGAGCTATCGCGCGCTGTCGACCGCGACCGAACTGCGCCGGGCGCTCGACAGCGTTTATGCGCGCGACCGCTGCGCGTTTCACTTCGAAGATGAAGCGGGCGTCCTGACGCGCGGCAGCCTGTCGCTCGGGCCCGGGCATGCGCTGCGCTTTGAGCGCGAGCTGCTGGAGGCGGAAGCCGCCGCGGCGCTACTCGACCTGCTCGCCAACGGGCTGGTCGAGAAAGCCTGTCACGACGCCAAGCGCGCGCTTTACCTCATCAATTGTCCCGCCCATGGCGCGGCGCCGCCCGACCGCGCGCTCGATCCCGCCGGCGCCTTCCGCTTTGAAAGCCTGACCGACGATGTGTTGTTGGCGGGCTACCTGCTCGATCCGGGCGTCGGAGCCGAGCGCTTGACCCTGACGGCGCTGGCCGAAACGCATCTGGCCCTGGACGCCGCCCAGCGCGCGCAGCTCGACCCGGCGGACCTCGCGTATCGCCTGCGGCAGGCGCTGCGCGCCAAACTGACTGACGAGGGGCTGCTAAGCGTTTACGAAACGATGGAACTGCCGCTGGTTCCGACGCTGTACGCCATGGAGCGGGCGGGCGTCCGCATCGATCCGGCCCCGCTGGCGGCGCTCGAAGCCGAGCTGCGCGCCGAGCTGAAACGACTGACGGCCGAGATTCACGAGCTGGCGGGAGGGGCGTTCAACATCAACTCGCCGCAGCAGGTAGCCGAGGTTTTTGAAAAGCTCAACTACGAAACCTCGAAGAAGACGGCGACCGGGCGCGTCTCGACCAGCGCCGACGTGCTCGAAGAGCTGGCGGAAAAGTATGACCTGCCAAAGCGCATTCTCGAATACCGCGAGCACGAAAAGCTGCTCAACACCTATGTCGCCGCGCTGCCCCGCCTCGTTCACCCATCAACCGGTCGCCTGCACACGACGTTCGCCCAGACCGTGACGGCGACGGGCCGCCTGTCGTCCGCGCGGCCGAACCTGCAAAACATTCCGGCGCGGACGGAGATGGGCCGGCGGACGCGCCGGGCGTTCGTCGCCGAGGAAGGCCACCTGCTCGTTTCGGCCGACTACTCGCAGATTGAGCTGCGCTTGCTGGCGCACATCACCGGCGACGAGCGGATGACGGCGGCGTTTCAGGCCGGCGAGGATATTCACGAGCGAACGGCGCGCGATGTCTTCGGCGCGCAAACCCCGGAGGCCCTGCGCGCCGCGCGCCGCCTGGCCAAGGCGACCAACTTTGGCATCGCGTATGGCGTCGGAGCGTACGGCCTGGCGCGCAACGTCGGCATCGGGCGCAAGGAAGCCAAGCGGGCGATAGACGCCTACTTTGCCGCCTATCCGGGCATTAAGCGGTACATGGACGAAACGCCGGAACAGGCGCGGCGGACGGGCGTTGTCCGAACGCTGTACGGACGCCTGCGCCGAATGCCCGATCTGCACAGCCGCAACTTCACGCTGCGCTCGCGCGCCGAGCGGGAAGCCATCAACGCGCCGATTCAGGGAACAGCGGCGGATTTGATGAAACTCGCCATGATCGCCGTCGCCGAGCGGCTTCCGCAGGCGTTTCCGCGGGCGCGGCTGGTCTTGCAGGTGCATGACGAGCTTTTGCTGGAAGCGCCGGCCGCCGACGCGCCGGGCGTGGCGGCGCTCGTCAAGGCGGCCATGGAAGGCGTGGCGACGCTGAAAGTGCCGCTGGTCGCGGAAGCGCGCATCGGCGCCAACTGGCTGGAAGCCAAATAGCCCATGGGGGCGCCGGATGGCTCTTGTCGGCCGCGCTCAGGGGCTATCCGGCGCGACGGCCTTGGCGTAGGGCGCCAGCGGAACGATGTCGGCCCGCCGCCGCGCCGCCTCGAGCCACTGCCGCTGCTCGCGCTCCGCCCGCTCCCGCGACAAAATCTCGACAATCAGCGCTCGCTGCTCTTCATCCGGCGCTTCCGGCGCCACCGTTCCCGCCGCCGCCAACGTCGGGCGAACCTTGGTTTCGTAGTAGTTCAGCACATCGTCATCGGTCACCAGCACGAAGGTCTGAAAGCGGAAATTGATGTACTTCTCCACTTGCAGCCGCTCGCGGATGAGCCGGTCGAAGGTTTCGGCGTCCAGCCCGACCAGCTCCAGCCGCTCGCGAAACGCGGCTTCCGACGGGAATCGCTTGATCAGGCGCTGCTTCGCCGCGGCGACCTGCTCGCTGGTCAGGCTCGCCAGCGGAAAGCGAGCAGCTTCTTGCGAAAGCAGTAGCAGGTCAATTTTCGCCGCCAGCGCGCGCTGCAAATCGGCGTCCGAAACCGCGACGAGGCTGAAGTCCGGATCCAAGGCGAGGAGCCACACCAGGTCGCTCTGCGTCACCACATCCCCGTTGACGGTCGCCACCAGGCGGTCGGCGATGAACTCGCGGCGCGCCGCCTCCTGCGATTCGCCGCTCACGACCGGCGGCGACTGGACAGCCGCGAAGCCAATCAAGCCGCCGAAAAGGCTGATGCAAAGCCGGCGCCAGAGCGGCGCGGCGGCCGAGCTGCAAGCGGTCTTCGTCATGCTCGCCGCGGCTCAACCGTCTCCGCCGGCGTCTCGACAATCTCCGCTCCAATGGCGCGGAGCTTGCCGATCAAGTCGGCATAGCCGCGCTGCACGAACTCCGTTCCGTAAATCCGACTCTCGCCAGTGGCGAGCAAGGCCGCCATCACGTAGGCGAAGCCGGCGCGCAGGTCCGGGATATGCAGCGCGCCGCCCTGCAACGGCGTCGGCCCTGAAATCAAGGCGCTGTGCATGTAGTTTTTGTTGGCGAACCGGCACTCCCGGCCGCCCAAGCAATCATTGGTCAACTGAATGCGCGCGCCCATCGAAACCAGCGCTTCGACATAGCCAAAGCGACTTTCATACACCGTCTCGTGAACGACCGAGATGCCCTCGGCCTGCGTCAGCAGCGCCACGAAGGGCGGCTGCCAGTCGGTCATAAAGCCCGGGTGCACATCCGTTTCCAGGTTGACCGGGCGCAGCTTGCCCTGCCGATAGAACCGGATGCCGTCGGGGCGAATATCAAACTCGCCGCCCACTTTGCGCAGCCAGTCGAGAAATGTCGCCAGATCGCGTTGAATCGCCCCCTGAACGAAAACCTCGCCGCCGGTCGCCACGGCGCAGGCCGCGAAAGACGCGGCCTCGATGCGGTCGTCCATGACCTCATACTCGACTGCCCGGAAGCGCGATACGCCTTCGACGATCCACGCCCGGTTGACATCCTGATACACGACCGCGCCCATGGCCTGAAGCATGCCGGCTAGATTGAGAATTTCCGGCTCAATCGCCGCGTTGCGGATCACGGTGCGCCCGCGCGCGCCGACGGCCGCCATGAGCAGATTTTCAGTCGCTCCAACGCTGGGATATTCGAGCGTGATGATGTTGCCCTCCAGCCGGTCGGCCTGAAACCGATAAGCGGCGCGGGAAACCTCCTCGATGCCGACGCCCAACTGACGCAGCCCGGCGATATGATAGTTGATTGGGCGCGGGCCAATCGAGCAGCCGCCAATCGTGGCGAGCTCCGCTTTGCCGAGGCGGTGCAGGAGCGGCGACACGAACAGAATCGGCGTGCGGGTCGAGCCGCTGTACTTGAGCGGGATGACCGGGTTGTTGACGCGGCGGGCGTCAACTTCGACCGTCGTCTCGTCGCGCCAGGCGTAGCGCGCTCCAAGCTCCTCGCACAGCTTGAGGGTGATTTCGACATCCGTGATGCGCGGCACGTTGCGCAGCGTGGTCACGCCTTCGGCGATGAGCGCCGCCACGATCATTTTGAGCGCGGCGTTTTTCGCGCCTGAGACGCGCACCGTCCCGCGCAGGGGACGTCCTCCGACAATGTCATAACAGGTTGGCATGGCTGGCTCGACTCGCAGGCTGGCGCAGTCGCGGCTAGGGCTTCCGCGGTCGCCGATGGTGGCGCAACTCGACCGTCGGGCGCAATGGCTCGCGAATGGCCCGCGCAATGGCCGCCTGCATTGCGCCCCGGCGATACAGATTGGATAATAGCCATAGGCGCCGCCTGGTCAGGTTGCGCGCCGCTGAGGATCGTCACGAAACTCGACTTCGCTTTTGGATAGCCGCTCAGGGCGTGTCCGGCGGCGCGCGCCGGCCCCGCGCAGAGCCGCTTTATAAGCGGGAGGCGCTTATGGTTAAGGTACAGATAAGCGGCATTATGACCTATCAGGATGCGGCGCTCGCCCTGGACGCCGGGGCCGACGCCCTGGCTTTTGACCTCAACCCGCGCAGCGAGTACCACGTAGCGCCGGCGGCAGTGCGCGAGATCGCCGACCGCCTTCCGCCCTTCGTGCCGGTCGTGGGCGTGTTTCACAACGAGTTCAACTTTGAAGCGCTCCACTCCATGGTGGACGCCGCCAAGGTCTCCGTGATCCAGCTCGACGGCAACGAGAGCGCGGATTACTGTCGCCAGCTCAGCGCTTGGCGATTGGTCAAAAAGCTGCGCGTCGGCGACGATTTCGATGTCATGCGGGCGCAAGCTTACCCGGTATCGGCGGTGCTGCTCGAAGGCGAATCGCCTGACGGCCACGGCGGACGGCTCTTCGATTGGCGCTTCGCGGCGGCGGCCAAACAGTATGGGCGGGTGATTTTGTCCGGCGGGCTGACCAGCGAGAATGTCGCCGCGGCCATTCGGACGGTCAAGCCCTACGCCGTCAACGTCCGCGAAGGCGTTGAATCCACGCCCGGGCGCAAAGACCGCATCAAGCTGCAAACCTTCATGCTCGAAGTCGAGCGCGGCAAGCAAGAAGCCGCTCGCTCAACCACGGGCCGCCTGCCGCGCCTCGATTTTTAGTCGCCTTGGACGCTCGGTCTGCCCGCCTGGCTTCCCGCCTAGCGGGCATTGCCGAGCGACTTGACAGCCGGAGCGTTCCGGGCTATATCTTCGCGCTGCTTCGCTGATTCGCCTCGGAGCGAAAAGCGCGCCGGTCGCGGGCTTCTTCGCGCAGCGGCGATTGACGTAGCGGCAATTGACAATGCGGATGTGGCGGAATGGCAGACGCGCATGGCTCAGGACCATGTGGGCTTCGGCCCTTGAAGGTTCAAGTCCTTTCATCCGCACCACTCTCAGGCACCCGTAGCTCAGTTGGATAGAGCGTCTGACTACGAATCAGAAGGTCATAGGTTCGAATCCTGTCGGGTGCACCATTCATCCAAGAATCCAAATGAATCCAAATCCTCTGGCGCTTTCGCGCTGAGCCACGGGCGCTTCCGGGCGACGCGCTAGCGCGCTGGGCGACGCGCCAGCCGCGCGTTGAGCGCCTGCGGCGACTTGGCTGGCCGGGGCGGAGCGCGCCGCGCAAAGCCCCGCATCCGCGCCGGAGCGCCGCTCGCTTCAGGGGCTTGTTTCAAAGCGCGCCTGCGCCAACGCCGCGCCCGCGAAAGCCCGCGCGAAAGCCTTGCCGTGTCAGAGCGCCGCGAAAACGCCAAGCGAAAACGCCAAGCGAAAACGCCGGGCGGCGCGCCTGAAGCGTTGGCGCAGGCGTCGGCAAGGATACGTTACAGCGCCAGAGCGCAGTGCTAGGCTAGGCGCTCCAGCTTCAATCCAACGCCCCCGGCAACGTTTCTTTTTTTGAGGTTTTTCAGACATGATAGCAACGGCTCTGGCGACGACGACGGGCGAACGGCCGCGCGTCGTCATTTGCGGCGGCGGGCTGGCCGGACTGGCGGCCGCCAAAACGCTCGTGGATAACGGCCTCGAGGTCGAGCTTCTGGAGCAGCGCCCCATCCTGGGCGGCAAGGTCTCCGCGTGGAAGGATGCCGATGGCGACTGGATCGAGACGGGCCTGCATGTGTTTTTCGGCGCGTATGTCGAGATTTACGAGCTGATGAAGGAACTCGGCATTTACAACCGAATTCTGTGGAAGGAGCACAAGCTGACCTACACGCTCGAGGGCGGCGAGCGATTCAGCTTCCGCACGACGAAGCTGCCGTCGCCGCTGCACCTGCTGCCGGCCGTCTTTGAGAATCGCTACTTTTCGCTGCCGGAAAAGCTGACGCTGGGCAAGTCGCTCTTCCCGATGGTGTTTGGCACGGATTACTACATGGCCGAGCAGGACCGTTACACCTATCAGGAATGGCATCGGCGCTGGGGCATCAACGAGCGCATGCTCAACAAGATGTTTCTGCCGATGACGCTGTCGCTGAAGTTCATGCCGCCGGAAGAAATCTCGGCCAAGGTCGTGCTGGATGTCGCCGGAACGTTTTTACGCGAGCCGCATGCGTCGCGCATGGGCTTTTTGAAGGGCTCCCCGCAGGAGCATCTCACGCAGCCGCTGGCGGATTACATCACAAGCAAGGGCGGCCGCATTCGCGTCAACTGCAACGTCAAGACGCTCGTCCTCGACGAGCGCCGCCGTGTGGCCGGCGTGGAGCTCATCACCGGCGAGCGCGTCACCGGCGACTACTACCTGACGGCGCTGCCGATTCACAAGCTCCAGCGCGTGATCCCCTCGGAACTCAAGGAAGACCCGTTTTTCGGCAATCTCGATCAGTTCGAGGGCGTGCCGGTCGTCACCGTGCAGATGTGGTTTGACCGCCAGATTTCCTTCATTGACAACATTCTCTTCTGTCCCGACGGGATCATTCCGGTCTATGCCGATTTCGGCAACACGACGCCTGATTACTTTTTGGACCAGAAAGCGGAAATGGCGCAGCGGCGCTCGCGGATGGAGTTCGTCGTCGCGCCGGCCCGCGACATCATTGGGCAGAGCGATGAGGAGATCATCGGGCGCGTTTGGGAAAACGTGAAGTCGTGCTTCCCCAACACCGCGCCAAGGGCCAAGGTGACGAAGGCGACGGTGGTGCGCGTCCCCCAGTCAGTGTTTGCGACCAAGCCAGGCATTGACCGGCTGCGCCCGACGCAGCAGACGCCCGTGCCGAACTTCTTCCTGGCCGGCGGCTACACGCAGCAGCGGTTTTACGACAGCATGGAAGGGGCCGTGGCGAGCGGTCGCCGGGCGGCAGCGGCCATTCTGGAAGCCCATCGCGCCACCGGCGCGTTAGCCCGCGCGTAAGCCAATGAGAGCGTCCGACACCTTGCCGCGCGCGTCCCTGGCGGCCCTGGCGGTCTGGCTACTCGCGGCGGCGGTCGCGCTGACGGTCGGGCAAACCCGGCGCGTCGAGGACGTGGACCTCCTCGTGCGCGGCGCAACAGTCGTCACGATGGATGCGCAGCGGCGCATCATTCCAAATGGTTTTTTGGCGGTGCGCGGCGAGCGGATTATCGCCGTCGGCGAGGCGGCCGAAGCGGCGCGCTACCGGGGCAAAATCGCGCTGGAAGCGGGCGGCAAGGCGGCGCTGCCCGGTCTCGTCAACGCGCACACGCACGCGCCGATGACGCTCTTCCGCGGCCTGGCCGACGATATGGCGCTTCAGGAATGGCTGACCCAGGTCATTTTCCCGGCCGAGGCAAAAAACGTCACCCGCGAGATGGTCCGCGCCGGAACGCGCCTCGCTTGTCTGGAGATGATTCGCGGCGGCACGACCTGCTTCGTGGACATGTACTACTTCGAGAGCGACATCGCGGAAGTCACGGAAGCCGCCGGGCTGCGCGCCATCCTGGGGCAGACCGTCATTGATTTTCCCGTCCCCGATGCGCTGACGCCGCAGCTCGGGCTGGAAAATGCCGAGCGCTTCATCCAGAAGTACAAAACCGGGCATCCGCTCATCACGCCGGCGGTGGCGCCGCACGCGCCCTACA
>CALCKX010000011.1 GCA_937966115.1 uncultured Chloracidobacterium sp. | reverse complement strand
CGGCGGCCCCGGTCATTCCGCCAACCATTGTGGCGCAGCCGGCGGTGACCGTGCCGCCGCCGGTGCCGCCGACGGTGATCGCGCAGCCGGCGGTGACCGCGCCGCCGCCGGTGCCGCCGACGGTGATCGCGCAGCCGGCGGTGATCGCGCCGCCGCCGGTGCCGCCGACGGTTGTGGCGCGCTCGCCGCTTGCGGACGGCGTTGACACGGTCGCTTGCGAGCAGTGCGGTCGGGTGAATCCCGCCTCGAGCAGCTTTTGCGCGGGCTGTGGCGCGCCGCTGCCCGCGCCGCTGATGAAAACCATCGTGCGCGCTTCGGAGCGTCCGCCGGCGCGCGCCGCGCGCCTTTTCTTGATTCAGGAAGGCGGCGGCGAAGGCGAGATGTATGAGATCAGAGGCGATGAGCTGACGATTGGCCGCAATACCGGCGACATCAAGTTTCCGCATGACGGCTACATGTCAGGTCGGCATGCGCGGATTGTTCGGCGCGGGGATGATTTCATTCTTCAGGATGACAACTCGCGCAACGGCACGTTTAAGAAAATCGATGGGCCGGTCACGCTCAAGTCTGGCGACATCATATTGATTGGAAAGCAGTTATTTCGCTTTGAGGCATAGCGGCGGGACAGCTCGGCGCAGGCGCTCGCCCGTGGCGCCGCGTCGTCCAGCCGGAAAACAAGCCAAGGAAAAGCGCTGACCCTTTGGATGTTGTGTCGGATGTTGTGAGGGATGGTGGCGACTTCCGTGTCCAAACTGCCAGAAATGTGGGTCTCGATCGCGGCGCGCACCGACGTCGGGATGCGGCGCGCTGGCAACGAAGATAATCTCCAGGTCGTGGACCTCACCGAGCAGCGGCTTGGGCTAACCCACCGCGAAGCGACGCTATCGCCCGATGTCGCACAGCACCGGCTTGGCCCCTTGGGGACGCTGCTGATTGTGAGCGACGGCATGGGCGGCGCGGCAGCCGGGGAAGTCGCCAGCGAGATGGCGGTCGAGATTGTTTCGCGCGAGATGACGCGCCGGGTGAGCGCCGGTCTCGCCTCGCTCGAGGCCATGCGCTTGGCTGCCGACAGCGCCAACATGGCGATTTGGGATCGGTCGCAGAATGAAAGCGCCATCCGGGGGCTTGGGGCGACGCTGACGGCGGTTCATCTGTCCGGGCGCGAAGCCGTCGTGTCGCAAGTCGGCGATTCGCGGGCCTATCTCATTCGCGGCGGGACGATTCGCCAGCTCACCGAGGATCAGTCGTGGGTCAATGCGGCCAAAAAAGCCGGCATGCAGGTCGCCAACGTCCCAAACAACGTGATTCTGCAAGCGCTTGGCACGCAGCGAGCGGTCAACGCGGATATCACCATCGAGGGATTCCAGCCCAACGACATTTTCCTGCTGTGTAGCGATGGGCTTTCCAACAAAGTCGAGGCGCAGGAGATGCTCGCCGTGGTCTCGACAGCGAGCTCGCTGGATGCGGCGGCGGAAGCCCTGGTGAAGCTCGCCAATGACCGCGGCGGCGAGGACAATATCACCGTCGTGATCGCGCAGCTTGTCCCCTCCGCAGCCGGGGATGCCTGCGCGCCCGCCCGGGCGACCCAGATGCTCGCCTCCGCCGCCTCATCCGGCGACACTACCCTGGCTTTGGGAAGCAGTCGCTCGACGGCGGAACTCCAGAGCGCCCAAACGCTTTCGGGCCTTGGCGTCGCCACGCAACAGCCGCAGGCGCTTCCAGCCAATCCAGACCCGGCGACCGAGATCGCGGCCGGCAGCGACTCGGCGGCGCCAAGCGCCCCTCCGGCATTGTCGCCCGCTGAAGCTGCGCCGCAAGTGGCGGCGGAACCGTCAAAAAGCGGCCGGCTTTTTGTTTTTCTGGCGCTCATCGCGGTCGCGGGCATCGTCCTCGTCGGCGTGGCGGCGATGGTCTGGATTTTGCAAGCGCGCACCGCCGCTAGTCGCGACCTTATCAACATCCAAGACCCGTCTCCGGTCCTTGCGCCCGCGCCATCCGGGGCGCCGCTGCCGGTTGCCGCCCCGGAAGCGGCGCCGGCGAGTTCTCCCAGCAGCCCTTCCGGCATCGGGCGCGCTGCCTGGCCCCTGCTCGATGAAGTCGAGGAAAAGCTGCAGCGCGCTGAAAAAGAGGCCGATGGGCTGGCGCGCCGCTTGGAAGGTTTGTCCGGCGCCAAGCCGGAGCGCGAGCGCGCTGCCTGCCGGGAGAAGCGCGAGCGATTGAAGCAACTCCGGGATACGTTCAGCCGTCATCGCCGTCAAGAGACCAAGCCGGATGACCTATCGGTAGCTGAAATCGAGCGGGAAGTCGCCGCCATCTCGAAGTGGCTCGACGAGTCATTGCCCCTGCCGCGCAAGCCTGACGCGCCGAACGGCAAGCCGAGCCGGCCCCGCTGAGCGCCGCGCGACAGAGCCGTTGCGCGCGAGAAGGGCGAGCCTTTTCTGGACGCTTGGCGTTTAGTCGCTTGTCTTACAGGCGCTTGCGCTGGCGTATGGTCAGGCTTATTGTCAGGCGAGGCTACGCGCGCCTAAGCTGGCGAATCTGAAGCTGACGGGTTTCCGCCCGCAACCGTTTTTCGCCGAGGTTTGTCGTTATGTCTAATCGCGTCCTTCCGTGGGTCGCCTGTCTCGCTTTCGCGCTGAGCGGCGCCGCGCCCTGGCTTCCAGCGACGGCGCAAACGCAAGTCGTTCCGGCGCCTGCGCTTGGAACGGATGATAAAGCGGCTTTCGCCATCCACTTTTCGGGCGAGACGCGCGCCAACCTGGATACCTGCGGATGTCCGGCCAATCCGAGCGGCGGGCTTCACCGCCGCGTGACCATGGCCAAGGCTTTCCGCTCGACGTTCAAGGAGACGCCGCTCCTGGAGCTTAGCGTTGGCGCTATTTTCAATGACCAGGGCGTGTCGCTTAGCCCGCCTTTCAAGGATGTCCTGGTTCAGAACGACTTTGCGCTGCGCGGTTATAGCGCCTATCCATTCGACGCTGTCAACCTGACGTATCAAGACCTGCGCGCGCTCCATCCCTACTTCAAGAAGGGCGAAGCCGAGCGCGCGTCCGCGGAGTTCCCGGCGTTGAAGTCGTATCTTTCAGCCAACGCCATGCCCGCCGCCAATGACAAGACGCGCATCGCCCTGCCGCGCTTTGTCGTCAAGGAAGTGAAGTCGCCGCGCCTTCCGAAAGGCAAGCTGCGGATTGGCGTGACCGGAGTGTGCGAGCAGGCCCCTAGCGAAGGCACGGGGTACGTCTGGCGGGATCCGGCGACCGCGCTCAAGGAAGTCTTGCCCGAACTCAGCCAGCAAGCCGATGTGATCATCGTGCTCGCGTATCTGCCGCTAGACCAGGCGAAGACGCTCGTCGCCGAGCTTGAAGGCATCGACGTGATGATCGTTGGGCATACGCAGCCATCGCTGCTCACGCTGGAAAACGTCGCCGGCGCGGCGCTGGCGGTGAACAATTATGAAACCAAGGCGCTGGGCGAGCTGCGGGCCTACTTTACCGATGACGGCAAGCGCGTTTACAACAGTCGCTTTATCCTTCTCGACGCGAGCATACCGAGCGAGCCAGACGCGCTCAAGCTCGTCAAAGACGCTAAAGCGGCCATTGAGGAAGCCCGCCGCAGCATGGTTCAGGCCGCGCCCTAGCTTCATTGGAAGCGCCTGGCCGAAAGACGCGAACAGGCGGCATCAAGGGGAGCGCGGCTCTTGAAGGGGGGGGCGCGGCTCTTGTCGCCGCTTCCTTTCGCTTCGCCGGGCTTGGGGCGGCGCCCCGCCATCTGGCGCGAGCGGTCAGACCGTCGCCGCAAAAGCGGCCCTGAAAATTGCCCTGAGCATCGCTCTAAGGCAGGAAGTTGTGCAGCGTCAAGCGCGGATGCAGCGGCCCGAAGGCGATGATGTTGAGGCAGCCGTGATCCTGTTCGAGTCGGACCAGATGCTCGTCCGGCAGCCCCAGCGCCCATCCCAGGATGACCCGATTGACGCCTGAATGGAGCGCTAGCGCCACGGTCCGCCCCGCATGCCGCGCCAGCAAGCGCTCAACCGCTGGCAATACGCGTTGCTTGACTTCCTGAAAATTCTCGCCGTTCGGAAACCGGCAGGCCGCCGGATTGGCGCGCCACGCCGCGACCGTTGCCGGAAAGCGCAGCGGCAACTCATCGACCAGACAGCCCTCGAGGTCGCCAAAGTTGATTTCCCTCAGCTCCGGCTGGATTGCCGGGCGCAAGTCGCGCCCCCTGGCGATGATCTCCGCCGTATGGCGCGAGCGAATCAGATCGCTGGCATAGAGCGCGTCCAGCCGCCGTTCGCGCAGGTGCTGGGCCAGCCGCTCAATTTGCTGAACGCCTTCTTCCGAAAGCGGTAAATCCGTCCACCCATGGCAGCGCGGCGCGGGTCCATCCGCCGTCTGCCCGTGTCGGATCAAAAGCAGGTTTGTCACTGATGTTGCAAAGGACATTTTCGGATTCGCGCTAAGCCTCTTGTTTCGCGCCGGCGCTCAGCGGCCGGCGCGCAGCATCTCGACGTGCGGCAAGCCGTCTTCGGCATAGGGCGCGGAAACCGTTTGGTAGCCGAACGCCCCGTAAAATCGCTCCAGGTACTGCTGCGCGGAAATGCGGTTCGCCTGTCCTGGGTAGAGCGCGTCGTGCAGGGCAAGCGCCTGCCGCATCAACGCCTTCCCCAGGCCCTGTCCGCGCCCAGCCGCGGGCGTGATCACGCGCCCGATGGACGGCTCCGCATACTTAACGCCCGGCTCCACCAGCCGACAGTAGGCGACCAACGCTCGCTCCCGCCCCTTTACGCGCCACCCCATGATGTGAAGGGCGCGGCGATCCGCGCCATCGGCGTCCTGGTAAATGCACTGCTGCTCGACGACAAACACCGCCAGGCGCGCCTGCAACACGTCGTAGAGGTCGTCGGTCGCGAGTTCCGCGAAGCGAGCCGCGCGCCATTCAATCGGCCCTTCAATCGGCGCGGTCGGGTTTGTTTCCGGCAGGGGCGGCATAGGCGGAAAACTAGCTTGTCGGCGGGGCGAGCGCCAGTGTAGCGTTGCTTGGTAAGTGAATACTAACTTACGTGAGCTAGCTCACGTAACGCCCAGCGCCTATGACCAGCGCCCCGCCCACTGTCGCAACCGCTTCGCTGCCGGCCCCCGCGTCCCGCCGGATGTCAGGGGAGGACCGGCGGCGGCAAATCGTCCGGATCGCCATGCGGCGATTTTCGGAAAAAGGCTTCAGCGGCGTTACGACCAAGGAAATCGCCGCCGAAGCCGGCGTCAGCGAAGCCATCATTTTCCGGCATTTCGCGACCAAGCAGGAGCTTTACGCCGCCATCCTCGACCAGAAGATGAAGGACGCCGACGCCGCGGCGTTCTGGGCGCTCATGCGCGAGTTGGCCGCTCGGCGCGATGATCGGCGGTTTTTTGAAACGATCATGCAGCATATCATCGAGCGCCACCGGGCCGATTATTCCTTTCAACGGCTGTTGTTTTTCAGCGCGCTCGAAGGTCATGAGCTATCCGAGATGTTTTTTCGGCTCTACGCGCGCGACATCTTCGACTTTTTGGGCGATTACATTGAAACCCGCGTCCGCGAGGGCGCGTTTCGGGAAGTGAACCCGCAGGTGGCGGCGCGGTCGCTCTTCGCCATGCCATTTCTTCAAACCATGTTCGAGCAGCTTCACCGCGATCAAACCGTAACCGGGTCGCCGGAGACGCTGGCGCGCGCCTACGCCGCCATTTTCCTCGATGGCGTCAGCCGGCCGGCGACTGCTCCGACGGCGAAATCCTCCCCAGCGAGAACCTCATGACCGCGTTTCGTTCATGTTTCGCAAAGGCCAGTCCCTGGCTGGCGACGGCTCTGGCGGCATTGTGCGCGGGCGGCTGCTCGCACAAGAAGGAAACCGTCAATGCCGCCGCGCCCATCGCGTCCGCGCCGCCGGCAATTGAAGTCAAAACGACGACCGCCGTTGAACGGCGGATACAGAAATCCATTGAAACCGTGGGGTCGCTCGTCCCGGATGAGCAGGTGGTCGTGGCCGGACAGGTCGGCGGCGAAATCGCCGAACTCACAGTGGATGTCGGCAGCGTGGTCAAAGCCGGCCAGGTCATTGCCCGTATCGCGCCCAAGGAATACGAGCTGAAGCTCCAGCAGGCGGAAGCCGCGCTGGCGCAGGCGCGCGCGCTGCTCGGCGAAGCTGGGCGGCGCGACCCGATTGATATGGACGCCGTGCCGGTCGTCCGGCAGGCCAAGGCGGCGCTCGACGACGCCCGCGCCCAAATGGAGCGCGCCGAGCGACTGGTGGCGTCCGGCGATCTGCCGCGCCAGCGGTGGGATACGGTGGAAGCCGCCTATCGCGCCGCCGAAGCGCGCTACCAGGCCGCCCGCGACGAGGCCATCATGCGCATCGGCGCGGTTGAGCAGCGGCAAGCCGAGGCGCGCTTGGCGCGCAAGAAACTAGAGGATTCAATCGTGCGGGCGCCCATCGGCGGCTTCGTCAGCGCGCGCCACAAGTCGCGCGGCGATTTCATCAACGAACAGGGCGGCAACCGCGACATCGTGACTATCGTGCGGCTCGATCCGATTCGGGTTCAGGCTAATGTCGCCGAAGTCGGCGTTTCCTACGTCAAGGCGGGCATGCCCGCCCGCTTCACGACGGACGCCTATCCCGGGCGCGACTTTCCGGCCCGCGTGGCGCGGATCAGCCCGGCGCTCAATCAGCAGACGCGGCTACTGATGGTGGAAGCCGTCGCGCCCAACCCGCAGGGGCTGCTCAAGCCGGGCATGTTCGCGCGCGTCTATGTGGACATCGCCAGCGACGTGCCAGCCGTCTTTGTGCCATCGAGCGCCGTGGTTAGCGCGGCCGGCGTCGAGAAAGTCTTTGTCGCGGCGGATGGCAAGGCCGCGGAGCGGCGCGTTCGCTTGGGCAAGCGCGACGGCGAAGCCGTCGAGATTACCGAAGGTCTCAAGCCCAACGAAAAGGTCATCACCGACAATCTCGACCGTCTGACCGACGGCGCGCCAATCAAGACTTTTTGAGGCTGAAAGAGGAGCGCGCCCGATGGAACTCAACGGCAGCGTGGTCATCATCACCGGCGCCTCCAGCGGCATCGGGGCCGCGACGGCGCGCCATCTCGCTGCGCGGGGCGCGAAGCCCGTGCTGTTCGCTCGCCGCGCCGCTCAATTGCGCCGCCTGGCGGACGCCATCCGCCAGGACGGCGGCGAGGCGCTGGTCGTTCCGGGCGATGTGACCCAAAGCCCCGACGTGCAGCGCCTGATGCGGGAAACCCTCGACGCCTTTGGGCGGATTGACGCGCTGGTGAACAACGCCGGTATGGGCGGCGGTCTCAGCCTGTGCGACACCCGCGACGATCTGCTCCGCCAGGTGTTGGAAGTCAACGCGCTGGGCTGCGCGCTGTGCGCCAAGTATGCCGTCCCGCATTTGCCGCGCGGCGGCGTCATCGTCAACATCGGCTCGGTGGCCGGCGAGGTGGCGACAATCGGGATGTACACGGCATCAAAGTTCGCCGTCCGCGGCTTCAACGACGCCCTGCGGCGGGAAGTCAAGGGGCGGGGGATTCGCGTCGTCCTGGTCGCGCCGGGCTTCATTCGGACAGAAATGACCGCTGGGCTGCGTTACGACATGCCAGGGCCGGAGGTTGTCGCCCGCGCTATTGAAAAGGCCCTCCGGTCACCCCGGCGCAAGATTGTGACGCCGTGGTGGTACCGCCCGCTGATGTGCCTCGGCAAAATCCCCCTCGTCGCCGACGCCATTTTCGGTCATCCGAAAACGCAAGCCCGCTACCGGGACCGCGACAGCGTGAAAAAGCTCTCCGCCTGAGCGTCCTCTGCGGTCGCGCTTCCAGAAAGTCAGGCAAAAGCAGGAAGTCATGCAAAAACTCGCCGAACTATGTATCAAGCGCCCGGTCTTCGCCACGATGCTCGTCATGGCGTTTATCGTGGTCGGGGCGTTTTCCTACTTCAAGCTGGGCGTTGACCTGTTTCCCAAAATTGACCTGCCGACCGTGACCATCACGACACAGCTCGATGGCGCTTCGCCGGAGGAAGTCGAATCCCAAGTCACGAAGCGCATCGAGGAAGCGGTCAACACCATCGGCGGCGTGGATGAGCTGCGGTCGGTGTCGGCTGAAGGCGTCTCGCAGGTGTTTGTCGTTTTCGTGTTGGAGCGCGACATTGACGAAGCCGCGCAGGACGTGCGCGACAAGGTCAGCCGCATGTTGGGCGAGCTGCCCGCCGACGCCAAGGCGCCCATCATCGAAAAGCTCGATCCCGACGCCCAGCCGGTGTTGTCGCTGGCGCTGTCGGGGAATCGGTCGGCGCGGGAAATCACCGAGATTGCCGATAAAGTTGTCAAGCAAAACCTTGAATCGCTCAACGGCGTGGGGCGCGTGTCGTTTATCGGCGACCGGAAGCGCGAAATTCAGGTGACGCTCGATGCGTCGAAAATTGCCGCCTACAACCTCAGCGTGGACGCCATCAAGCAGGCGCTGCGGGCGCAAAACGTCGAGATCCCCGGCGGTCGCCTCGACGACGGGCGGCGCGAGCTTTCCCTGCGGACGCTGGGGCGCGTCGCCCGCGTCGAGGACTTCGCTAACATCATCGTCGGGACGACCAACGGTCTGCCGATTTACGTCAAGGACATTGGCTACGTTGAAGACGGGGTGGAAGAGCCGCGCTCGCTGGCCCGGCTGGATGGGCAGCCGGCCGTGATTCTGGAAATTCGCAAGCAGTCGGGAACCAACACGCTCGAAGTCGTCCGGCTGGTCAAGGAGCGCCTGGCGGAACTGGCGGCGCAACTGCCGCCGGATTGCCGCGTGCAGTACCTCAAGGACCAGTCTATTTTCATTCAGGACTCCTTTGACGCCGTTCAGGAACACCTCATTCTGGGCGGCATCATGGCCGCGCTGGTGATGTTGCTGTTTCTGCGGAGCTGGCGCTCGACGATCATTGCCGCGATTGCCATTCCGGCGTCGGTCGTGGCGACGTACGGGCTGATGTACGCCATGGGCTTCACGCTCAACCGCATGACGATGCTGGCGCTGGTGCTGAGCGTCGGGATTGTCATTGACGACGCGGTGGTGGTGCTCGAAAACATCTACCGCTTCATGGAAGAAAAGGGCATGTCGGCCTTCGAGGCGGCCAAGGAAGCCACGGCCGACATTGGCTTCGCCGTGTTGGCGACGACGCTCTCGCTGGTGGTCATCTTCGTGCCGGTCGCGTTCATGGGCGGCATCGTCGGGCGCTTCATGTCGTCGTTCGGCTTCACGTGCGCTTTTGCGATCTTGGTTTCTATGTTTGTCAGCTTCACGCTGACGCCGATGCTCTGCTCGCGGTTTTTGCGCCCGTCGCAAGCCGGCGCGGGGCATGCGTCGTCGCGGGCGAGCGGCATATACGGGCGGCTGGAGCGCGGCTACGTCTGGCTGTTGGAGTGGTCGCTGCGGCGCCCGCTGGCCATTGTCGGCATTTCGCTGCTCGCCGTGGTCGCGGTCGCGCCGATTTTTTCCGTCATCGGCAAAAACTTCATCCCGTTTGACGACGTGGCGATGTTCGAGGTGGCGGTCAAGCTTCCCGAAGGCATGACCTTGGCTGAAGCCGAGAAACAGATGGAGGCAATCGAGACCGTCGTCAAGACGACGCCTCACGTAACGAGCTGCTTGACGACGCTGGGCGGCGATGAGCAGCGGCGCGTCAATCGCGGAAACGTTTTCGTTCAACTGACGCCGCTGACGGAACGCAAGCTGACCCAGGCGGAACTGATGCAGATAGTTCGCGACAAGCTGGCCGATCAGCAGGACAAGCGGATTGCCGTGCAGTACGTGCAGGCCATCTCGGGCGGCGGCAATTCGGCGGCGCCAGTGCAGTACGTCGTGCGCGGACCTGACATCGCCAAGCTGACCGACGCTTCCGAGCAGCTTACGGACTTTCTCAAAGCTATTCCGGGCGTGGTGGATGTGGATACGACCCTGGAAGTCGGCAAGCCGGAAGTCCGGGCCCAGATTGACCGCGAAAAGGCCGCCAATCTGGGCGTTAATGTCGCCGTAATCGCGTCGTCTTTGCGAACGCTCGTGGCTGGCGAGATTGTCAGCGCGTATCGCGAAGGGGATGACCGCTACAACGTTCGATTCCGGCTACGCAGCGAAGACCGGACAGGGCCGGATACGCTGCTGCGGTCGTACGTGCCCTCGACAAAGCTCGGCAATGCGCCGCTGGCCAATTTCGTCTCGTTCACGAGCGGCACCGGGCCGGCGCAGATTGACCGCTACAACCGGCAGCGGCAGGTGACGCTTTCGGCTAACTTGCAGGAAGGCTACTCGCTCGACCGCGTCCTTCAGGCGCTGGACGCGAAAGCCGCAACGCTCAACCTAGGGCCGGAATATCGCGCCGCCAAGCTGGGGCAGAGCAAGGAGCTGGGCAAGGCGGCGGCCAACTTTCTGCTGGCGTTCGTGTTGTCGTTTGTCTTCATGTACATGATCCTGGCGGCGCAGTTTGAGAGTTTTCTCCATCCGGTGACGATCCTGCTGAGCTTGCCGATGGCGGTGCCCTTCGCCTTGTTGTCGCTGATTCCTTTCGGCGAAACGCTCAACATCTTTTCGGCGCTGGGCATTTTGATGCTGTTCGGCGTCGTCAAGAAAAACTCGATTTTGCAGATTGACCACATCAACGTCTTGCGGGCGGGCGGACAGGAGCGCTATGCCGCGATTGTCGCCGGCTGTCGCGACCGACTGCGGCCGATTCTGATGACGACGCTGGCGCTCGTCGCCGGACTCATTCCAATGGCGGTGGCGCAGACGCCCGGCTCGGCGGCCCTACGGTCGGTCGCCATCATCATTATCGGGGGGCAAAGCCTGTGCTTGCTCCTGACGCTGGTGGCGATTCCGGTGTTTTATCAGCTTTTCGACACGCTGACGGACGCCTCGTGGTGGCGGGCGCGATCTGACGCGCTGCGCGCTCGGTGGCGGCCCGCGCCGCGCGAGGAAGCGCGGGCCGATGTCTCGACCGCCGCCCGCGAGCAGACGCCGTAATGCTATTGAGGACCTGGGCGCGACTCTTTCGCGCGCGGACGCCGGAACGCCAGCCCGAAGCCGCGCCCGCCACGGTCGCGGCGAGCGCTTCGGCGTCCTTGTCGCCGCCAGCGGCGGAGGCGCTGTCCGCCGTTGGCGCGGCGCTAGGGCGCTTGTCGCCGCAAACGGCGGATGACTTTACGGCTCGCGCGCCGGCCCTGGTCAATCAGCTTGGGGAAAGCGCGTTTACAGGCGTTTGCCAACTGTTGACGCTGGCCAGCGGGACGCGGCATGGGGCGCGACTAACTGACATCATACGGGAAACCTGTCAGGCCGCGGCGGCCCTGGGGCGCAACGAGCGCAGCGCGGCGCTGTTGACAGCGGTTGCGCCGCTCTACGCCGAGCATCCGCTGCTAGGCGCGGCCGCCCTGCGCGCCCCGGCGCGCTACCCGGAGCTAACGGCTGAAGCCTTTGCGGACTGGCTGGCGGCCGGGCGGTCTCGCTGCGGACGCGACGCGGCGAAGCTAGGCTCATTCTTACGGTTGGAAACGACCCAGGCGCGCGGCTGGCTGGAGTCCCGCCTGCCAGGCCTGCCGCTGCAAGAGGTGACGCCGACTCTCCAGCACTACTTGCGGGCGCTGACCGGGCATCCATTTCGGCTTGAAACGCTGGCTTCGGACCCCGCCGGGAAGGAAATCGGCGGGCGCGTGGCGCGCGCCGGCGACGCGCATCGTCTCGCCCTGCCGCGCCGGGTCGCGGTTTTTACGGAGCGCGACCGAAATTTCTTGCTCTACAAGCTATTGGCGGCGCAGGCGGCCGGGCGTCTGCTCTATGACACGCATGCGCCAGACGCGCCGCCGCTCATCGCGGCGTATGAAGCGACGCGAGCCTTTTTTGCCGACTTGGGGGCAGGGGCGGGCGGGCTGTCGCACGTGGATTTCGCTGTCATCCGCGACCGGGCGGTTGAGCGCGCTTTGCCGCCGCGCCCGGCATCCATCGCGGCCAGCGACGCCCTGGCGCTGTTTCCTGACGCCGAGACCGCTGAAACCCTCTTTGACGTGATTGAGATGGCGCGCGTTCTGCGGCGCATGCGCAGCCAGTATCGCGGCGTCGAGCGCGTCGCGACGACGCTGGCGGAGCCGCTGTTGGCCAGCCGCCGGTCGCTGACCGGCGCGCCGCTGACGGCGGCGGCGGTTGAGTTGCTGTTTCGGCTGGCGCTGGCTGGACGAGTCGGGTCCGATCTTCAAGCCGAGTACGCCGCTTTGACCGATACGCTCGCGGCAGCGTTGTCGCCCTGTCTGACCGACGACGCGACGGTTGCCGATTCGCTAAGGGCGACGCTGGACATCTATCGGCTGCTGCCACCGCCGGCGCAGCGGCGCTGGTCGCCGGAAGCAGCGCCGTCCGGTGGCGCTCAGTCGCGATTATCCGCGTCGCCGGGCGGCGGGCAACCCGTTGCCGGCGCCGCGACGCAGGCTTCGGCGCATCCGGCCGCCGACAGCCCGGCCGAGCGCGCCGACAATCCGAGCGCCGACAATCCGAGCGCTGGCAATGCAAGCGCCGCCGAGACTGACGCCAGCGCTGGAGCGCTGGCGGGCGCTGCGCCGGCGACGTGGGACTTGCTTGGCGCGCGGCAGTACCCGGAGTGGGATGCTCGTCTCGGCGACTATCGCCCGGACTGGTGCCGCGTCCTCGACCTTGGCGCGACAAGCGCTTTGTCGGCGCCGCCGCCGCAGGCCGATGACGCGATAGTTGCGCGCCTGCGCAGCGCTTTTGAGCGTTGGCGTCCGGCGGATTTCGCCTGGGCGCGCCCGACGACGGATGGACCGGAGTTGTTTTTGGATGCCCTGATCGAGCGCTACGTCGAGCGACGGCGGCAGCCCTGGGCTTCGGACGCGGTTTACGCCGCGCGGCGGCGGACTACCCGCTCCGTAGCGGCCCTGCTGTTGCTTGACGCTTCGCGTTCCACCGGCGAGCCGCTGGATGGCGACGGGAGCGGGCGCCCGCCGCGGCGGGTGCTGGACGGCGAGATTGAAAGCGCCCGCTGCTTGGCCGCCGCGCTCGAGCGGCTGGGCGACCGGTTTGCCGTCTATGCGTTCAACAGTCGGGGGCGGGGGGCGGTGCGCTGCTTTCGGCTCAAGGCCTTTGGCGAGCCGGCGGGACGGTTGCCGCCGCGCCTGGCGGCGCTGGCGCCGGCGGCGAACACGCGGCTTGGCGCGGCGGTCAGGCACGCGACGCAGTTGCTGCTGGCGGAGGCGGCGCGTCAGCGCCTGCTGCTCGTCGTGACGGATGGTCTGCCGCAGGACAGCGACTATGGCGACGTGACCTACGCTGTGTCCGACACGGCGCAGGCGTTGGCCGAAGCGCAGGCGGTTGGCGTCAAGCCGCTGGGCATCGCGCTCGAAGCTGGACAGGACGCGGCCCTGTTGGATGCGTTGTTTGGGCGCGGACGTTACGCGCATATCGGGGCGGCATTCCAACTGCCGGAGGCGCTGCTCCAGCTTTACCGCCGCTGGGCGCTTTAGCCGGGCGCTTTGATTAGTCCCTTTGGGGCTGGGCGCGCCGGCTTCCCGCTAACCAGCGAGCCGCCTCTCGGGCCGTCGCTTGCGTCACTTGATTTCCGGGCGGCAGCTCGCCCCTTCCGGGCAGACAACGAAGCCGCCGATGTAAAAGGTCGCATCCGGTAGCGAGGCGAAGCCAGCCGCGCCATAGGGGAAGACCTTGTCGCGGTCTTGAAAGAGCGCCACCGAGATCTCGTCCGGGCTGTCGGCAGGGGTTATGAAATGGCTGATTTTGTTGTCGCGGGCGACGATGCGGATGCGATTCCACTTTTGGGCTTCAAAGCGCAGCGGGAGCGGGTCGCTCTGCACGGGCAGGCCTAGCGCGCCATCTCGGTAAAGATAGGTGTCAATCCGGCAGGCGGTCGGCGTTGGCGCTTCCAGGATGAAGATATAGCCGTTGCGCTCGTCGCGCCCGCGTGCGACCCAGGCCGCCCGCCGCCCCTGCGCGATCCGCAAGTCGAAGTTAATCTCGCAGCCGCGAAAGCCAACCTCCTTGGGGAGTCCGACGGCAAAGGCTGAGCCGCTGACGCGCAAAAGCTGCTGCTCGACCGCCCAGCCGGGCGGGGCCTCCCATTTGTGGAGGTTCGTGAAGTTATCGGCGAACTCGATGATGGCTTCCAGCTTGGCCCGCAGCACGGTCGGCTGTTCAGTCGTGACGGCGAGATCGGTTTCAAAGGTTCGATAGCGCTCCGCCTCGATGCGCAGCCGGTGGGTTTCATCAGGCGAAAGCTGCTCGATGACCAATGCGCCGTCGGGCGACACGTCGCCGCAATAGACATCGTCCGCGTAAACGCGCGCCGTCGGAAGCGACTCGATGCGGAGAATCGCCTTGGGCGGCTCGGCAATCTCGACCTTGGCGGCGGCGGCTTCCAGCTTGAGCGTGGCGTTATAAACCAGGCGGGCGCCCTGCTTGACCTGAATCGCCCGGGTTCCCGGCGGGCTAATGCGCGCTTCCAGACGCTGGCCTTCCAGTCGCCAGCGCGCTTCGTCCAGAGGCTGTCCATCCACGAAAACGGCGGGCTTGGGGGTCGGTCGCAAGCGCAGGCTGGGCAGGGAAAGCGTGGCGAAGTTTGGCTTGAGTTCAGCGATGACCGCTTCTGACCGTCCGGCCGCAATGGTAATCTCGCGGCTCAGCGGGACATAGTCCGGGGCGCGCACCTCCAGGCGATAACGCCCGGGACTCAACCGCTTTGTAAACTTCGCGTCGCGCAACGGCCCGTGGAACTGGCCATTAAGGAACACTTCGCCGGTCGGCGTATTGGTTGCCAGCACTAGGGCGCCGACCGACGGCGGGCGATAGGTCGCCGTCTTGACTTTCTTCTCGATGATGACGTCGGCTTCTTTCTGAGCCGACGCGCTCGAGGTTGTCGCGCCGACAGCGGCAACCAAGAAAAACAGAGCGGCGGCGCGTCTCATGGCTGGGGCGGGGTCGCCGCCAGGCGAAACCCTAAAAAGTCCTGCGTCGTGTCGGTGAGCGTCCATTTTCGGCTGGTGGTTCTGGCGTTGGACAACGGCGAGGCGAAGTGTCCGCCGCGATAGACTTTACATTCCAAATCGCGGCCGGCTGGGCGATAGCCGCTGCCCGGATAAACCGTGAAGTCGGATGCCGTCCACTCGCAGACGTTGCCGCCCATGCCGAAAATGCCAAAGGCGCTTTTGTCGCGAGTGTTGTTTGGCTCGACGTTGACTGGCAGTAACAAGACTTGGGACGCGCTGAAGGTCTCAAGGATGTTGGCGGTGCCGTCGCGCCAGAAGTTGCCCCAGGGAAAGAGTCGCCCATCCGCGCCGCGCGCGGCGTATTCCCACTCGGCTTCCGTGGGGAGGCGAAATGTCACGCCCTCCGCATTCGCTCGGGTCAGCCATTCGCAGTAGGCGCGGGCATCGTTCCACGACACGCCCGTGACAGGGAAATCATCTTGTCCTGGCGGATAGCTTCCTTGCTTCCAGCTGCGCGGCGCCGGGTGGCCGGTCGCCTCGATAAACCGCTTGTATTCGGCGTTGGTGGTTTCGTACTTGGCCAGGTAAAACGCCCCCACCGATACCGTATGAGACGGCGTTTCATCGAGCGGCGCGCGCTTGTCTTTGGCGAACTCGTCGCTGCCAGGCTCGCGCCCCATGGAAAATGTCCCGGCCGGAATGAACGCGAAGCTTTCAAGCGATTTCGGAACTACGGGACGGGGCGGCTCAGGCGTCGCGACCGACGGCGCGGGCTGGAAAGCGCGCCAGCCGGCGAGCTGCGCGCCGCCAATCAGGAGACTCAAGAGGGCGATTCCCGCGACGGCGTAAAGGAGCCAGTTCGGTCGCTTGGGGGCGGCTTCGTCGAGCGGCAGCCTGCTGCCGTAGGGCCGCGTCGCGCCGCCCGCGTCTACCGCCGGGCGCTTGAGCGTGTTGGCAAGCTCGCTCTGGTCGGCAGCGGCGGGCGGCGCTAGCTGTCGTCCGTCAGGGAAGTCGCGCGGCGCGAGATTCGCCGCTTCTAGGAGCGCCTGCGAAAAGTCTCGCGCCGAGCGAAAGCGGTGGCTGGGCGACTTCTCGAGCGCCTTGTGAATGACGGCGGCGATGGCTTCGGAAATCTCGGGATTGCGCTCGCGCAGGGGCGGCGGCGGCTCGTTGACTTGCTTGAGGGCGACCGTGATGGGATTGTCGCCATCGAAGGGCGGCGCGCCGGCGCACATTTCGTAGAGCACGACGCCCATCGAATAGAGGTCGGCGCGCCCGTCAATCTGGACGCCCCGGCACTGCTCTGGAGCCATATAGCGCGGCGTCCCCATCATCGTGCCTTCGGTCGTCATGTTGACGACCGTGGAAGTCTGGATTTTGGCAATGCCAAAGTCGAGCACCTTGACGATTTCCTCGCCGGTCGTCTCGGAGCGCGCCAGAAAGATGTTGTCGGGCTTGAGGTCGCGGTGCGTGATGTTTTGGCGATGCATGAACTCCAGCACCGCGAACGCCTGCTCGGCGTAGCGAACAAGCGTTTCGACCGGCAGGCGACCTTGGCGCGCCAGTCGCTCGCGCAGGGTTTCGCCCTGCAAAAACTCCATGATGAGATAGCACTCGCCCTGCTCGACCCCATAGTCAATGATGCGAACAGCGTTCGGGTGTTGCACCCGCGCCATCGCCTTGGCCTCGCGCTTGAATCGCTCGACGGCTTCCCCGTCGCTCGAAAGCGCGGCGGACATGACTTTGATCGCGACCATTGTTTCAAGCTCGCAGTGGCGGGCCTGGTAAACGCGCCCCATGCCGCCCACGCCCAGCAGGCGCAGGATTTCATACTTCCCCTGGAAGCGCTGCCCGACGGCGAATCCCTCGACCGGGCGTTGCCGTGGCGGCGACGTCTCGCCGCCGACCGATCGCGTCGAGGGCGCGCCGGCGCTGAGCGTGACTTCGGTCACGGGCAGGTTCGGAATGTTCTTGGTGTCGCGCTCGTCGGCGAGCGCGTCGAATCCAGACCCGGAGAGCAGGGTCTTTCCCTCCAAGCCATCGGCTACAGCTGGCGCGCTTGTCGATGACGCCAGACGAGTTTGGTCAATGTCGCTCAGTGCGCGGTCAGGTTGATTGGCCATGCGCGGCGCGTGGGGAGGATTACTTGGCTTTGAACTTTACCTTGCCGTCCACGATATCCACAGTGAAGTTGATATGCGCCGTGTTGCGCTCGGCGCATAGCTTCTGGGTGTTTTGAACGATGATTTGCCGGAACTGCTCGTAGGTGGTCGTGGTGGACTCGCCCACCGTCCGCTTGGCGTTTTGCAGGCTCTCGTAAAGCTTGCGAATGCCCGCCTCCTGTTGCTCGCGGCTGGCATTCTGCCCAAGCTGCACGGTGGTTGGCTCAAAGCGCGGCGGCAGCGGGTTGCGCTGAAACTCGCCCAGCACTGCATCCACGTCAAGCTCGTCAATGGCCTCGCCAAATTCCTCCCGCCGCTTTTCCTCGCTTTCACGAAAGTTGGCGAGGTACTGCGCCCGCAAGTCGCGGCCTTCCTCGCGGTCCTTCACCGTGCGCTCCCAAAGTCGCCGGAATGCCACGAAGCGTGCCGTGATCTGATTGAAGCGAAACCGCTGCTGGAAGCGCAGCGAGCGGTTTTCCTCAATCTTCTTGATCATCGTCTCAACTCGCCACTTCGTATCGTAGGGCGGGCGATCGCGGCCGCCATTGAAATACACGTCAAACTCGATCTTGAGGCGACGGATTTCCTCCTCAAGTTGCGTGAGCTGCTCGTCGAGTGACTTGGGTTCGCTCATGCCCTAATCCTCAATGATGCGGGTGATCAGCGTGACGTAAGCCTACACGACTCGCGCATAGATTGCATGCGCCTCGTGAAAAGCCGCCGCCCTGCGCGGCGGCCAGCGCAGCGGCCAGCGCGCGCTGGCGGCGCCACTGGCGGCAGCGATGATAGCCAGCCGTCATCCGCGATTGGGCAACGCCTTCCCCAGCCGCTAGGGCGACGTTGGGCATCGCGGTCGGCTCGCCGGCCAGCTCCCGAATCAGCCGATGGTCGGGATCGAAGCGGACGGCCCTTGGCGGACTCGCCAGATCAACTAAAAAGGACTGACTTGGCCGCGCTTGAATCTGCCAGCGGTATTGCCTGATCTGATCGGCGCAGACAATCTGGACCTCGGCCGGCGTTTGAAAGTGCTCCGCGTGAAGGGGATTGTCTGCCGCGCCCCGCGCCGGCGCCTGCCGAATGACGACGGTCAGCCGCTTGAGCTTCGGGTTGTAGCGATATGAAACGGTGAAGACCGGATGGCCCAGACGATACACCCACTGGTCAAAGAACCAGTCCAGCCCCATGCCGGAAGCGTCTTCCATGGCGCGGCGGAAGTCATGCGTTTCCACCGTCTGAAACTGATGGCGACTGAGGTAAAGCGCGATGCCCTGCCGCCAGGCTTCATCGCCGACGACATAGCGCAGCATGTCCAGGACGAGCGCGCCCCGCGAATAGGCGTAGGCGTCAAACAGCTCGTCCGGATGCGCGAAGCGGCGCGTCACGATGGGGCGCCGCTGCCCGCTGTCCCAGGCGGCGTGATAGGTCGCGTGATGTTCCGCCAGAATCTCGCGCAGCCGCCGCTCGCCAAAGCGCTCGCCCATGTAGAGCGCCTCGAAATAGGTGGCGAATCCCTCGCTCAGCCAAATCTCCGACCAGTCGCGGCAGGTGACGAGATTGCCGAACCACTGGTGCGCCAGCTCGTGCGCCTGGAGCGACTCGACGCCGTCAAGCGGCTCGTCGCGGCGGGGCAGCGTGGCGTCGGAAAGATGCGTCGTCGTAACGTTTTCCATCCCGCCGCCAAACTCGGCCACCATCGTTTGGGCATACTTGGCGTAGGGGTAGCGCAGGCCGGTTTCCCGCGAGAAAAACGCCATCATGCGCGGCAAGTCGGCATAGGCGCGAGCGGCATCCTCATACCGGCTCGGATACACGTAAGATTGCACCGGGATGCCGTCGTGCTCGCCCTCGATGACGCGGTATTCGCCAATCGCGACCGCCAATAAATAGCTCGCATGGGGTTGCTCCATCCGCCAGTGGACGGTGTGCGTGCCGTCGCCGTTGTCGGTATCCGCGACGAGCCGGCCGTTGCTGACAACGGCGTAGCGGCTCTCGACCGTGGCGCGCAGTTCCGACGTGAACTTGTCGCTCGGAGCGTCAAAGCACGGAAACCAGTTGCGGCTGTACTCGGTTTCGCCCTGCGACCAGATTTGGCGCGGGCGATGGGGATGTTCCGGCGTCGGCTGGATGAATGTCAGCCCTGTGCCGAACATCCCGAATAAGCCGCCCGTCGGCGGCGTCGCCGTCGCCTCATAGGCAATCTCCAGCGTGAGCGTGTCATTGCGAGCGTACCGGCGATCAAGCGTGATGATCAGCTTTTCGGCGGCTTTGTCGTGGGCGTAGTCAAGCGCGACGCCCGTTTCGGTTTTGACTGAGAAAACGCGCATCGGCTCGCCGGCGTCAAGGACGACGCGATGCAGGTCCGACCGGATCGCCTTGAGCGTTAGCCGCGCCGCGCCGCTGACTTTCTGCGCCTTCCAATCAAAGCGCAGGTCGAGCGCGAGGTGCTGCGCGTCAAAGTCGTTGATGCGCGCCCATTGCACGGGCGGCGCTTCGGGCGCGGCCCGCTGGGCGGGCGCGACTGGCCCGGCGGGCCACAGCCAAGCCAGCGCGATGAGCGCGGGAAGCGCGACGCGACGGAAAGCGGGGCGAGCGATGATCGTCATGGAAGGCTTGATTTGTCTTAGAATCGGGCTAACTTGCTGGGCCGTAACTTTTTAATCCTGAGCGGTCGCCAGCGCAATCCTCGGATTTCGGCTTTCGGCTCGGCTGGCGCGGGCGGCGGGTTTCAGCATGCCTCAGACAACGCAGTTACAGCGCAGGCTGACGCTCGCCGACGCGCTGGCATTGACGGTTGGCACCATCATCGGCACCGGGGTGTTTCTCAAGACTGCCGCGATGGCGCAAAGCCTTGGCTCGCCGACCGCCGTCCTCGCCGCCTGGCTCGCCGCTGGGCTGCTGTCGTTGGCTGGAGCGCTGACCTATGCTGAACTCGGCGCGATGCTGCCCCGCGCTGGCGGGGAATATGTCTTTCTACGCGCCGCCTATGGCGATCTTCTGGCGTTTCTCTATGGCTGGATGCGGTTCGCCGTCGCCGCCGCCGGCTCGATTGCCATCTATGGCGTTGGCTTCTCCATCTTTCTCGCGGGCCTGGTGGACTATGGCGCGCCGTGGCAGACGCCTGCCTTCCGCATTTTCGGGGCGGAAATCTCCTGGCGGTTTGGCGCCCAGCAGCTCGCGGCGATAGGCGCGATTGCGTTTTTCTCGGCGCTCAACAGCTTGGGCGTCGTGGTCGGCGGCCGGACGCAGTTGGCGCTGACGGGGATCAAGGTCGCGGCGATTGTCTTGATTGTCGGCGGCGCGCTAATTGGCTCGCGGACGGGAAGCTGGGCCAACGTCTGGGCCTCCGACCGTCCGGCAACCGTCAGCGCGGCGACCTTTGGCGCGGCGATGCTCTCCGCGCTGTGGGCGTTTGACGGGTGGAACAATCTGCCGATGGCGGCGGGCGAGGTGCGCGACCCCGGACGGAATGTGCCGCGCGCGCTCATCATCGGCATGGTCGTGGTGCTAGGCGTGTATGGGTTAGCGAACCTGGCGTACTGCTACGCCTTGCCGATGAGCGCGATTGCGACGTCTAACTCCACGGCCTACCCTGACGCGCCGCCGGTGGCGACCAAGGCCGCCGAGACGTTTCTGGGCGATGGCGGGGCGCGGCTGGTGTCGGCGGCGTTTGTATTGTCGAGTCTCGGCGCGCTCAACGGCTCGATTCTGACCAATGCGCGCGTGCCATACGCCATGGCGCGCGATGGCCTGTTCTTTGCGCGCTTCGCGCAGCTCAACCGCGCCGCCGCGCCAGCCTGGGCGATGCTGGCGCAGGCGCTGTGGGCTTGCGTTCTGGTTCTGTCAGGGACGTTTGACCAGTTGACCGACTATGTCGTTTTCGCATCGTGGGTGTTTTACGCGCTGGCGACGGGCGGCGTCTTTATCCTGCGCCGGACCCAGCCCGCCGCCGAGCGCCCCTATCGAACGCTCGGCTATCCGTTCGTCCCGCTGGCCTTTCTCGCCGTAGCCGGGTGGCTCATCGTCAATACGCTCCTGACCAGTCCGGCGTCGTCCGGGATTGGGCTCGGCATTGTCGCGCTGGGGCTGCCGCTGTATTGGCTCAGCCGCCGGACGCGCCGGGAAGCGATGTGACCGACCCGATTTGGCGTTCGCCTTCGCGCGCTGGTCACTCGTCGCCTGTCGAACGCCTGGCTGAGGCTGGGGGCGTCGGCATCCGCGCCTTGGCGTGCTTGAGAAAGACATAGTGCGCCGCGAACCGCGCGATGCACAGGCCGGCGAAGCCATCCAGGAAGCCAAGTCGCAGGATATAGGCTTTGAAGAAGGTCGCCGCCGGCCAGAGCAAAAGCTTCCACAGCGAGGCGCGCCGCCCGGCGGCCCGCAGCTCTTGCGCCGCGAGGTCAGTGTAGCGGTTCATTTTCGCGTGATGCTCGGCGAGCGAGGCGATGGCGTCATGCTCGATTTCGCCGTCAAGCCGCCCGACTGGCCCGGTCGGCTCAAAAGACTCGTGAAGGAACTCGCCGCGCCACCGTCCAGCCCCGCGCCGGTAGAGCCGCAACTGACGGTCGGGATACCAGCCGCCATATCTGACCCAGCGCCCAAGGTAGCGGTTACGCCGCCGAATGGTGAAGGCGACGCGCGAGTTCGGCGCGGCGACCGCGCGGCGGACGGCGTCGCCCAGCGTAGGCGTCGCCCGCTCGTCAGCGTCAAGGCAAAAAATCCAGTCGCAGGTCGTCAGCGTGTCACCGAAGTTGCGCTGCGCGGCATAGCCGGCGAATGGACGCCGGACGACACGCGCGCCATGCGCGGCGGCGACTTCAGCGGTGGCGTCCGTGGTCGCCGCGTCCACCACCACGATCCGCTCGTCCGCCCAGGCGACGGAATCGAGCGCCGCCGGCAGACGGGCGGCTTCGTCGCGAGCGATGATGATGACGGCGACAGATGGCATCGGCGGGCTGACTCGCTTACAATCCGGGCGCTTACAAGCGGCCAGCCTATCGTAACCCTATTTCCGAGGCGAGCTTGCCCTTACCACGCCGCCCGCGGCTTCGCCATCGATTTCGCGCCGCAATCATCCGGCGCTGCTTGCCGTTACTCGCCTGCGGCGCGCTGCTCGCCGCGAGCCTGACGGCTTGGGGCGACCCGCTGCGCATCGCGAGTCTCGACCAGCCGACGCCCATCGCGGGCAACTGGCGCTTTCGCCCCGGGGACGACCTGCGGTGGGCGGCCGCGACGCTTGACGACCGCGATTGGGTGGAAATCAGCGTGGAGCAGCCCTGGGGGCGACAAGGGTATCGCGGCTATGGCGGCGTCGCCTGGTATCGCCGCGTTTTAGAGCTGCCGCCGAATGAGTGTCAGCGCCCGCTTGGGCTGGCGCTCGGCGGCGCGGACTGGGCCAGCTATGAGGTTTTTGTCAACGGCGCGCAGATCGGCCGATTTGGGGCATGGTCCGCGACGGACGCGTTCGCCGTCCCGCATCCGCAGGCCTTTCTCGTGCCGAGCGACCTCGTCGCGCCTGACGGGCGCCTGGTCATCGCCGTCCGCTTCTGGCAGCTTCCGGCCAGCATGCGGCGAGCGCCCCAAAGCGGCGGCTTTGACGGCGGTCTGTTTCTAAGCGGCGATGCCGCGCAGGTTTGTCAGGCGGTCGAGCTGGCCATTGCCAGCCGTAAGCGCGAGCAGGTCGGCGGGCTGGTGTGGTCGCTGACTTTCTTGCTGGTCGGCGCTTTTCACTTGCTGTTTTTCGTCCGCCGCCGCGAACAGCGCGAATACCTGTGGTTTGGGCTATTCGCCCTGTTGTTTGGGCTGAACTGGCTGGGCGCCAGCGCGCGGTGGTGGGTCGCGAACTGGGTTGACTACGTTTGGCTTTGGAAAATCAACAGCTTCACGATCTCGCTGTTTTCGGTTCCGCAGGCGCTATTTCTCTGGACGCTTTTCAGGCGACCGATGGGCCGGTTTGTCCGGGCGTACCTCTGGACGCTCGCGCTTTCGGCCATTTCAGCCATCGTTGTGCCGGGCGTGACGTTTTCCCTGCTGACCTCGACGCCGCGCGTGCTGGTGGCGCTGCTGTTTCCCATCATCCTCGTGGCGCTGATCATCGCCGAAGCGCGCCGCGGCAACCGCGAGGCCCGAACCATCCTGGGCGGGCTACTCATCTCGGCGGCGTGCGGCGTCAACGACATCGTGGGCATTCGGCTGGGGCTTTACAGCGCGACGCCGCTGGGATCGGTCGGCTTGGCGGCGCTCCTGCTTTCGATGGCGCTCTCGCTCGCCAACCGCTTTGCGCGCGTGTATGGCGAGCTTGACGCGCTCAACCAAAATCTCGAAGGGAAGGTTCGGGAGCGGACCGCCATCATAGCGCGGCAACGCGATGAAATCGAGCAAAAGCAAAAAGAGCTGACCGCGAGCATCGCCTACGCGCAGCGCATCCAGCAGGCGCTCCTGCCGGACGCCGCCAGGTTGGCGCAGATTGGGCGCGGGGCCTTTGTCTTTTTTCGTCCGCGCGACCTGGTGAGCGGGGATTTTTACTGGATCCGGGAAACGTCGCAGGGGCTATATCTCGCGGTTGCGGATTGCACCGGACACGGCGTTCCAGGCGCGTTCATGGCGCTCATCGGCATTGATTTGCTTGACCGCCTGGCGGTTGACGCGCCGCCGCCGGGGCTATTCCTGGAACGGCTGGACTTAGCGATGCGGCGCGTCCTGCGTCAGGAGCGGGAAGCCGCGGCGGCGGGCGACGGCGCAGCGGATGGCAGGGCGGATGGCATGGAGATCGCCCTGTGCCTCATCCAGCCGGAAGCTCAGCGAATAACCTTCGCCGGGGCGCGGCGTCCGCTGTATGTGGCGTGGATGGATGGCGCGCTGGATGAAATCAAGGGGACGCGGCGCGGCATCGGCGGCGACCGGCGCGGGAGTCAGCGCCCGTTCGCCGAGTGGTCGGCCGACCTTCGCGCCGCGCGCGCTTTTTATCTCGTCAGCGACGGCTTCACGGATCAGAACGGGGAAGACTCGCCGCGCGGGCTGGGCTCCGGCCATTTGCGCGAGCTGCTCGGGCGGATCGCGCCGCTGCCGCCATCCGAGCAGGAACGCCTGATCGCGCAGGCTTTTGACGGCTATCGGGGGAACGCGCCCCAGCGCGACGATGTCACCCTGCTGGGCGTCCGCTGGCAGGCGTGAATTCGCCGGCGCAAGCGCCCTCATTCGAGGGGCTCATTCGAGACTCGCCGCCGCGTCCGCAGGTGGCGTTCGGCATCCAGACCGCCTATTGTTGGCGACCAGTCGTTGGCGATCAGCGCAACGCCTTGAACGCAAAGCTTTGCGCGCCAGGCGTTCATTGATAATCTCATTGAGGACAGGCAAGCCTATGCGGATCGTGATGTATTTCGGCAAAGGCGGCGTCGGCAAAACGACGCTGGCGGCGGCGACGGCGCTCGCCTGCGCCGCTCGCGGACACAAGACGCTGTTGATGAGCGTCAGCGCCGGGCACAACCTGGGGGATGTTTTAGGAACCGCCGTCGGGCATGCGCCGGCATCCGTCGCGCCCAACCTCGACGCCCGCGAGGTCAGCGCGCTGGCGGAAATGCGCGTTCAGTGGCCGCAAGTGCAAGACTACATCGCCACAATCTTGCGGGGGATTGGCACGGGAAAGTCGGCTTACGTGCAGGAGGTCCTGCTTTTCCCGGCGCTGGAGGAGCTGACGGCGATGACCGAAATCTGGCGCGCCATCAGCGAAGGCGGCTACGATGTCGTGGTGGTGGATACGCCGCCCACGGCCGGCATGATGACGCTGCTCGCCGGCCCGGAAGGTCTCAAATGGATTCTCTCCAGCATCGAGACCTGGTATCGGCGGCTCGCGCTCCTGGCCACGCCAGTCATGCAAGCGCTTTTCCCGAGCCGGAATCCAATGGACATCCTGCCGGAGGTCGGCAAGCGGGTGAACGAGATGCGGGCGGCGCTCACCAACCCGGAGGTGACCTCGCACCGGCTTGTGACGCGACCCGAGCGGCTGGCGATCCTGGATGGCTTTCGGTTGGCGACGTACCATCACCTCTACGAGTGCCCGGTTGAAAGCGTGGTTGTGAATCAGGTTCGGACGGGCGCGCCGGCCGAGAAGGCGGCGCTGGAACTGCTCCGGCAAAAGGCGGGCGGGCTGCCCATCCTTGAAGCGCCCAGCCAAGTCGAGGAGCCAATCGGCGTTCCGGCGCTGATGGCGCTGGCGGAGCAAATCTTCAAGGCGGGCGATCCGCTGGCGCAAACGCGACCCGCCCCCCTGATGACGCTGGAGGCCATTGCGGATGGACAGTACGCCTTGAAACTGCGGCTGCCCAACCTGGAGCTTGAGCGCCTCGATCTCGTCACGCGGGCTGGCGAGCTGGTTCTCGAAATCGGACACTTCAAGCGAAATATCGTCTTGCCGCCCGAGGCGCGCAGCAAGGAAGCCGTCGGCGCGGATTACAGCGGCGATACTCTGACGATTACCTTTGCTTGACGCGATGGGCGCTTGTTGCGATCACGAATGCGCGCTGGACGCGTTGCAGAGACGACAGCGCCAGACGCTGAAAATCACCCTCGCCATCAATGCGCTGATGTTTGGGGTGATCCTTGGCGCGGCGCTCTTCAGCCGCTCGACGGCGCTGCTTGCCGAGAGCCTTGATAACCTGGGCGACGCCTTGACCTACGGCTTGAGCCTCTATGCGGTATCGCGCGACCGCGCCGCCAAGGCGCGCGTGGCGCTGTTCAAGAGCAGCCTGATTTTCATCGGGGCGGCGGTCGTGGCAGGGCAGATCGTTTACCGCCTGCTAAGCCCGCGCGTGCCGGCGTTTGAGATCATGGGCGGCTTTACGCTGCTGGGCCTCGCGGCAAACGGCGTCTGCCTTTGGCTGCTGTGGCGGCATCGGCAGGAAGATGTCAACATGAGTTCCGTTTGGGAGTGTTCTCGCAACGACGTGGCGGCGAATGTCTCCGTGCTGCTCGCGGCGGGGCTGGTCTGGCTGTTCGGGTCGGCTTGGCCCGACCTAGTTGTAGCGGCGGGGCTGGCGTGGCTTTTACTGCGCTCGTCCCGGCGGGTGTTCGGCTCGGCGCTGAGCGAGCTGCGCGCCGCGACCGGCTGACCGGGCGCGGACGGCCGGGCAGGTCGCCGCCGTTCGTCTCAGCGTTGGTCGGCAGCGAGGCCGATGGTGAAATAGGCTCGCCCCAGGGGACGGTCGCCATCTTGAATCTCGACGACATAGGCCCCGGTGGCCAACGGTTTCCCATCCGGCTGATATAGCAGGCGAGTCGCTTGCTGAGTCGCGGCAAATGACTGGATAGACTGCGCCATCAGCGGCGCTGGCAATTCGACTTGCCGCCAAACGACGCGATAGTCGCCGTCCGGGCGAGGCTGTCCGCTGATCCGGGCGGCCACGGCCCGAATGCCCGACGGAAAGGCGTTGGCGACGGTTTGCGGGTCGAAGGGGCTTGGCTCCTTCGGGAGCGTTCGAAAGCTGCACAGCTCGATGCGCTGGATAGAGGCGTCGAGCAACTCCGCGCCGGTTCTAATGACCGCCGGCGCCGGCCGCGGCTTTTCGCTGAACACATAGACCGCGAAAAATATCGCCAGCCCGGCGATGAAGCCGAAGAGCGCCAGCGCCAGGATGAAGTAAACGAAGCGGTTTCCGCTGTGATCCGTCGCGTCGGCATCGTCTTCCAGACCCGCGCTCTCCCTGGTTGCCTGATGGGGAGGCGACGGCGCGTTGCCGGGGGACGGCGGCACAGCGGCGCCCGTCTTCGTTTTGAATGCTTCGGGCGGGGGCGCGACAGCCTGCGCCACGACGGTTTTGAAAGCCTCGGGCGGGAGCTTAGGGGGTGCGACGGCCTGCCCGACGACGGTTTTGAGAGCTTCGGGCGGGGGCTTGGGCGGCGCGACAGCCGGTCCTGCCACCGTATGCGCGCTGTCTGGCGGCGGCAACGCCGTCCCGGTGACCGTCTCGGCGCTTGACGCGCCAACATCCGGCAGTTGCTCGCCGCAGTTTCGGCAAAACTTCATGCCTGGCATCGCTTCGGTTTGGCATTCAGGGCAAGTGATTTTCATGGCGAGAGCGGAAAGCGTCGAGCGGAGCGGTGAAGAGCGACGCTCATGGTAGTCATCCCGACTCCGAGGGTAAAATAAAAATCGCCAACGCGGCGTCGCCTGGATCGATGCGCGGCGCGCCCGGGCTTGCAGCCGCGCCGCGAGCTTTTGCATTTCAGCCTGCATTTCGGATATGCTTGGCGCGAAGCGAATAAATCGTCAACCGCGTTGACTTTGGCCTTGTTTTCGTCCTTGCGCGCTTACGCGCCGCGCTTTCTCTGGTCGTAGGGGGCGACATCCCCAAAGGCCCTTGATCTCGTCACATCGCTAGCTGGAACAGAAGCAAGCTACCGCCGCCCCCCGGCGCTTCCGAGCTTGTGGTCATCCGCGCCTCTCAAATTGGCTTCTCCAAGGGGGTTAGTCATGCGCATCCCGTCGCTCGTTACCTGGATGTTTCGGCAGATACGGACTGAGAGCGGAAATCGACTGCCCACGGCCCTATTGACGGCTTTCCTTGCCGGCACGGGCGCGCCCGCTTGGGGAGTCCCAGTCGGCGCGGGCGGGGATGAAGCGTCCGAGGCGCGGCGTCAGTCCTCTAACTTGGTCAAGCAGGGGCGCAAGCTGGCGCGCAATGGCGAGCTGGAAGCGGCAGAGCAGTCTTACCGGCAGGCCATCGCGCTGGATGGCGACGGCGCGCCGGCCCGGTGCGGGCTGGCTTGGACGCTGATCAAAAGTCGGCGACATGCCGAAGCTTATGAAGTCTTGCGCCCGGTTTTGAGTCAGTGTCCGAAACACGACGAGGCGCTGGCGCTGACGGGGCTGGCGCTCGTTCGGGCGGGGCTTTTTCGGGATGGCTTCGACGCCCTGAAGACGGCGCTGGCGCTCAAGCGCAACAATGCCGTCGCCATGGCCGGCATTGCCGAGTTGGCCTGCTATGAAAACCAGCTCGCCTTGGCCGCGCAACTGATCAACGCCGCCCTGATTGAAGCCCCGGAAGAGCCGGATTATCACCTGCTGGCCGCCCGTATCGCCTCGCGGCTGGAAAACTTCCACGCGGCGGCCGACTCGCTGCGCAATTTCCTTCGCCTGACGCCAAAAACCGATGCCGAGCGGCGCGAGCGCATTGAAGGCGTGATTCGCTTCTATACCTACCTTGGCACATCGCGCATCAACGTCGTCCAGGAGCGCGCCGATGCCGTGATTCCCTTCGAGCTGCGGGGGCGGCGGCCGCACTTGAGCGTCCGCATCAATGGCAAGGGTCCGTTCAACTTCGTGCTTGACACCGGCGCGAGCGCCTGCGTGCTTTCCAACGCTGCCGCCGCGAAAGTCGGCATCCGTCCCGTGGCGGCCGGCGGGCAAGCCCGCGCCGTGGGCGGCAATGGGCTATTCCCGATTGTGTATGGCGTTCTCAAGTCGCTTGAAATTGGTCCGATCAAGCTTGGGACGGTGCCGGTGTATCTGCGCGACATTCCAGCCATCTCGGAAAATGGCGCGGCCGTGGATGGCTTCTTGGGATTGGCGACGCTGTCGGACTTTGCGATGACGCTGGACTATCCGCAGCGCTCGCTGGGGCTGCGGTACGCGCCGCGCGATGGCTCGCTCAAGGATGGCGCTGAGCCATCCGTCAATCAAGGCTTGACCTGTCTCCCGTTTCGCCTGACGGAAAGCGGTCTCATCAGTCTCGAAGCGCAGATTGACGACGGGCAAGTCCTCAACTTCATCTTTGACTCAGGGGCGAGCGCGTCGGTGGTGGACCAGTCGGTGGTTGAGCGTCATGACTGGCAGTCGAAAATTCTCTCCGACCAGGGCGTGCGCATCGTCGGCGCGGCCGGCTCATCGGAAAAGGTGCCGGTTCTCCAAGCCGGCGCGCTGCGCATCTATGACTTGGTTCGGCAGGATGTTCGGCTTCCGATCATTGATATGCGGCGCCTAAATGAATCCTCCGGCTTTGAGCAAAGCGGCATTTTGGGCGGGGATTTCCTCACCCACTGTCGTATCGAGATTGATTTCCGTCGTCAGCGGATCGCCTTCGCGCCCGCGCCAAACGGCATCGTCAGGCGCGAGACGGGCGCGCCTTCGACCGCTGCCAGCGGCGGGGCGATGCGCCCTTGAGACGCTTCGCCTGAAGCCCGCCTTCGAGAGCGGCGTCGCCCCGGAAGGCGCGCCGCTTTTCTTTTGCTTCCAGCAAGCTGTTCCAGCAAAATGCGGCCGTCTAACCGCTTTTGACCTGGCAACCGATCCGGCAACGCTGCGCCACCGGCCAAACGCCGGAGGCCTGGGCGCGCCGCCCTCGCTTCATCGTTCTGAATAGGATATTTCGCGCCATGAATCATTTGTGTCACGCTCGCCCGTCTGGTCGGCAGGCGGCTCGCCTTGCCCGCATTAGTCTGCTCGGAGGGCTGTCGCTCGCGCTGCTGCTGACGCTGCCGTCCCATCGCTGGCGACTGAGCGCGCAGACCCGGCCCGGCCCGCCAACCAGAAAGCCTTCTTCCGCGCCCCCTCCGTCCGCCAAGCCGACAGCTGCGCCGCCCGCTGCCGCCAACCGAGCGACGCCGGCGGAGCTGCGCGACGCGCTGTATCTCGCGGAGACGCTCCTGGGGACGCCGACGCTGACGCCCCGCCCCTTCGTCGAGGCCGAAGCGGCAATTGCCGCGCTGCAAGCCAAATATCCGTCTGATTCGCGGCTTCTTCGCTATGGCGCGCGATTGAACGAATATCTCGGCAACATTCCCAAGGCGGTTCAGCTCATGACGCGCTACGCCAGTCTGCGGCCAGAGGCGGCGGATGGCTTGCGACGACTGGCGGCGTTCCAGCATGGGCGCGGCCTCTATGCGGAAGAGGCTCAGTCGCTACAGCGCCTGGCCTTGCTCGCGCCGCCCGCGGAGCGCCAGGCGATTGCCGATCGCGTATCCGAGCTGGTTCAAAAGCGCGCCCTCGCCGGGGTTGATATCACGGCGTTTTACCGACGGCTCATCGAGCGCCAGCCGGATGACCTGACTCTTCTCAAGCGATATCTCGACCGGTTGATCGCGGATGGCAAGCTTGATGAAGCGCTCCGCGCCCTTGACGAATGGCAGCCCAAATATTCCGAGGAAGCGCGCTACTTTCTGAAGGCGCGAGCCAGCGTTTATGACAAGCGCGGTCAGCGGGACGCGGCGGTCGCCGTCTATGACCGCGCCTTCGATCCGCTCTGGCCGCGCGCCGTGGCGCAGGACTGGTATGACATTCTGCGGCGCTACGGCCGCTATCGGACTTATCGCCGCCAGCTTCAGGAGCGCTTTCGCAAGGGGAGCGCCGATTTTGGCGTCACAGCCCGACTGTTCAACATTCTGGCCTATGAGGGGAATCTGCCGGGCGCGGCGCAGACGCTGATGGATTTTGAAAAGCAGCGCGAGAAAGCCGGCTGGTCGCGGGAAGACCTCGACCAGGCGGCCGGGATGTGTCTGGCGATTGGGCAGTATGACCTCGCGGCGCGCTTTCTCTACTCGCTCCATGCCATGAACGGCGCTCGTCCCGGCTCGCCGGAGCGCGAGGCGACGCTGGCCAAGCTGGCGTCCGCGCTGCTCGAGGCCGGCGATATAGCCACAACGCTCGGCGCCGGCGATTTATCGCTCTATGCCGACATCGCCCAGGCTGACCAGGGCGCCGGCTTTCTCAACGGCGCGCTCTCGCTCCTTCTGGCCGGCAACAATATCCCGCGCGAGTATGCCGAGGCGAATCGCTCCGCCACGACCTATTTCAACCGGGCGCTCGCCTATCGCTTCTTGTCCGCGCTTCAGGCGGAGTATCCGCGCTCGCCGCGCCTGCCCGCGCTGAGCGCCAAGCTGCTCGAAGCCTTCGCCGCGATGGGCGAGCATGAAATTGTCGTCCAGCGCGGCGACGAGTTCCTCCGCGCATTCCCTGAGTCGCCAGCCCTGGTCGAGATCGCGCTGCGGGTGGCCGAGTCCGAAGCCCGTCTGGGACGCCGCGCCGCCGAGCGCAAGCGCCTCATTGCGTTGCTTGACCAGCTGGCGGCGCGCAAGCCGGAAGGCGCGCCGCTGGTGCCGGTTTCATCCCGGCGCTGGGTCTTCGCGCCTGACGCGACCGCGTTGGGCGAGGAAGGGCTGCGGGCCACCTATCGCATCTATGACCCGACCGATAGCGAAGACAGCGCCGACGAGGAGTCCTATGAGCTTTACGACTACCCGACCGACTACCTCGGTCAAGTCGTCGAGCCGAAGGAGGCCGTGACGTATGCCTCGGTCATGGAGCGCGTCATTGCCAGCTTCGCCGCCGAAGCCCAGGCGGGCGATGGCGAAGGGGCTGCCCCCGCGCCCGGCGCGAATCCGACGCTGGCCTTTCTCTACGGCGAAATCAAAAAGCATCCGCGCGACGAGGGCCTGTATGAGCGTCTGTTGCGCTGGCTCGGACAGCAGAGCCTCGTGGACGAGCAACTCAAAGCTTATCGGCAGGCGGCGCAGCGCTTTGGCGACAACACGTGGCGGCACCGCTTGGCCCGGTGGCTTGTCCGCAATGATCGCCAGGCGGCGTTTGCCCAGTATTCCCAGCAGTTGGCTTCCGTCTTGGATGACGAGGACCTCCAGGCGTACCTGCAGGCTTTCTTTGACGATGTCCAACTGAGCGAGAATAACAACGACGCCCGGCTCTACCTGCAGCTCTTCCGCTTCGCGCATGATCGCTTTCCGACCAACCTTTTCTTCACGCGCGGGTTGCTGAGCTATTACCGAGCGACGAATCGCATGGCGGAGTGGGCGCGGCTGGCCGGTCAGTATTACTTTGCCGACCCAAGCTTGCGCAGCGAATACCTGGCCTATCTTTCGGAGAACAACCGGCTGACCAAGAGCTACGCGACGGCCAAGGCGCAGGCCAGCGTCAGTCACCAGCAGTTCGCCGCCGACGCCGCGCTCTGGCTTTCGCGGCATGAGGAGGCTGTCGAGGCGTACCGGGAGCTTGTCGCCCTGTACCCCGGCGAGCCGTACTACGCCGAGCGACTCGCCACGCTGCTGCGCTCGCTGGCCACGACGCAGCCTGGCGCGCGAGATGAAGCCGCGCAGCTATGGGCGAAGCTGGCGATGACGCGCCCGACGGAAAATCGCTTCCTGACGCTGGCCGGCGAAGTTCGGGCGGAAGCGGGCGACTGGAGCGGCGCCCTGAGCTACTGGGAGCAAATCGCGCGCCGCGCGCCGGGCGACCCGGAGGCGTATCTTGAGCTGGCTACGCTCTGCTGGGATTACTATCGCTATGACGACGCCATTCGAACGCTTCGGGCGCTGCGCGAGCGGACGGGCGACGACACGCTCTATGCCTATCAGCTTGGCGCGCTCTATGAGGAGCGTCAGCAGCGCGACTTGGCGCTGGCGGAATACATGGCGGCGTTGACGAGCGCCGGCCCGGAGCGCGAGCAGGTCATCGAGCGCTTGGCCAAGCTTGCCCGGCGCAAGGATGGCCCGGCTCAAATCGAGGCGGCGTTTCGGTCCCGCTTGGCCAAGCAAAATGCCCCGGACCTGATCCTGGGCTACGCGAGCTATCTGCAACGGTCCGAGCAGGTCGCCGCCGGACTCGACCTGCTGGCGCGGGCGGCGGCGCAGCGGGCGGAGATCCCCTTTCTCGAGGCGATCCGCGACGAGTTTCGCGCCGCCGGCCGCTCGGCGGACGAGCGCAAGACGCTCGAGCGCCTGGTCGCGCTGGCGCGGGATGAGCGCGAAAACATCAAGTATCGGCTGCAACTGGCAGCTTTCTTTGAAATTCGCAACCAGCGCGATGACGCGCTGCGAGCGCTCGACAGCCTGGCCAGCGACTACCGGAACAACCTTGGCGTCGCGCAGGAAGTCGAGCGTTTTTACGGTCGCTTGGGAGCGATTGACAAAGCCGTGACGCTGGCTCGCGCATCGCGCGACATCGCCGTCGGCGACTATCGGCGGACGCTGACGCTCCAGCTTGCCAGGCGGCAGCGCGAGGCTGGCCAGGGCGCCGCTGCGGAAAAGACGCTGCGCGACTGGTATGCGGCGAATCCGACCGACACCGAAGCCTTCGCCCAGCTTGCCGACCTGCTGGCGCAAGCCGGCCGCAGCGAGGACTTGGCCGCGCTCTACAAGCAAGGACTGGCGACGCTGGCCGCGGGCGCGGATGAGTTTGAGCTGCGCAAGGGGTACATCCAGGTCCTGGCGGGTCTTGGCCGCCACAGCGAGGTGGTTGATCAATATATCGAGCTGATCAACCGCGAGCCGGAGGATGGCTCGCGGCTGCGATTGGCGCTGCTTTACGCCGAGCGGCACGGCTTGCTGGAGCGCCTCGCGCGCTATTACGTCGAGCTGGCAGCCAAAGCCGACCGAAACTATCGCTGGAACGTCGTCCTGGCGGAAGTCCTGCGCTTTCAGGCCGACCTCGCCGGGGCGGCGGAGCAATATGCCAAAGCGATTGTCAACGAGCCGCAACGCGGCGACTTCCGCGAGCGCCTCGCCGCCCTCTATCGCCAGGCCGGGCGGTATGATGACGCCTTGGCGACGCTGAAGCGGGCTGCCGAGCTTGATCCGCAAAATCCGCTCTGGGCGGCGGCGACGGCGGAAGTTTACCTCGATCAGGGACAGCCGGAGCGCGCCGTCGCCGCGCTGCGAGAGTCGTTCTCGAAGCGTAAGCAGTTGTCGTCGCAAGTCTATTTTTCGGCTGGCGCGGCTTTGCTCGAGGCCGGCTTCATTGCCGAAGCCGAGGGCTTTTACGATGAAGGCTTCAAGCGCGTCCTGAAGTCGCCCGCGACCGAGCCGTTCACTGAGGAGGACGCGGCGCGGTGGCTGCGCGCGGTTCTCTACCGGGAGTCGGCGGTTGCCGCGCTGGGCAAGCTCGAAACCCTGTACGCGGCCTTGGCCAAGGCGCCCCAGAACAATGTCGTGCAGCGCGGGCGGGAGATTCTGGATTACGCGGCGCGCCCGGCGCGCTTCCCCAAGCTCCTGCGCGAGTACGCGACGGCAGACCAGCTCGCCAAGCTGGACGAGGCTTTGACGCAGCGCCTGACGCGTCTTCCCCTCAACGCGGCTGATTTCGAGCATTTGACGCAGATAGCCGCCAACGCGGGCCTCTACCGCGCCTATGAAGCTTCGCTCATCCGCAGAAAGGACGCTGCCTACGCCGCGCGACAGTCGGCGGACGATTCGGCCTACGTCAACGCGCTGCAGGGGTTGCTCGCCTTTTATGAATCGCGTCTGGATACGCCAGCCGCCCTCAAGCTCCTCGCCGCCGAGGAAGCCCGCGATCGCTTTCCCGGAACCTTCGACTTCACTGCCGCGCGGGCCAATTTTTGCCGCAACGCAGGCGATCCCGTGGCTGAGCGAGCCGTTTTGGAACAGTACTACCGGCAGCGGTCCGGCGCATTGGCGACTGAAGAAAACCCGCTCGTGACGCGCTTCTTGCAGTTGCTTCATCAGCAGGGCGACCGGGCCGGGCTGCAACGGCTGGCCGCCGCCTATTCGCCATACCAGCTCCAGCTCATCAACTTTCTCGTGTATGTCCGCGAGAAAGAGCTTGCGCGGACGGCCATTGAAAATGCCGGACAGTCAGGCGCCTGGCAAAAAGCGCGGCTGGCGCAGCTCGAGCTGTATTTCGGCAACCAGTCGCCTGAAGTCGAGGCGATGTATCGGCAGGTTTTGGGCATCCGCCCAATTGGCGAGCAGTCAAATCGCAAGCCGGATCCGACGGCTGAAGTCGCGGGCCAGGACTGGTTTCGCTCGGCGCGCAACTACGGCATCTGGCTGACGCTGGATGAGAGGCGCGCCGCCGAGGCGCTGCGCTTCCTGGTGGCTGAAACGGAAGCCGCCCCCCGCTCGGCGGAGGCGCAAATAGCCCTGTCCAGCTTTCTGCGGGCGCGCAAGCGTTATCCGGAAGCGCTCGACCACGCTCGGCTGGCGCGCGAGCTGGCTCCGGAGAATCCGGAAGCGCTCGCCGCTGAAGGCGCGGCGCTGTATGAAACAGGCAATCGGACGGCTGCCTTGGGCGTCTGGCGGCGGATACTCGATAACCAGCGCGGGTCGCTGGCCGCCCATCTGACCTTTCTCGCCGCCCTTGCCCAATATGACTTGCTGAATGAAGCCCTGCCGCCGGTCGAAGCCTATCTCATCGACAAGCTGCGTAAGCGCGCCGGCTCCGACGAGTATGAGCCGCTGGTCGCCCTGCTGGTTGCCCTGGCTAGGCGAGATGCCGCCCGCGAGGCGGCCATCATCCCGGCGCTGACGCGCATCCTCGTCGCGACCCCGGACACGGTCAGCCTAGGGGCGCGCCTGGCATTGACGGATGTCTTGCCGCCCCGCGCGCGACTGCCTTTCTACCGTCTGGTCAGCGAGCAGCTCTCGAATCAAATCCTGAACGCTTACTCGCGCGACGACTATGATCTCTACGATGACGCCATCTCCGAGATTGTCCCCAACGGGAGCACGCTGGCCGACGCGTTGTTCCGCGTGCAGCAGGCGTGGGCCGAACAGCTCGTGGCTTCCAAAGCCTACGCCGAGGCGGAGCGCGAGCTGCAGGCAATGGCGACGCTCCGGCAGACGCTCTTTGGACGGATGCGCGAGGATGCCCCGCCGGATACGTATGTCCCCAACCCCGAAGCGCTTTTGGTTGAGCCGGAGTGGCTGGTCATGGCGCAGGCGGCGGTTGAGCTGCGCAGCGGGCGCGCCGCCGCCGCCGTCGGACGATTGCAGCGGTTTGTCGCGGCCGCCGCTTCGGCTGCCGACAACGCCAACGCGAGTCAGCGAGCGCAGCGCGCCCACTACCTTCTGCTCAACGAGGGACGAACGGAAGAAGCCATCGCCTTACTGGAAATGCACTACCGGCTGCGCGTCGCGCAGGATGATAGCTTGGCGACGGCGCTTGGGCAGATTGAAGCTCAGTTCATGCAGCGGCAAACGGAAGCGGCGCTCCAGCAGCTCCGGCGTCTCGTCGAGCGCGAGGCGAAGCCGGAGGTCATGGCCGAGGCGGCGGCTCTGGCGGCCAGATATGGCGCCTACGCCGCGGCTCTGGAGTGGCGTAGCCGACTTTACCGCCGCGCGCCGGGCGATGCTGAAAATCGGATCGAGATGGCTCGCGTCAGCGCCCGTCTGGGCGATCTGGAGGCGGCAGGCAAGCAGCTTTATGAGTTGTCCCAGGACCGGCGGCTGCCCTTGGATGCGCGGATGCTCGGCTTGAAGCAGCTTGCCGGAATCGCCCGCCAACAAGCGGCGTTGGCGAGCGCGCTGGCGGGCCGGTCGGCGGCCTCTGACGCGGAAAGTCTCCTGGTCGCAGCCACGCTACAAGACGCGCTGGGACAGACCGCTGAAGCCCAAAGGACTTTCGAGCGAGCCGTCCAAATGCCCTATGCCACCGCGGCGCGCATCGCTTACGGGCGGTTTCTAGAACGCGCCAACCGCGCCGAGCAGGCGACGCAGGCGTACCTGCAGGCCATCCGCGAAAGCCGGTCCGCCGATCGGGAGGATGTCATTCGCGCGGCGCTATCCGCCAATCGGGCCGCGCTGGCGCTGGCGCTCGCCCGCAATGCGCAGGGACCGCCGGCGGGCGAGTCGCTGACCGCCATTCCCGGCGTGGCGTACCTCCAGCCCGTCGTGGCGTTGCCGGCGGCAGCCTATGAGTCAGCCCAGCGCGAAGAGCGCGCAGCGCGACTCGCTGAACAGCGCCAAACGCTGGCGCGGTTGTCAGCGACGGCGATGGCGCAGCGCGATGACGACTTGGCGCTCCGCTTCGCGCAGATTCTGCGCGCTCTGGCGGATACCAAAGCCGAGGCGGAGGCGTCCGAGCGGCTGCTGGCGGAAATCCGCCAGCGCTTTGAGCGACAGCCGGCTTTCAAAGTCTTGTTCGGCCTGACGCCGACCAGCGATCTGGACTTTTCCGATATGATTGGCGAAAGCCGTTAGCCAAAGCATTGCCCGACGGCGATAGCGAGCCGGGCAACTGCCAGGCGTTCAGGAGGATACAGCCCATGTCGCCCGCCCCTTCAGCCCCGCCGGCCGAGCGCCGGATGACGTTTGAGGAGTACCTGCGTTATGCCGACGGACGGATACGCGCTACGAGTTAGTGCGCGGGCTGTTAGTTCCTATGCCGAACGCTTCCGCCGAGCATGAGCTGCTGATAAGTTTTCTGGCTGGCGCGTTACTGCGTTTCATCGCGCGGCATGACCTTCCGTATGTGGCGCGCGTCAACGCGGGCGTCCAGACCGAGGATGATACGTCGCGGTTGCCAGACATCGCCGTTTATGACCGCGATGCTTGGGAGCGTCTGCTGAAGAAAGGCGGGCCGGCGGTGTTACGGTTGGGCGAGCCGCTCCGGCTGGCGGTCAAAGTGACCAGCGGAACCGGAAGGACGATTACTACGAAAAGCGAGCGGAGTATGAGGCGCGGGGGATTCCCGAATACTGGATTGCGGATGGTCGCCGGAAGCGAATCGTCATTCTACGCCTGGACGAACGCTCGGACGAAGCCGGGCTGACCTATCGCGAGGCAGTCTTGAAGCCAGGCGATAGGTTGCGGTCGAGCGTTCTGCCTGGATTCGAGCTGCCAGTTGAAACCGCGTTGTCCCCGCCAACGCCGGAGGGCGTGGCGCGGGAAGAGTTGTGGCAGTTGCTCCGCGCGCAGCAAGAAGCCTTGGAAGCCCGCCGGCAGACGGAAGCGGAGCGCCGCCGCGCGGAGACCGAGCGCCAGCGGGCGGAAGCGGCGGAGGCGCGCGCCCGGCGGTTAACTGACCGGCTGCGCGAGCTTGGGCTGGAGGCGAACGGGTCGTAAGCCCCCGATGCCTTGGCTTCGCAAATTCCTTAGCTTCTTCTTGAGCTTCGCAAAGGAAACGTCATTGCATGGAATCGCCCGTGCGGGAAGTCGCGGATTTCATTCGGCGGCAACTGCATCTCGTCATCGTTGGTCAAGACGCTGTGATTGACCAGGCGCTGATGGGATTACTGGCTGAAGGCCACGTGTTGCTGGAAGGGCCGCCTGGCACGGCCAAAACGCTGCTTGTCAAAACGCTTGCGCGGGTCATCGGCGCGGACTTCAACCGAATCCAGTTCACGCCCGACCTCATGCCGGCGGACGTGACCGGGACAAGCGTGTACAACGCGGCGACTGGGCTTTTTACCTTTCGGCGCGGGCCGGTTTTTACGGATTTGCTGCTTGCGGATGAAATCAACCGAACGCCGCCCAAGACGCAGGCGGCGCTGCTGGAAGCCATGGAAGAGCGGCAAGTCACCGTGGATGGGGAGACGCATCGCATGTCGCCGCTGTTTATGGTTCTGGCGACGCAAAACCCAATCGAGTATGAGGGCACATACCCGCTGCCCGAAGCCCAGCTCGACCGCTTCCTGCTGAAAATCATCATTGATTACCCGTCGCTGGAGGAAGAGTTGCAGGTGATTTCAAACTGGGATGCCGGCTTCAATGCGCGCCGGCTGGACGCCATCCCGCTGGAGAGCCTGCCGGATTCGAGCCTCGCGCTTCAGTGTCGGGCCGCAGTCCGGGATGTAGTTGCCGAGGAAGGCGTGCGGCGCTATATCGTGAACATCATCCGCAATACGCGCCCGCCAGCGGCGCCAAGCCTGACCTGGGGCGCGAGTCCGCGGGCGGCGGTGGCTTTGTTGCTGACGGCGAAAGTGCATGCCGCCATGAACGGTCGGGCCTTTGTCACGCCGGATGATGTCAAGGCGGTCGCGGCGCCATCCCTGCGTCACCGAATTGTCTTGCGCTCCGAGGCCGAAATCGATGGCATCGCGCCGGATGAGGTCATTGACGACGTCATCCGCCGGACGCCCGTGCCGCGCTAAGCATGAATGATTTCAGTGCGGAGGAATGTTGCCGGTCGCGTTCGCCTGCGCCAGGCGCTGCTTGATCGCGGGCAGCATCTCGCTTTGCGGCGCAAGCTGTTCCAGCTTGGCCACCAGCGGCTTAGCCTCTTCAGGACGGTTGGCGTCAAGCAGCGCCACGGCATAGTTTTGGAGCGTCAGCGCGTGGTTGGGGTCAATGCTCAGCGATTGCTTGAAGTAGTCCATCGCCTTGTCCAACTGCTTCGGCTCGCGGAAATAATAAGTCAGCCCCAAGTCGGTGATGACGTTGACATCCTTGGGCGTAAACGCGAGCGCCTTTTCATACCACTTCTGAGCGTCCTCGTAGCGTTTGGCGTCAAAGAGCGCGTTGGCCAGCCCGACGATGATCTGACCGTTGGCGGGCTGTAGCTTGTGCGCCATCTCAAATCGCGCGATGGCTTCAGAGTATTTCGACTCGGCCGCGAGCAGGCGGCCCAGAATGGCCAGCGCTTGCCAGTCATCGGGGCGGAGCTTGACCGCGGCTTCAAAGCACTCGCGGGCTTCAGGAATTCGACCGTTTTCAGCGAGAAAGACGCCAAGCCGGGTTTGCGTATCGAAGTCGCCCCGCTTTCCGGCGGCTTCGGCGATGGCGCTTTCGACATTTGGGTTGCGGTGAATCGCGTCGTTGGGAGGCGTCCCGCTCGGCGCGCCGGATGGGGCGCTAGCCGCGGCGAACGCTTCGGCGCGGGCTTTTTCTCCCTGCTCTTTGATAAAGGCCCGATTACGACTGTTGGTATAGGCGAACCCAAGAAAGAAGCCAATCACGAGGCACGTGACGCCAACTGCCAGCGAGGACTGTTTCATGCTTGATTGCATAGGACACGGCGCCAGGCCTATGTCGCGGATAAAAGTTGGAGCGGCTGCCAGCGGCGCGGGGGATGAGGCGAGGGCGCTAATCCTTCGGCAGACCATGCTGCGCATAGTAATAAAGCACTGGCGCATTGAAGAGCAAACTGTCCAGTCGGTCGAGCAATCCGCCATGTCCCGGCAGAATGGCGGCCGCGTCCTTGGCGCCAGCGCCGCGCTTGAGGAGCGACTCGTAAAGGTCGCCAAGCTGGCCGATGACGTTCATGACCAGCGCCAGCGCGACGGCGTGCCCGAGTGGCAAGGCGCGGAAGAGCCAGTAGTGAATCGCTACAGCCGCCGCCAGGCTGCCAATAACGTTGCCAATCGCGCCCTCGATGGTCTTCCCGGGACTCACCAGCGGCGCAAGCTTATGCCGGCCAAAGGCGCGCCCCACGAAGTACGCCGCGATGTCGCCCGCCATGATGGCTACAAAGAAAAACGTCAGGAAGCGGCTGCCAAGCTCGACTGGCTCAAGTCGCTTGATTCCAATCAGAAAGCCGCACAGCACGCCAACGTAAACGACGCCATGCAGCGTGGCGGCGTGCGAGGGGAGGGATTTCCTGAAGTCGCGCTCCGTGAGCACGCCCTGCGCCATGGCAACCCCCAGGAGCGCGCCGAGCAGCGCTGGAATGAGCTCGATGGCCCGCAGATAAAAGAGCGCGTGAACCCCTAAAACGCCACAGATGCCAATCCCCACGAAAGGCGCGAACCCTAGCTTTTCGGCGAGGCGAAAATATTCAATGAGCCCAAACAGCGTGGCGAGGACGACAAGTCCGACAAAGAGCAGGGGCGTTTCTAGCCAAATGCTCCAAAATAACAGCGGGAGCGCGATGAGCGCCGTGATGACGCGCCAGACGAGGTTGGACATGTGCGCGGCGCTGTGTCGTGACGCAGCGCCCTAGAAGGAATCGTCGTCGCCCAGCTTTGGCTCGGGAAGCTGCCGGGCCATTTCCGGATCGAGCGCCGCCAGCCGCTGATACGCCTGCTGACCAATAAGCGCCACGCTCCGCGATTTGGCTGCGATGGCGTATTCTTTGACCGCCGCGGCGGGGTCTTGCTTGCTTTCGTAAAGCTTTCCAAGCGCAAAAGCAATGACTTCCAGTGAGACAACCGCGTTTGCGCCAGCTTGGTCGCGCTTTTCGCGCAGTCGCTTGTACTGCTCGATGGCTTCGTCCACATTGCCTTCGGCGGCTAGCGCGTCGGCTAGAGCGAGGGTGGCAAGTTGACCAACCGCGCCCGGCGTCACGGAAAGGTCGCGCAACTCTTTGACGCCTTGGGCGGGATCGAGCTTGAGCCGGCTGAGCGCCGCGTAGTAGCGGCTTATGAAGCTCTGCGAGGCATAGGCGGCGGCTTTGTCGAAAGCCGTCGCGGCTTCGGCGAATTTGGCCTTCTCATCCGTGAAGGTTTTTTTGCCGGGAACGGGAGGATCGTCTGTCTGAGCCGCCTCGCCTTCCTTGGGCGGCTCTTTGACCTCGGCATTGTAGATCGCCAGCGCCTCTGCAAAAGCCTTTTCGCCTTGGGACTGGTTATAGCTGTAAAACCAATAGGCCGCGCTGGAAATCACCGCCACAATCAGAATTGCCAGCCCAATTTTCGCCAGTGGCAACTCGGTGTCCTCAACCGACCGGCGTATGCGCTGAAGAAACAAGTCGAAAGCCGGTGGGCGCAGCAGCTCCTCCCGCTCTGGCGTCATCGGGGGCGCGGCGGCGGGGGCCTGGGCGCTGGCAGCTTGAGCGGCGGCGGCTTTCGCTTCGGCTTTTTTCTTGTTGCGGGTCGTGGTGAGCTTGACGCCGATGGCCATTGGAACGAATCCTTGTTTCAGAAAGTCAAGTCGCCGAACATAAATGCCTTGCCATAGCCTGTCAAGCGACTGGCTTTTATCGCGGAGCGACATCGCCTGGCGCTGCGCGGCAAGGCTGCCGCCTCTTCTTCGGAAAGCGCGCTTGGCAGGCTTCCCGAGCGGGAAAACCCCGCCGAAGCTGCGCTATCCAGCCCCTGCCAAGGATTGAGAGCGAAAGGCAAAGCCCGCCGGCCCCGGCGGGTAAGCGGGCGTTCGCATCCAGCGGGCCTGAAGCCGCGTAGTTCAAGCCTCACGCCTGGTTCAAGCCTAATTCGTCGGCGGGTCGCTCCCGCGCGCGATGCCCAGCGGCTGGTATGTCCCCAAGCCGGGAAAGACCGCGCTCAACTGCGGATTTTGCAAGCGCCGCGCCAGGATTTCCGCCAAGACCTGCCGGTAATCCGTCGTCACCGCCAAGTCGCCGCCATCCAGCGCGTTGTTGGCCAGGCCAGGCCACTGGCCAAACATCCGTCCGCCATTAATGTTGCCGCCCAAAACGAGCATGATGGAAGCGCGTCCGTGGTCGGTGCCGCCGCTCTGGTTTTCACGCAGCGTCCGTCCGAACTCGCTCATGGCGACGAGCGTGACGCGCTGCCGGTAGCGCGCCATGTCGTTGTAAAAGGCCAGCAGGTTGCGGGCGAGCGAATCCACGTTGGTGGCATATGTGCCGGTGGTCAGGCCCTGGTTGTTGTGGGTGTCCCAACCGCCGACATCGAGCGTCGCGATCCGCAGCCCGACATCAAGCTTGATCAGCCGGGCGATGGTGATGAGCGCCGCGCCCAGCGAGCCGCTCTGGGTTTCAGGC
>CALCKX010000010.1 GCA_937966115.1 uncultured Chloracidobacterium sp. | reverse complement strand
GGGTTGTGCCCTTGCGCACGTCGCGGTTGACGATGCCGTTTTCGCGCGCGGCGACGTAGTTCAGGTTGAAGACCGGCGTGAACTTGAGACGCCAGTCCGGCGGCTTGAACGCCGTGTCGCCGTGGAAGAGTTCGACCGACGTGATGAAGTTCTGCTGGTTGAGAAACTGGCCGCCGCGCCCGAAGAACTCCGCTGCGCCGGGCCGGCGGGCGTTGATGTCCTGCGGCAGCGGCGTCCGCCGCCCATCCACGAAAGTCAGACTCTCAAGGGTCAGGACCAGAAAGGTGTGCTGACCGATGATTGGATAATCGCCCTTGAGCACATTGAGCCGATAGGGATTGAGCAGCCGACCCTGCTCATAGCGGTTCCATTCGGGAAAGCCAATCCGCCAGCGGTCCTCAATCGGCACGCCCACGTCGCTATCGCGGCGCTCGCTGCGCGGCTTGACGCTGTTTGGGCCTTCGGCGCCTGGCACGATTAGCTCGCGCAGGTCGGGAATGTCGGCGGCCGCGCGCGGGACGCGCTGCCCGTCCTGGACAGCGCCCTGTCCACCGCGCGCTTCCTGCGCCGTCGCCGCGCGGATGGGATCCGAGGCCGCCGCGAGATTTTGCGCGGTCGCAGTCAAAGCCGGCCACGCCATCAACCACCCGACAACAAGGGCAAGCGAGCGATAAGCGCGGTTCATGCCAAAACTCCTGTCTAGGTCGTGAGAGACGCCATACTGCCAGCGTGACGATAGGCGCCGCATCAGGCGCGCCAAATGGCAGGGGAGCTGTCTAGCTTGAATTTGTAAGGAATCACACTTTTTCTCCAAGAGTCAAAAACTTTGCTCTGCGCTTTCGCCCCGCGGCCAGCCGCGCGCGACCGCTCTAGCGGCGGGCGGGGCGGGCTGAGTCGCTCCGGTCGCCTTGAGAAAGGAGCTTTGAGAGCGAAAGGCTTTCCATCCGTCGCCTAAAACCGGCTACGATGGCGCCGCCGTCCCCAATGTCGAGCCTCGGTTAGAAAACATCTAACGCTAATGGATACCGCGCCCAACTTATCGCGCGCAGCGCTGACCGACGCGCTGACGCAAAGCCTCGATGCCGTCGTCGCCGCGTTGACGGCGCTTTCCCCCGACCAGCGCGCCCGCCCGCTCAAGCCAAGCCGCGCCAATCCCGGCATCGTCTGGACGCCCTGCGATCACTTCGCGCACCTGATTGGCGTCGAGCGATACTTCAACCAGGCAGTTGAGAAAGCCCTTGCGGAACAGCCGGCCGCCGCGCCGACCCGCTCGCGCGACGAGGCGATGGCGGCGGTACACGCGCTCAACGACCAGTGGATTTTGAAGCAGCGCGACAAATCCTTCGAGGAGCTGGCGACGATGGCCCGGGCGACGCGGGCCCAAACGCTCGCCCTGCTCGAGCGCGCCGACGACGCGCAACTGACGCTCGGCATCCCCGCGCCGTGGGGGATCGCGACCGTCGCCGAAATCTTCGCCCTCCACGCCCGACATGCGGAGATGCATCTAGGCTTCATCCGCGCCGGACTGAGCGAAACGGCATGACCTCGCCGCCGGCGCCCTCCCTAGCCCCCGTTTTACTGGGCAACGCGCTCATGCGGATTGCCGGGGCGACCGGCGGCGTCCTGATTGGCTTTTATCTGGCGGCGCTCGTCGCTCAGGGGCAGGCGCTTGACGCCGGACTCGTCGGCGCGCTCACGGCGGTCGCGTTTGGCGCCGAACTCGTCGGCGCGCTCCCTATGGGGGTGCTGGCCGATGCCCGGACGCCGCGCGTCATAATGACGATTGGGGCGCTCCTCGGCGCGCTCGCCGCGCAGTTGTTCGGGCTGAGCGGCTTTGTGGCGATCTTCTTCCTCGCCCGCGCCCTTGAGGGTCTGGCCGTGGCCGCCACGACGCCCTCGGCGCTGGCGTTTCTCACGGAAGCCACGGCGGATGACGCCGCCCGGCGCGGCAAGGTCATGAGTTACTTCGAGATGTCGCTCCTGGGCGGGCTGGCCTTTGGCGGCATGCTGGCCAGTCTGCTGTGGAAAACCCTGGGCGCTTGGGGCTTTTCAGCCGTGGCTGGACTGTATGCGTCCGCGGCGGGTCTGTTTCTCTATGGCGCGCGGGGACGCGGGCGGCCCGCCAATGCCTGGGAAGGGCTGCGCGGCGCGCTGGCCGCGCCGATGCTGCGCCGCCTGGCTCCGGCCTGGGTTTGTATCAACGCGATGGTCGGCGTCTGGCTAGGATCCACGCTGCCGTTTCTGCTCACGCTGCCTGAGCGGCGCGGGCAGTTTCTCACCGGGGTTTTCGCCGCCAACCCCGACGGCGTCGGCTGGGCGCTGTTTGGCTATGCCGTGATTTTCGCCGCGGGCGTCACCGGGTGGAGCTTCATCCTGCACCGCTTACAGCGCATCACGGCGCTGCGCATCGCCCTTGGCGGTCTTTTCGTCGCCTGCCTCGGCTTCTACGCTCTCAACCACGCGGGCGAGCAGCCGGCGGTCGTCCGGTGGCTCATCGGCGGCGGCACGGCGCTGGCCATCATGGTTGAAAGCGGATTCACGCCGACGGCGCTGGCGCTTCTGGCCGAAGCGGTCGGGGAGCAAGCCGGGCGCGGGGCCACGATGGGCGTTTATTCCGTGCTGCTGGGCGTCGGCGCGGTGACGGGCGCCATTCTCGGCGGCATCGGCGCCAAGTGGGCGGCCATGGATGGCCTCATCGCCGCGACCGCGCTCTTGGCGGTCGGGGCGACGCTGGCGGTCGAATGGCTGGCGCTGCGCCCAGCGCCGGCGGCGACTGCCTGACCTTCAAAGCCCGCGGCGCCCTGAGCGGCGCAGAATCACCACGACCTCGCGCCCGCCAAAGGCGGTTTCGGCGACCGCCATGATGACGAATTGAAAGCCCTCGCGGCCGGCTTCGTTCAGCTCCCTTTGCATCGTCGAGGTTCGCGATGTGGCGAGCAGCTTGTAATCAACTGGCGCGAGGTCGCCCGACCTGGATCGCTCCAGAATAACCACCAGCTCCTTGCCGCCAAACGCGGTCTCGAAAATGGTTTTACCGCGGACTTCAAAGCCTCTTCGCCCGGCCTCGCGCAGCTCCCTTTCCATGGTCGAGGTTTTGTTGGTTGCCAGCAGCTTGTATTCATACAGCGCCTCGGAGTCTTCGGCGCGCGACATCACCGCCACCGACTCATTGCCGCCAAAGGCGGTTTCCCCGCCCATCACCCCTTCAAAGCGAAAGCCTTCCTGAGCGGCCTGATTGAGCTCCCGCTCCAGGGTCGAGGTTTTCGTCGTCGCCAAAAGCCGGTATTCCAAGCGCTGGTCGGATGGGGCGCGCAGCGCCCTGCGCTCGACGCCTTGCCCCAGCGCGGCGCCGGCGCCAAGCAAGCAAACGCCAAGGCAACAAATGAAAGACAAGACTTGCAAGCGATGACTCATATTGTTCTTCTCCAGAGCTATTGCCGGAGGCGCCGGCGGCGCCTCCGGCAAGCATCGTAACCCAAAGCCCCGGTCGGATGCCCGCCGCTTCTGGCTCAGGCGAAGTCATCTGTCAAGGCGTCAGCGTCCGCAAGCCGGCGGTTCCAAGCTCAGCCTGCGCGGCGGATAGACCGCCCGCGCGGGCTGTGTCATGCTTTGCCGCCTGGCTACGCTCAGGACTGGGCGAGCTTTCCGATTTAGCGAACTTTCCGCCGCGCCTGCGCGGAAAGCGAACGAGCGATGACTCCGACTTCTGCCGCGCCGCGCCGGGCGGCGGTACTGCTTAGCGGCGGGCTTGATTCCGCCACCACGCTGGCCATTGCCCGCGCCGAAGGCTTCGCCTGCTACGCGCTCTCCTTCGATTATGGACAACGTCACCGGCGCGAGCTTGACGCGGCGCGGCGCGTTGCCGCCGCCCTGGGCGCGGAAGCCCATTTGGTGGTCGCCTTCGACCTGCGCGCCATCGGCGGCTCGGCCCTTACCTCAGACCTGCCCGTGCCAAAAGACCGCTTGCCGGAGGCGATGGCGGCGGGCGTCCCCGTGACCTACGTTCCGGCGCGCAACACGATTTTTCTCTCGTTCGCGCTGGCCTGGGCCGAAACGCTCGCCGCCGCTGACATCTTCATCGGCGTCAATGTCTATGACTATTCAGGCTACCCGGATTGCCGCCCCGAATACCTCCGCGCGTACGAGGCGATGGCGCGGCTCGCCACGCGCGCCGGCGTCGAAGCCGGGCAACGGCTGACTATCCATGCCCCGCTGATCGAGATGACCAAAGCCGAGATCATCCGGCGCGGACTGGCGCTGGGCGTGGATTACGGGCTGACGCATAGCTGTTATGATCCGATGCCCGACGGGCTGGCCTGCGGGCGTTGCGATAGCTGCCTACTTCGCTTGAAAGGATTCGCCGAGGCTGGCGCGACCGACCCCCTGCCTTACGCGCCGCGCCCGGACGCCGCGCCATGAACCGTTACGACGCGCGCTTCGCCGCGCTCCGCGAAACCGGCCGCAAGGCCTTCATCCCCTTTACCATACTGGGCTTCCCCGACCGCGCTCGCTGCCTGGCGAGCGTCGCGTCCATGCTGGATGGCGGCGCGACCGCGCTCGAGCTGGGCATCGCCTTCAGCGACCCGGTCGCCGATGGCCCGGTGATCCAGCAAGCGACGCAGGAGGTCCTAAAGGCTGGGTTTGGCGTCCGCGACGGGCTGGCGCTCATCCGCGACATACGGGCGCTGGACGCCGATATTCCCATCGGCTTGCTGGTCTATCACAACACGGTGGCGGCGCGCGGTCCGGCGCGCTTTTTCAGCGAAGTCAAGGCCGCTGGCGCGGACGGCGTCCTGATCGCCGACCTGCCGCCGGAAACGGCCGCGGAAGCGGCGGAAGCGGCCCGGACGGTCGGCGTCGCTCCGATTTTTATGGCTTCGCCCCTGACCGACGCCGAGCGCCTGCGCCGGATCGGCGAGCTGGCGGAAGGCTTTCTTTACGTAGTGTCGCGGCTGGGGACGACCGGCAGCGCGACGAGCTTTGACGACCAGCTTCGAGCGACGCTCGCCCGGGCGCGCGCCGCGACAAAGCTGCCGCTGTGCGTCGGATTCGGCGTTTCAACCCCGGAGGCAGCCCGGCAGATGATCGCCCTTGGCGCGGACGGCGTGGTGACCGGCTCGCGGATCGTGGAAATCATCCGCGCGGCCGGCGATGACTTCCCGGCAGCCGTCAGGGCGTTTTGCGCCGCTATGCGGCAGGCGGCGGATGAGGCCGCTTAGACCCTGTATCAGGCCGTGTAGATGCCGTCGCCGCCCGCCGGCGGAGCGACCGTTTCCGGCGCGGCTTCCGCCGGCTCATCGGCGAGCGCGGTCAATCCGCGGCGCCCGAAGGACGATTGCGATGACGCGCCATCGCCGCCGCCCATGAACGAGCCGCCGCTGTCCTCCGCCAGCGTCGTCGTGAAGGACGCCACATCCAGGCCACGGGCTTGCAGCAGGTTGTTGAGCTCGCGGGCGTGGGCATCCACGATGCGCTTGGCGGCGTCGGTCGTAGCGGTGATTTCCGCCGAGACGCGCCCGCGCGCATCGGTTTGCAGCTTGATGCTCAAGCCGTTGAGGATGGAGTGGCTTAACTGAATGGTCGCCTGGGCTTCATTGCCGGAAAAGGTCTGCGTCCGCACCGTGGCCACGATTTTTTCCATATCCACGACATGCAGGATGCGCCGGGGCGTCACCTCCGAGGCGGCTTCCGGGCGCAGCCCCTGACTGGCCGGGCGCAGGCTCGCTTGCGCGGCTTCTTCAGCGGCGCTGATCAGCGGCTGGTCGCCATCGCGCGGCGGCTCGACGCGCTCCGTCTCGCGGACATCAACGGCCGCCAGTCGCGCTGGCTCTTCGTCGCCGGCGGCAAGCGTCTCCGCCGGCGCAAGCCCGTCAACCTCGCCCAGCTCATCCGGCTGGCCCAGCAGGGCGTCGAAGTTTTGGGCGGAAGCTTTGGAAGCTGGCTGGCCGTGGGCGGGCTTTGTCGTCGAGCGCGAGGATGCCGTCGCGGATACAGTCGCTGCGGATGGATTGGCCTTCATCGTGATCGCTCCGTTGGGCTGAAGCTTGGGCTAAAGCGGGGAGGCGCGGGACTGCCCACCCAGGTTTTCGAGCCGGAAAACCGAATGTTGCGTCTATCCCGTGAAAGATCCGGCGAAAAGCCCGCTAAGCGCGCACGGCCCAGGCCGCTAGGAACATCCCCAGAACGAGAAAGCCCTGCGCATGGGCGTTGTACCAGACGGCCCTGCCGACGGGGTCAGCCAGGAAGACTCGCTGAAGCCACATTTGCGGCAGGACGGTCGCGGCCACGAGTCCAGCCCAAGCCCACTCGCCGAGGACGGCCAGCAACGCGGCGGCGGCGAGCTGCCCGAGGTCAAGGACGAAGATGCCCAGCCAGGCCCCGCGTCCAACCCCGAAGACCTGGGGCAGCGTGTGAATGCCCATCCGAGCGTCGCCTTCCAGCGATTTGAAGTCGTTGGTGGTCAGGCTGCCAACGCTGGCTATGACATAGCAAAGCGCGACGCCCGCGCCCGTCCAGCTCAGGCGCCCCTTGAAAGCCAGCTCGCCCGACATCCAGGGCAGCAGGATGTAGGACAGGGCGACGGTGGCGTTGCCAACCCAGACAATCCGTTTCAGCTTGATGGGCTTGGCGCTGTACAGATGCGCGTTGACAATCCCAATCACCGCGAGCGCCACAATCCAGGGATGAATGAGGTAGGCCGCCAGCAGCGTCAGACCGCACAGCAGGCTGATGCCCAGCGTCGCTTCGCGCAGGCCGATGCGCCCGGAAGGAATCGGTCGGTAAGGCTCGTTGATGGCGTCCACGTCCCGATCGAAATAGTCGTTCATCGCCTGGCACGTGCCTGAAATGAGCGGCCCGCTCATGACCAGCCCCAGCCACAAGCGCCAATCGGCCAGGCTCGCGGCCGTGAACCTGGAACTGCACAGCGCTCCGGCGACGTAGGCGCACATGACGGGAATCCAGGTGACGGGCTTGAGGAGCTCCACCCAGGCGGCAAGCTTGTGACGCGCCCGGCTGGAAGCCCGGGACGCCGTCTGCGGCAACGGAAATGACGACGATGGCGCAACGCCCTCTTTCACGAGCCAAGCCCCTCCTCAACCGCCCCCAATTGGGCTGTTTCCAACTTATGGAATCCCTTGGCTGATGCAAAATCCATTTTCCTCAGCCGGTCGGAAGCGTCCGGCGATTTCGGTCTGGGTTAGAGAAGCCGATGTCCTTTTTACATTCGCGCTTTGGCTGGCATTCGCGCTCTGGTCGCCGCTGGCTAGCGGGGCTGCTGATTGGCGGATGCGGCTTGCTGGGCTTTGCCGCGGTTGCGTCGGCGCAGTCGGCGCGGGCGGTCAAGCCGCTTCCCGCGCCCAAGGCGCTGGCCCGCCATGTGGCGGCGCTGGGCGGCGAGAAAGCCATCCGGGCGGTCGGGAGCGTGACGCTGCGCGGCGCAGCGCGCGCCGCGACCGGCGAGACGGGTAGCTTTACGCTCGACCTCGCCTGCCCCAATCAGATGCGGCTCGAGCTGACTTTCGACGCCGACTGCCAACGCCTTGGCGTCACCGGCAGCGCGGCCTGGACGCAAACCACCCGCGACGGAGCCCGCACGCTAGTGGATGAAGTCGGTCGGCAGCGCTTGCTCGAAGGCTGGGTCCTGGCCAGTCGGCTGCTCAACGGCAAGGAGCAAGGCATCGCGACGCGCTCGCTGCCCGTCGCGGAACTCGCCGGCAAGCCCCACTACCGGGTGGTCTTCACTTCGCGGGAGCGCGCCGCGGCGACCGGCTACTTCGCAGCCGACACCGGCTTGCTGACGCGGCTGGAAAGCGGCGAAGGCACAAGCCGTCATGTCTTTCAGTTTGCGGATTACCGCTTGGCCAACGGTATCCGCGAGCCATTCCAAATCACGGTTGAAGCCGCGGGCGGCCCGACGCTCGTCCTGACGGCGAGCGAGGCGGCGCGGGTTCAAGCCTTTGCCGCCAATCACTTCGACATTCCGACCGGCGATCCGTCGCTCGATCTGCCCGCGTTGCTGACCCGGATCGCGGCCAACCAGCGGGCCGTTGACGAGCGGGTGACGCAGTACACCTACACGCTCCTGGAAACCATCCGCCGCCTGGATGGCGATGGGCGCGTCAAGGAGACGGAAGTCAAGACCTACGAGGTCTATCCGCTGACGGGCGGCGTTCGCGCGCGCAAGCTCGTCGCCGTGGATGGCAAGCCGCTTTCGGCGGCGGAGGCTGAAAAAGAGCAGCGCCGGGTGGCGAAGTTCATTGAGGAAAACGAAGCCCGCCAGCAAAAGCGCAAAGCCGACGATAATGACGAGGCGCAGAAGCGGCGGCTGACGATTTCGCAATTCCTGCGGGTTTGCGAGTTTTACAATCCGCGGCGCGAAACGCTGCGCGCGCGGCCGGTCATCGTCTGCGACTTTCGCCCGCGCCCCGGCTACAAGCCATCCGGCGACACTGAAAAAATTTTGCAGAAGCTCGTTGGCACGATTTGGCTCGACGCCGAAGACGAAGAGGTGGCGCGGCTCGAAGGTCGCTTCGCCAACGATTTCAAGGTCGGCGGCGGCTTGCTGGCGTCACTCAAGCGCGGGGCGGCGTTTGTCTTCGAGCAAACCCGCAACGCCGAAGGCGTTTGGCTGCCGCTGCGCGAGGATTTTAATGCCGGCATCAAGGTTTTGCTTTTAGCCGGACTCAACATCAGCGTCGAAAATCGCTACAGCGACTACAAGAAGTTCTCAACCGAAACCAAGGAAGCCGACGACGAGGCACCCGCGGCGACCGAGCCGTCTCGCGCAGCGAGCTTGCAGGCCAGCCCCGGCCACTGGGGGCGTCAGCTCGCGCCGCGCCCTCGCGCGCTGGGACGCTCTCACGCGCCGACCGCCGCGCTTTGCGGCCAGCCCTGATACGCAACCGCCGCGCCGACCGCCGGCAGCGGGTGAATTTCGGGATGCAGCGCATGCGCCAGAATTTCCAAGCTCTCGACCAAGCGCGGGCCGGGACGGCTGAAGTAATGCGACCCGTCGGCGACATAAACCCGCCCCTGCCGAACGGCCGGCAGCGCTTGCCAGACGGGATGGGCGGCCAACTGCGCCAGGTCTTCTAGCGTCCGCTCGACTGAAAAGCCGCAACAGGCCACAAAGATGACTTCCGGCTGCGCCGCGGCCAGCTCCTCCCAGGCGAGCGTTCGCGACGGGACGCCAGCCCGGCCCAGCAGCTCGTCGCCGCCGGCCAGATGAACCAGCTCCGGACTCCAGTGCCCGCACGAAAACGGCGGATGGAGCCACTCCAGCAGCGCGACCCGCGGGCGGCGCGGCGCAGTCGCCGACCGCTTCGCCACGGCGGCGACGCGCGCCTTGCGCTCCGCGATGACCTGCTCCGCCATTGCCTGGCATCCGGCCGCTTCCCCGACTTGCCCAAGGCAGGCGAAGACTTCATCGAGCGTCTGCGGCTCGAGGTTGACCACGCGCGGACTGCCGGGCAAAGCGCAGGCGGCGGCTTTGACTTCCTCTTCCGCGACCGCGCAGACATCGCACAGCGCCTGCGTCACGATCAAATTCGGCTGCAAGGCGGCGAGCGTCGGCAGGTCCAGCGCGTAGAGCGCCTGCGCCGACTGGAGGCGCTCCCGAACCAGAGCGTCAATTTCCGCGCTCGTCGCCTCGGTCGGAATGCGCGCGCGCGTCACCTTGGGCAAGTCGCGCGCAGAAGGCGGGTAGTCGCACTCATGCGTCACGCCGACAAGCTGCGATTCAAGCCCCAGCGCGCAAATGATTTCCGTCGCGCTCGGCAACAGCGAGACAATTCTCAGGTTGGTCATCCGGCGTCTCCCAGCAATTGGCTGTCGCTCGTAGCTTACGTCGGCGACGGCGCGCGCGCGAGTCATCGCGCCGTTCCAGGCGTTGGCGCCAGGCTTTCCAACCGCCTTCTCAAGCCGTCTTTCCAAGCCCGCCGGAAAGGTTGGCCGCCGAGCGACAGGGTCGCCAGCCCCGCGCGCGGCGGCGCTAGGCCGGGACCGGCAGCGCCGGGACGACCGGCGCCACAGTCGCCTGCCGCTTTGCGCGCTGTCGCTCCACGCCCTGAGCAAGGCGGTCGGCCGCCTTGCGCGCGCCGGCAATGTTGCGGGCCGTCGGGCCTAGCTCAAGCTCCGCGAGCGGCCCCATGACATAAAGCCCCGGCGCCCATCGTCGCGCCCTGCAAACGACCGGGTAGCCGCACGGCGCGGTCGGCAACGCCCACTCGGCGACCGCCGCATCCAGCCATGCGCCGCCAGGTCGTTTCCCCTCAAAGCCCGTCGCCAGCAACAGGCAATCCGTCCTCACCCGGTCGCCATTGTC
>CALCKX010000009.1 GCA_937966115.1 uncultured Chloracidobacterium sp. | reverse complement strand
GGCCGGCATCGCGGTGAGCCCGGAGCAGCTTGAGAGTCGGCGGCTCGTGCTGGAGGACGCGGCAGGCGAGTACCGCTTTCTGCTCGTCAAGCCTGGCGATGTGCCGATTTATGTCGAGCATGGCATCGCGCAGGCGGGCGTTTGCGGGCGCGATGTCCTGCTGGAATATGACCCCGATGTCTATGAGCCGCTTGACTTGGGGTTTGGCGTCTGTCGCCTGGCGGTCGCCGGTCAAACCGAGACGCCCTGGCCGACGGCGAATCGCTTGTCCAAGCTGCGGGTGGCGACCAAGTATCCGCGCGTGACGCGAAAGCACTTCCAGCGCCGCGCGACGCCGGTGGATATCATTCCGCTCACAGGCTCGGTCGAGCTGGCCCCGGCGTTGGGGCTTGCCGACTGCATCGTGGATATTGTCGAGACCGGCCGGACGCTGAACGAAAACGGGCTGACGATTCTTGAAACGATTGCCGCGGTCAGCGCCCGGTGCATTGTCAACCGAGCGGCGCTCCACCTCGAGCGCGCTCGAATCGCGCAGCTCCTGGAGCGCCTGGCGCCGGCGCCCGCCGCGGGCTGAGTCGCATCGCCCCGGACAAAAGCCGGCGCGGGGACAGCTCAGGCCGCCCGCCCGCCGGGCGCGCCAGGCGCTTTACCGGCCCGGCGCTTTTGGTCATCCTTCCGCGAGCGAAAACTTCCGACCGAACTCCTAACAGGCGCAGGACTGGAGCGCCCGCCCCGGCCCGCGCTGGATAAGCCCTATGCATGAAAAATACCAACCGCGCGTCATCGAGGAAAAATGGCAACGGCTCTGGCGCGCCGAGCAAGCTTTCGCCCTGCGCGACGATGACGAGCGGCCGCGCTATTACGCCTTGGAGATGCTTCCGTATCCGTCGGGGCGCATTCACCTGGGCCACGTTCGCAACTACAGCATCGGCGATGCCATGGCGTGGTACAAGCGCCTGCGCGGCTATGCCGTCCTGCACCCGATGGGCTGGGACGCCTTCGGGCTGCCGGCTGAAAACGCCGCTATCAAGCAGGGCGCGCGCCCGGATGAATGGACGTTTCAAAACATAGACGCGATGCGGGCGCAACTTCAGCGCCTGGGCTTCAGCTATGACTGGAGCCGCGAGATCGCGACCTGCCGCCCGGACTACTACCGCTGGAATCAGTGGATGTTCATTCAGCTTTTCAAGAAGGGGCTGGTCTATCGCAAGCGGTCGGTCGTCAACTGGTGTCCGAAGTGCAACACGAGCCTGGCCAATGAGCAGGCCGAGGGCGGCTTTTGCTGGCGGCACGAGGATACGCCAGTTGAGCAGCGCGAGCTGGAGCAGTGGTTTGTCCGCCAAACCGACTACGCTGAAGAGCTGCTGGCCGGGATCGAGGGCGCGCTTCGGGAAGGCTGGCCCGGGCACGTTCTCAAGCGCCAGCGAGACTGGATTGGCCGCAGCGAAGGCGCGGAAATCGACTTCCCGCTCGCGGACGCCCCGGAGGTCAAGATTCGGATTTTCACGACGCGGCTCGACACCATTTATGGCGCGAACGCGGTCATCGTCGCCCCGGAGCACCCGCTCATGGCGACGCTCCTGGCGCGCAGCCCCTTTCGGGACGCAGTCGCGGCCTTTGTCGAGCGCATCGCGGCGCAGTCGCTGCGCGAGCGAACCGAATCACGCGAGAAGGAAGGCGTGGATACCGGGTTGCAGGCCGTCAATCCGTTCAACGACGAGCGCGTGCCAATCTGGACGGCCAACTTCGCGCTGGCGCAGTACGGCACGGGCGCGCTGATGAGCGTCCCGGCGCATGACGAGCGCGACTGCGAGTTTTCGCGCAAGTATGGACTGCCGATCCGCCGCGTCGTCTGGGACGCCATCCCGGATGATCCCAAGGCGACGCTAAAGATGTCCGCCATTCCGTTTCTCGAAGAAGGCAGTCTCGGCGCGGATTGCGGCCCGTTTTCCGGCCTGGCGGCGGCGGCGGCGCGAGCGGCGATGGCGGACTACGCCGAAGCGCGGGGCTTCGGCAAGCGGACGGTCGCTTATCGCCTGCGCGACTGGGGCATCTCGCGCCAGCGCGCGTGGGGGACGCCCATCCCCATGATTCACTGTGACGCCTGCGGGACGATCTCGCCGGAACAAGAAGAAAATCTGCCGGTCGTCCTGCCGGCGGACTTGGACTTCTCCGCTGGCGCGCCGCTGGCGACCCATCCGACCTTCGCCAAGGCGACCTGTCCGAGCTGTGGCGCGCCCGCCCGGCGCGACACCGACACCATGGACACCTTCGTGGATTCCAACTGGTACTATTTCCGCTACTGCGATCCGCGCAACGACCGGCGGCCCTTTGACGCCGAGACCGTCAAGCGCTGGATGCCGGTGGACTTCTACATCGGCGGCGACGAGCACGCCGTCATGCACCTCATCTACACGCGGGCCTGGACCATGATGATGCGCGACATCGGGCTGATTGATTTCGGCGAGCCGGTCAAGCGCCTGCTCACGCAAGGCATGGTCATTCTCAACGGCGCGAAAATGTCGAAGTCGCTGGGCAACATCGTTGACCCCGACGAGATGATTCGCCGCTACGGCGCGGACGCCACGCGGCTGTCCATCCTGTTTGCGGCCCCGCCGGAGCGGGAAGTAGATTGGAAGCGGGTGACGGACGAGCGCGGCGATGACGATTACCCGGCCGCCGAAGGCGCGATGCGGTTTCTGGCGCGCGTCTGGCGCTTGACCCAGCGATGGCGCGACCGGTGCCGCGCCGCGCCGGGCCTGCCGGAAGCGGTTTCGCCGGCGGCGGCGGCGGCGCGGCGGGCGACGCATCAGGCGGTGGCGCGGGCGACGGACGCGTTTGAAAACGGGCTGCGGCTCAATGTCGTCGTCGCGACGTGCATGGAGCTGACCAACGCTCTCTACGACTTCGATGCGGCGGCTGGGGAGACGACCGCGCTGGCCGACGCGCAAGCGATGCGCGAGGGGCTGGAGGCGCTGACGCTGATGCTGACGCCGCTCGCCCCGCATATCGCGGCGGAGCTGTGGCAGGAGCTGGGCCAGGCGACCGCCCTGACGGAAGCCCGCTGGCCCGCCTTCGACCCCGAGCTGGCCCGCGAGGCGCAGTTGGAGATTCCGGTGCAGGTCAACGGCAAGCTCAAAGGCAAGGTGCTGGTCGCCCCGGACATCGCCGACGCCGACCTGGAAGCGGCCGCCCTCGCGGACGGCAAAATCAAGGCGCTGACCAACGGCAAAGCCATTGTCAAGGTCATCGTCGTCCCCAAGCGACTCGTCAACATTGTCATCCGGTAATCTCGCTCTTCGGTCATCTCGTCATATGGAAGCCATTGTCATCCGCGCGCCGCATGAGATCGGCTTGCAAGCCATTGCGCTGCCGCCAATGACGCCGACTTCGGCGCGCGTCGTCACAAAGCTCACCTCGATTAGCGCCGGAACCGAGCGGATGACGCTTGAAGGGCGGCTGCCCGGCCTGCCGCAACTGCGCTATCCGCTCATTCCGGGCTATGAAAACGTCGGCGAAGTCGTGGAGGTCGGGGCTGATGTGAACCCGGCGCAGCTTCAGGTTGGCGACCGCGTGTTCCTGCCCGGCACGGTGCGCTACGAAGGCTTCTTCTCAGTCTTTGGCGGGCAGGTTTCGGAATCGGTCAATGACGCGGCGCGCCCCATCAAAATTCCGGCTGGCATTTCGGACGAGACCGCGCTGTTGCTGGCGCTGGGAGCGACAGCGCGGCATGGCGTCCGCGATCTGGTCGCGGACGGGCAGCGGCCATCCGTCCTGACGCTTGGGCAAGGCATCGTCGGGCAGTTGGCGGCGCGGATGCTGGCCGAGGCCGGCGCGGAAGTGACGATTGCCGACACGATTCCCTTCCGCGTCGGCTTGGGCGAAGCCGACCACTTCATCGTGGTCAATCAGGAAAGCGACATCCCCTCCGACGCCTATGACCTCGTCGTGGAGGCGACCGGCAATGTCGCGTGCTTCGACACCGCCGCGCGGGCGCTCAAAAAGCGCGGACACATTCGCTCGCTGGGCTTTTATGAGGAAATTCGCTTTGCGTTCGGGCCGGCCTTCATCAAGGAAATCAAGCTCGACATCGCCGGCGAGTGGGATGCCGACGACATAGCGTTCACGCTCCGGTTTCTCGCCGAACACGACGCGACGCTCCGCCAGCTCATCACCCATCAGTTGCCAGCGCGCGATCCGCGACGGGCCTATGATGTGGCGCTGCGCGACGCGGAGTGTTTGAAAATCGCGCTCACATGGTAGGTTGGTGCCAGGGTGGGCGCTCAGTTGCCCGCCCTGAATTTTTCCCTGGGCGACGTTCCCCAGCCCCGGCGGTCAAATCGCGGCCCGCGGCGCCGCATCAGCTCGCTTACCTCTTCGCTTGATCGGGAGCGTCTCGCTTATGCCACTGTCACAAGAAGTCGAAAATCTCGCCCAAAGCGCCCTGCGCGCCGGCTTGACGCCCAACGTCAGGCGCGATGTGGACACCAGCAACGGTTTCTGGGGAGCGCTGTTCACGTTTGGATGCCTGCCGGATGTGCAGGTCGTCATCAACGGCCCGGTGGGCTGTTACACGCTGCCGATCACCTCGATTCTCAACTACACCGACACCATTCCAAACCTGCCGAATGTCATCTCGACCGACTTCACCGAGCGCGAGGTGACGCTCGACGGCACCAATCCGATTCTGCACGCCACGCTTGCCGGGCGCTCCAAGCTCAATAATCGGCGGCGCGCCACCATCGTGCTGACGACCCAGGAAAGCGAGCTGATCAGCACTGATGGATTTGAATCAGGCCTGAGCGCGGATGAGCGGGTGATCCAGTTCGATAGCCGCGCCCTTGAAATGGATGAATGGCGGGGACGCGACGCGGCCCTGTCGTTCCTCTATGAGAACCGCGACTGGCTGCTAGCGGCATCCGGCCACGACGCGCAAGCGCTCAGGAGAGCGCCGCGCGTCAAGCCCCGCGTCACCATCATTGGCCCGACTTATGGCTGCTTCAACAGCTATTCCGACTTGGCGGAAATCGAGCGCCTAGCGCGCGGCATTGGCGCGGAAGTCGGCTGCGTGATGCCTTTCCGGTCGAGCGTCAAGGATTTGGCGACAATGGATGACTGCGACGCCTGCATCGTGATGTACCGGGAGTTCGGCGCGAGCCTCGCCGCCCGCCTGAACAAGCCCTACCTCTATGCGCCGTTTGGCATCCAGGATACGACGGCGTTTCTGCGGGAGCTAGGCCGGATGCTTGGCCGCGCCTCCGAGGCGGAAGCCTTCATCGCCCGCGAAAAACAAACCACGCTCAAGGCTTTCTGGGACCTGTGGCGCAGCCCGCACCAGGACTTTTTCGGCACTTCGAGCTTCGGCGTCGCCGCCGGCGAGACCTATACTCATGGGCTGCGGCGCATTCTGCAGGACGAGTTCGGCATGCGCTCGACCGTGGTGGCCTCGCGCCAGGCCAAGTCGGGGCCCCTGGCTTACAGCGCGGCTGACATCCGCCAAACGCTGCTGGATGACCCGCCGATGCTGATGTTTGGCTCAATCAACGAAAAAATCTACATCAGCGAGCTGGAGCTGCTGACAGGTTACATCCCGGCTTCCTTTCCCGGGCCGGTCGTGCGGCGGGCGACGGGAACGCCGTTTATGGGCTATGCGGGCGTCGTGTATTTGGCCCAGGAAATCAGCAACTTTCTGTTTGAGATTCTGTTCCGCCATCTGCCGGTTGAAGGTCTGGAGCGCAAGCAGGCGGAGGAAACCACCGAGACCATCCCGGAAGCCGAGATTGCCTGGCACCCTGACGCGATTGAGCGCATGAACGTCGTCTTGAAGAAAGTGCCGTTCTTTGTTCGGATTTCAGCCAGCAAGAAGCTTCGCGTCGAGGCTGAGCGCGAGGCCGTGCAGCGTCGAATTCGGGAAGTCACGCCTGACATCATTGACGATGTCGCCCGCCGATTTGCGCGCTAGGATATCATCTGCGATGCAGGCGCCGATTTCGCATCAGGGACAAAGCTCGCATGGACGATTACGCTGACTTCGCCCGCGCCGTTTACGCCACCGGCATCCTTTCCGACCCATGGCTGTGGGGCGAGCCGCGCTTCCGGCTCAACGGCGTCATCATTTCGCCAGAGCTGGCGCGCCGACTGGCGGAAGCGGCAGAGGCGGTGACTTACCTGCACCAGGAACTGGTTGACATCCTGCTTGAAGCGCCGGATGTCATGACGTCGTTTTACCGCCTGACGCCATTTCAAGAGCTAATGTGGCGCGCGTCGGGCGGGCTGTGGCACGGCATGGCGCGGGCGGATGTGTTTGTCTGCGCGGATGGGCGCATCCAGTGCTGCGAGCTCAACAGCGACACGCCATCGGGACAACCCGAGGCAGTCTGGCTCAACCAGCTCCGACTGGCGGCGCATCCCGGCGCGACCGACCCCAACGCTGACTTTCCGACGCGCTTTCTCGCGCTGCTGCGCGAAAGTCATGCCAAGCGAACCGAAGCGCCGCTCGCCAGCGTTGGCATTGTCTACCCGACCGAGCTGACGGAAGACCTGTGCATGGTCGCGGCTTTTTCGCGCTGGCTCGAAGCCGAGCGAATCCGCGTCGTGACCGGCTCGCCTTACAACTTGCGCCGGACGCCGACGGGCATCGCGCTGCTTGGGCAGCCGGTGGACTTGATTCTGCGGCACTACAAAACCGACTGGTGGAGCGAGCGCCGCCCAGTCTGGGCGGATGCCGAGGGCTACCCCGATGACGAGCCGCTGACGGAGCCGCTGCTGGCGCTGCTCGACGCCGACCTGCAGGGCGAGGTGACGGTGGTCAACCCCTTCGGAGCGGTCGTGACGCAAAACAAGCTTTCGCTTGCGTTTTTCTGGAAGGAAATGGCGCGCTTCTCGCTGGAAGCGCAGGAGCTCATTCGACGCTTCATCCCGGAGACCCACTGCCTGACGCAAATTTCGCTGGACCAATTGTGTCATGAGCGCGAGCAGTGGGTGATCAAAAGCGACTATGGGTGCGAGGGCGCGGAAACCGTTTGCGGCCCCTTCGTGACGCCGGAGATTTGGGAAAAATCCATCGAGCTGGCCCTGCCTGAACGCTTTGTGGCCCAGCGTTTCTTTGAAGCGCGGACGGACGCTGAAGGCTGGACGCCCAACTACGGCGTCTTTGTGCTGGGCGGCGGCGCGGCAGGCTTTTTTACCCGCCTGTCGAAGACGAGCACGGAATACAGCGCCCTCACCGCGCCAACCTTCATCAGCTCCTAGGCTTTTTTACCGGCTTTTCGCCGCGGGCGCTGGCTTCGCTCAGGACTCGCCCTTGCGCTAGCCCTTTTGGGCCGCCGTTTCGGGTCGCCGCCGCCTTGCGCCGGGAGCAATCCGGCGGCCGGGCGGTCAGGCGAGCCAGCGCCGCGCGCAATGCAACGCCCCCGCGACCGACTTCGATGCGGAGCGCGGGGGCGCGCGAAAAGGGCCAGCGCAGCGCGGAACAGCTGAACGGCTATGCGGTCGCTGGGTTGTCGCCGGCCGCCACTGGCGGGATCAGCGGCTTGACCACGGTTGGGCGCAGGGCGTCCGCCTTCGCGTCGTCGCGCTCGCCGCTGCTGCCTGTGGGCTCATCGTCATCCAATGGCAGACCGGCAACCAGCCGGCGCACCTGGATGGCATCCAGCGACTCGCGCTCGAGCAGGGCTTCCGCCAACCGGACGAGGGCTTCCTTGTTGTCCAGGATGATTTGCCGCGCGCGGTTGTACTGCTCCATGACGATCCGCTTGACTTCCTGGTCAATCTTGATGGCCGTGTCCTCGCTGTAATCCTGATGCTGCGCGATTTCGCGCCCCAGAAAGATTTGCTCTTCCTTCTTGCCGAAGGTCAGCGGGCCAAGCTGCGACATTCCGAACTCGCATACCATGCGCCGGGCCAGCTCGGTCGCCCGCTCAATGTCGTTCGACGCCCCGGTGGTGACGTGGTTGAGGAAGATTTCCTCGGCCAGGCGCCCGCCCATCAGGATCGCGATTTGCCCTTCGATGTACTCGCGGGTGTGGGAGTAGCGGTCGGCTTCCGGCAGTTGCTGCGTCAGCCCCAACGCCATGCCGCGGGGAATGATTGTGATTTTATGAACCGGATCGGCGTTCGGCACCTTGATGCCCACCAGCGCGTGACCGGCTTCATGATAGGCCGTGTTGCGCTTTTCCTCGTTGGACATGACCATGGAGCGCCGCTCGCTGCCCATGATGACTTTGTCCTTAGCCCATTCGAAGTCGCGCATCGTCACGAACTTCTGATTGTTGCGGGCCGCGTTGAGCGCGGCTTCATTGACGAGGTTGGCCAGGTCAGCGCCGGTGAAGCCCGGAGTGCCGCGCGCGATGACTGAAATATCCACGTCGTCGCCGAGCGGAATCTTGCGCGTGTGCACCGCCAGAATGCCCTCGCGCCCCTTGACATCCGGGCGGTTGACGACCACGCGGCGGTCGAAGCGACCTGGCCGCAGCAGGGCCGGGTCGAGCACGTCGGGTCGGTTAGTCGAGGCGATGAGAATGACGCCGTCGTTGGATTCAAAGCCGTCCATCTCGACGAGCAACTGGTTGAGCGTCTGCTCGCGCTCGTCGTGTCCGCCGCCCAGCCCGGCGCCGCGATGGCGGCCGACGGCGTCGATTTCGTCAATGAAGATGATGCAGGGCGCGTTCTTCTTGCCCTGCTCAAACAGGTCGCGCACGCGCGACGCGCCGACGCCGACAAACATCTCGACAAAGTCGGAGCCGGAAATCGAGAAAAACGGCACGTTGGCTTCCCCGGCCACGGCGCGCGCCAGCAGCGTCTTGCCCGTGCCTGGCGGCCCCATCATCAGGATGCCCTTTGGAATGCGCCCGCCCAGCTTCTGAAACTTCTGCGGCTCCTTGAGGAACTCAATGACTTCCTGAAGCTCCTCCTTTGACTCCTCGACGCCCGCGACATCCTTGAAGGTGATGCGCTTGGCTTGGTTAGAGAGCAGGCGGGCGCGGCTGCGTCCGAAGGAAAGGGCTTTGTTGCCGCTGCCTTGCATCTGACGCATCATCAGAAAGACAAAGCCGATGAGCAGGAAGACCGGCAGGTAATAGAGCAGGATCGTCAGCCAAATGCCGCTGGCGGCGGGCTTGCCCTGCACCTTGATGTCCTTTTCCCGCATGCGATTCATCAGATCGCCGGCGACGCCGCTGATGATGTCCGTGCGAAAGGGCTTGCCGTTGACGTACTTGCCCGTGACTTCCGTGTCCGAGATGACGGCTTCCTGGATTTCCTTGGCGTCTATCTTCTTGACCAGCGTCGCATAGTCGGGGTTTTCCTCCTTGAGCGGTCCATTGCGATGGAGCAAGCCCCACAACAACACGCCGCCGGCGATAATGACGATCCAGAAAACTACGTGTCGGACTGCTGTATTCAACGTCGCTCCTGCCTTTCCATGTCAGTCGCTGAGCGTCTTTGCAAAGACGACCGAGAAAGCGGTTGAGTAAGCTGCGGGGACTGCGCCGAACGGGCAACCCCCAAATGGGACGCTAAGTTTACACGAACGACTTTTCTAAAGAAAAGCCATCCCGTCGTTTCTCTCCGCGACGGCCGCGCGAGCCGCCTACTTGCAATATAGGCTCAGGCGAACACGAGCGCACCAGCGACGCGACGCACCTGCCGCCCGCCCGTCAAATCAAGACGCTTTCCGATGGCGTCATCGGCGAGGAGGGTTCGCTCGATGGCTTCAATGCGTTGAAAGGTCACCGCTGGATATTCCGGCTGTTGCGCCGCCTGATGCAAGACCCTTCGGCGGATGGCCGGCGGAAGCGCCGTCAGCTCGGCGACCGGCAAAGCCCACCGCTTTCCAGCCCGGCGGGCATGCGCTCGTAGCCAATCGCTCGCGACGGTCGCTAAATAGTCGCTATCCGCGCCCGCCAGCCTGGCCAGCCTGGCCAAGGCTTCCCCCACCTGCGGGTTAAGCCGCTCAAGCTCCGGGATGACGACGTGGCGCAGCCGATTGCGCGCGCGCGCCAGATCGCGGTTGGTTTCGTCTTCCCGAAACGGCACTCCATGCCGACGCGCATACGCGGCGATACGGGCGCGGGGCGTCGCTAAAAACGGGCGAATCAACTGCACCGGCGAGCCAGCCGCCAGCGGGCGCAGGCGGGCGATCGCCTTGAGTCCGGCGAGGCCGGTTCCGCGCGTCAGGCGAAGCAAAATTGTTTCCGCCTGATCGCTTTGGGTATGGGCCGTGGCGACGAACCCCGCGCCGAGCTTTTCCGCCACGCGCTGTAAAAAGGCGTATCGAACGCGCCGCGCGACGGCTTCCAGGTTGCCCCGCTCGGCAGCCGCGAGTTCGGCGATAGGCGCCTCCTCGAGGGTCCAGCCCACGCCCATCCGCTCGGCCGTCTCCGCCACAAGGCGCGCGTCAGCCGCCGAAGCCGCCCCGCGCAAGCCGTGATCGAGGTGCGCGACATGCAGCCGGCCCGCGCCGCGCCAGGCCTGCAGGGCGTGCAGGAGCGTCATCGAATCCATTCCGCCCGATACGGCAATCACGACCCCGCGCGCCGGGAAGCCGTCCGCTTGCCGCAGCCACTGCGCATCGAGGATGGATTCAGCGTCCCGGAGCATCCCAGACCAGGAATCCCTTGCCGAGGGCGGGTTACTCATCATCCAGCGCCGGGTAGTCGAAGGGGTGATTGGCCAGCACGGCGCGCATGTTGATTTGTCCGAGCAGCGTTTCGAGAAAGGTCGAAAGCAAATGAATCGTCTTGAGCAACTCCTCAATGTTGCGCGCCGCCTGGACCTCATCCAGGAAATGGTCGTACTCGTCCCAGTCCTTATACATCAGGAAGCGCAGCGACGTATCCCGAAAGAGCGCGATGCGCTCGATCAGCGGCGCGACCGCTGTCTTGTCCGGGCGCGATTCAAATCGGCGGAGATGACACAGCAAGCGCCAGATGTCTTCGCGCAAGTGAAGCGATTGCTCCAGCTTGGTCTGAAACATGTTGAAGGCCGCCGCGCCGTCGAAGGTCGGGTCAAAGACGGTCGCCAAAGCGACCAGCGACTGCTGGAAGCAATCGCGCAACAGACCATGGGCGTTTTCAACCCGGGCGTAAATCGGCGGCGCTTGACACAGCTCGACAAAGCCAACCAGCTCCCGCCCATAGACTTTCTGAAGCTCCATCTCGAGCGCGTAAACCATGGCGTCAAAAGCGTCGGTCACGTCGGGCAGCAAGTTGGGCAAGCGCATTGGGCGGGTTTCAATAAACTCGATCAAGGCTTCCGTTTCCGCCCGCGCCAGAATGAAGATCGGCAACGCGCCTTTCAGCGGGCGGTCTTGTCGCAGATCGTCCTGAACGAAGTCCAGATAGCGCAGCAGGCGGTAAAAACAGGCGAAAATGTGGCGCAGGTCCTGGCGCAGCGCCGGATCGGGCAAAGCGGCGACGAGCTTGCGCAGCGACGCCGACCGCATCTCCGACGCTGTTACCAGCCTTTCCCGATGCGCGACCAAGCGAAACTGACTCTGCTGGATCGCCTGGTTGAGCAAGCGCCCCACGGCGGTGAAGGTTTGGTACCCAATCGGCTTGGCGCGGATCAGATCATCGATGATGGCGCGAGCGTCAAAAAGCGACTCAGCTAGCTGGTACAAGGCGCTAATCAGCGGAGATTCCGGCGCGGCCGACTTCGGCGGCTTCTCCGTATCGCCTTTGGACGAAAGCGGTTGCAGCGTCGTGATCACCTCCGTGGCGAGATAGCTCATGCGGAGCGCAGTCTGGCGGATGGTTCGCAACTCTTCCGTGAAATCGCGCTGGCCCAAAACCGCCCGGCGCGATTCTGGAAGGGGATGCAACTCGATTCGAAAGAAGTGCGCCACGCTCTGCGTCAGCATGTCCAACTCGAAAAGCCAGCGCTGTCCTGCGCCCTCCGCCATCGCTTCGCCCGCGGATGGCGCAGGAGACGCGGCCGCGCCCAAAGCCGCATCGTCCGCGGGGGGGGGCATCGTCACTGGTTGCACATCACTCATGGAATCAAGCTAGGGCGCAGGCGATACGGAAGGCGACGCTTACGGATGGCGGGCTTGAAAAATAGTGCAAGCCGACAAGATTGTATAGCGGCGCATTAGTTAAGGCAGCGCCGGTTGGCTTTTGGCCAGGCCGTTTTCAGGATTTATTCCGCTGTTTCCCCGCGCCGGCCCTCCAGCCGGCGTTTCGAGCGAAACAGGCGGCCGCCCTTCCCCAGAGCGGCCCGCGAGTCGCGGCTTCCGGCGCGCCCGCCACAGGTTTCCCCAGCGCGCCTTGCGAGGCGCCCCACGCGGGCGCTGGATGTCCACAGCGCGAGCGCTTGAAGAGCAAGCCCCAGAAGAGCCAGAAGAAAAGGGCGCTCATTTTACGTGACCGACTTTACGTGACCGCTGGGCGGCCTGCCAGAGCGTTCTCGCCGGGCGCGCCCCGCTGCCGGCAAGCGCCGCTGGCATCCGCATTCCGGCATCCCCATTGGGGACAAACGCGGCGGGAAGCGAGCCGGTCAGCGCGGCTCAGCCCTTCCCGCCCGAGGTCAGCGATGCGTAAAGACCAGCGCGCGCGGAATGCCTTGCAGGTCGTTGACCACGCGCTGGACTTGCCAGCCCTGGCTTTCGCCTAGCGCGCATACGCGGTCGGCCTGGCCAAAGCCGACTTCACAGGCGAAGATGCCGCCGCTTGCCAGACAGCGCGGCAATTCGGCGAAAAGCCGGGCGTAGGCTTCGGTACCGTCGCGGCCAGCGACGAGCGCTATCCGAGGCTCATAGTCGCGCACCTCGCGTTGCAAGCCGCTCAGCTCCGCCTCGGCCAGGTAGGGCGGATTGGCTACCGCCACATCGCACGCTGGGGCGGCAGGCACGGCCGATAGCCAGTCGCTTTCGACCAATGTCAGGCGCTCGGCCACGCCGTGACGGCGCGCATTATCGGCGGCAACAGCCAGGGCGGGCGCCGAAACATCCACGGCGACGACCTGCGCCGCCGGCATTTCCGCCGCCAGCGTCACGGCCAGGCACCCGGAGCCAGCGCCTAAGTCAAGGATGCGCGCCGCGGCTTTCGCCTGAGCGCGGCAGTGGTCGAGCGCGACCTCGACCAACAGCTCCGTCTCTGGGCGCGGAATGAGGACGGCGGGCGTCACGCGAAAGTCGCGCCCGTAGAAATCTTGCTTTCCCGTGATGTATTGCAGCGGCTCTCCGCAAGCGCGACGCGCAAACGCCTGACGCGCCGCCTCGGCTTTGTCGGCCGTCGCGCGCCGCTCCGGATGCGCGATCAGCGTCGCGGCGTCAACCTCGAGCAAAGCGCGCGCGAGATGGAGCGCCGTCCGGTATGGCTCTGCAACCGAGCTTGCCGCCAGCAGGCGAGCGCCTTCCTTGACGAGTTCGCCAAATGTCGTTGACATAGCGCTTGAATAACCGCTCTAGCGGTCACATTCCTTTTTTGGAATCGCTTTCAGTATCATCGCCCGGCGCGACCAGCGGATGTTGTTTATGAGCCATGACTTTCATCCCGACGAAGCCTTTGCCCGCAACCTGGACCAAGCCGACGAGCTGGCCGGCTTTCGCGAGCAGTTTCACTTCCCAGTCGACCCGGACACGGGAAAGCCGCAACTCTATTTCTGCGGACATTCGCTCGGGCTTCAGCCGAAAGCCGCTCGGCAGGCTGTCCTTGAAGAGCTCGACCGCTGGGCCGCGCTCGGCGTAGCCGGGCATTTCACGCCGCCGCGCCCGTGGGCGGACTATGAGGCCGACCTGCGCCCGCTCGTCGCGGAACTGGTCGGCGCGCAGCCCGATGAAGTCGCCATCGCCAATGGGCTCACCGTCAACCTGCACCTGCTCTTGGCGTCGTTTTACCGTCCGACGCGGGAACGCTTCAAAATTCTCATGGAAGCGCGCCCTTTCTCCTCCGACCGCTACGCGGCGGCCAGCCAAGCGGCGTTTCATGGATTCGATCCGCGGGAAGCCGTCGTGGAGATGCGCCCCCGCCCGGGCGAGGATTTGCTGCGCGCAGAGGATATGCTGGAACAACTCGAGCGCGAAGGCGACGCGACCGCGCTGGCGCTGCTCGGCGCGGTCAACTACGCCACCGGGCAGCTCTTCGACCTCGCCCCGCTGGTCGAGCTTGCGCGCGCCAAGGGCTGCGTCGTCTGTATTGACGCGGCGCATGCGATTGGCAACGCGCCGCTGGCGCTGCACGACTGGAACGCGGATTGCGCCGTGTGGTGCCACTACAAATACGTCAACGCCGGACCCGGCGCCGTCGGCGGCTTTTTCGTTCACGCTCGCCACGCTCAGCGGTTCGACCTGCCGCGCTTCGCCGGCTGGTGGGGACACCGCGCCGACACCCGCTTCCGGATGCCGGACGATTGCGAACTCGCGCCCGGCGCCGCCGGCTGGCACCTCAGCAACTTGCCCATCCTCCCGATGGCAGCCCTGCGCGCCTCGCTGGCGCTCTTTCATCAGGCGGGTATGGCGCGCTTGCGGGCGAAATCCATTCGCCTGACCAGCTACTTGCTCAGTCTGCTAGGCGACGACGGGCCGCGGCTCATCTCCCCGCGCGATCCGGCGGGGCGCGGCGGGCAGCTTTCGTGGCGCGTCGCCGCGCCGCGCCAGCTCGCCGCTCACCTCCAGGCCAGAGGCGTCATCGTCGATGCGCGCGAGCCGGATATTCTCCGCCTCGCCGTGGCGCCGCTTTACAACGGCTTTCATGACCTCTGGCAGCTAGCCGCGGCCTGGCGCGCCCTAACTAGCCCCAACGGAGCTTGCTGAATCGTGAAGCCGCCGCGCGTGATTCGCGTCTATGTCATTCGATGCCGGATGCGCGGATGGGTCTTTTATGCCCCGCCCGAAATGCTGATGGCCTATGATGAGGAGCTGGCGACTGGCTTTTGGAACAAGTTGGTCCAGCGCGCGCATCGCCTGCACGACGAGACGCTCATGCTTATTCACGAGCCGCCTAACCGCTTCTGGCGGGGCGTTCGGCGCGCCTGGCGCTGGCTCGAGCGGTGGATGCATCCCGGCGAAGGGTTGCTGCGCGCCATCGGTCAGGCCGATGCGGTGGAACTCGTTCACGACGGCGAGCTGCCCGACGACGCCGTCCAGGGCCAGTGGACGGACTGGCTCAAGACGCGCATCGCCATCCATGAGCGCGGCATATGGCTCAACATCGCCCTCCTGCCCGTCACGCTCCTGCTCGGCCTGCTGCCAGGGCCAAACGTCTTCATTGCCTGGAACGCGCTGCGCCTATATGCGCACTGGCACGGGCGGCGCGGGGGACGCCGCGCCCTGGCGACGGTCAAGACCGTTGTCAGAGGCGATGCGCGTCTGCACCCGCCGCCGCAGGGGTCGGAAACGGCGCGCCTGTCCAGGATTGAAGAGCTTAGCCAGACGCTGCGCTTGCCGGAGCTTGCGACCTTTTACAACCGCTGGCCAGCGATCTAGCCCTCCCTAAAACAGCTCGAGCGGCGACCGCCGCGCGCCGCCCGGAGGCGCTGGACAGGAACCGTCCCGACCAAGCCTTTCAGCCCCGCGCCAGGCGAAGCGCCGCTGTCGCTTCCCATTTGGCAGTCCTAGGCGATTTCGTCTATTGTTCAGTCAACCTTGAAACCAGCGCTTGGCGCAAGTCTCTGAGCAACCATCCCCTGCGCGCCAGCGCTAGTTGCTATTGCAGCTGTCCCGAAACCGAAGCTTGAGAGCGCGCGATCTATGGAAAACCTGCTCATCGAGAGAGCCAAAGCGACGCCGCGCATCGCGTTTGACGCTGCCACGGGCGTTCTCGAAATGGAAGGGGACTCGTACCCCGAAAACGCGATGCACTTCTACCAGCCTGTCCTAGAGTGGCTGTCTCGCTTCCTGAGCGAGTCCGCCGTGCCGGTGACATTCAATTTTCGGCTCGATTACTTCAATACCAGCTCCTCGAAATGCATTATCACGATCTTGGAAATGGTTGAAAACGCGGTCAAGTCCGGCCGAATGGTGACCATGAACTGGCACTACTACGAAGACGACGACGACATGAAGGAGCACGGGGAAGAATTCGCCGAAGACTTCTCGATTCCGTTTAAGTTCATAGCGATCCCATCCTGACGGGCATGGCTGAGCCGAGACCTAAAACTGCCGCCGAAGAGGTCTTCGCCGCGGAATTCGCGATCTTGAGTGACGCGGAACAGGTGATGGCCAACGGGCTTCCAACGCCCGACGCTTGGCAACGCGAGTTTTCGGAGCTGACCAAAAAGTATCGCGCGCTTTTGAAGCAGGCCGTCAAAATGACTGGCATCGGGGATGCGACCCAGAGTCGCCTGCTCCGCATCCAGCGCGAGCTTGAAGCCAAGAACCGCGAGTTGCTTGAAAAAAATCAGGCGCTCGTCCACGCCCAAGAAGCGCTGTTGCAGTCGCAAGCCCGCGCGCAGACCATTTTCTCAGCCTATACGGAAGCCCTGCCGGGCACCGTTCTGGATGGTCGCTACCGACTGGAGCGCAAAATCGGCGCGGGCGGCTATGGCGCGGTCTATGAAGCGACGCACCTGGCGCTGAGCGCATCAGTGGCGGTCAAGATTTTGCAACCGCGCGGCGGGAGCGTGACGCCCGAAGAGCTTGAGCGATTCAAGCGCGAAGGCATTTCGGCCTGCCGCGTGCAGCATCCCAATGCGGTCAATGTGCTTGACTTTGGCATCTCTTCCAACGGCTTCGCCTATCTGGTCATGGAAATCCTGCATGGGGTGACGCTCGGGCAAGAGATCAAGCGCTTCGGGCGAATGACCGCTCGCCGATGCCTGGAGATTCTGCTGCCGGTAGCTTCGGTGCTGGCCGAAGCGCACGCCCTGCGCATCGTTCACCGCGACATCAAGCCCGACAATATTTTCCTGCACCGTCCACCCGCGGGCGAGGTCGTCAAGCTGCTTGACTTTGGGCTGGCCAAGCTGCTGGGCGAGGACGGCTCCCATCCTGAAGCGACCCGCGGGCTGATTGTTGGAACGCCGAAGTACATGCCGCCCGAGCGGCTAAGCTTTCTGCCCTATGATGGCCGCGCCGATATTTACAGCTTGGGCGTGGTCGCCTACGAAATGCTGGCGGGACAGCCTCCCTTCACAGCCCACAACGGCAGCGTCGCAGCCCTTATGACGGCCCACCTCCAGAGCGCGCCGCCGCCGCTAGCCGCCTTCGCTCCCGACACGCCGCCCATCCTGGAAGCCATGGTCATGCGCATGCTGCATAAAGTGCCAGCGGCGCGCCCGACTGCCCAGGAAGTGGCGCGCATCTTGAAACCGCTGAGCGACAATTAATCTCGACTCAGCGCAGGAATCTGTCATGGCATTGTTTTCCCGCTCCTTCGACCGCGAAAAAACGCTTCGGCAGGCTGAAAAGCATGCCCAACAGGGCAAGATCGAGGCCGCCATCAAGGACTATGAGCTGGTAGCCCGCGCTGACCCGAGGGATGTCACGATTGTCAGCATTCTGGGCGATTTGTACCAGCGGGCGAACCGCCTGGGGGAAGCCGCCGAGCGCTTCGCGATGGTGGCGGAGCATTACGTTCGCCAGCAACAGTTGCCGCAAGCCATCGCGCTGTACAAAAAAATCATGCGGCTGCAACCCGACCAGCCGGAATACCCGCTGGCGCTAGGCCTGTTATACAGAAAGCAGGGATTGCCGGCTGACGCCAAACAAGCCTACGCGATGGCGGCGAGCGTCGCCCGCCAGCACGGCCAGGAAAGCGCCTGGATTACCGCCCTGCGCGAGCTCGTCCGGCTCGCTCCGACGGACGGGTCTACCAGGCGCGACTTGGCGGAAGCCTATTTGCGCGCCGGACAGCGAGCCGACGCTTTCGAGCAGTTCTTGGCCGCCGGGGCAGCGCTGCGCCAAAGCGGGGATTTGGAAGGCTCGCTCGCCGCTTATGGGCGAGCGCTCGCCCTGCATCCAGACAGCGTCAGCGCGCTTGAGGGATACGCCGAAACCTGCGCCGCCGGCGGACAGGCGCCGCTGGGCTACGAGCGCATTCGCCAGCAAATCAGCGCCTCGCCAAACAATCTTGAGCTAGCCGCGGCTTTAGGTCGCGCTTACCTGCGCGGCGGCGAGCTTGACGCGGCGGAAGCGACCTTTGACCGTCTGTGCGCGGTTGACCAAAGCCGCTTCGAGCACCGCCTCGAAGTGGCCGAAGCCTGCGTTCAGCGCGAGCGGCTCGACCGCGCCGTTGACATCGTCCGCAGCCTGCTCGATGTCATCGTTGACCGCGGGCATAAAAAGCGGGCGACGGCGATCCTGCGCGGCGCCCTCGAGCGGGCGCCGCATCACATCGCCGCGATTGAGTGCCTCGCGGCAGCTTACGAGCGGTCTGGCGAAAAGCGCAAACTGGCGAGCACGCTCGATTTGCTCGCCCAAGCCTATCTGGATGCCGGCCGCGAGGCGGATGCCATTCGGGCGCTCGAGCAATCCGTTCGCTACCAGCCGAGCCGCAAGGCGCGGCAGCGGCTCGAAGTCCTGAAAGGCGAGCAAGCCGCGCCCGCGCCCAGCTTTCCAGAAGGCTTCGAGTCGCCATCCGCCGCCGGCTACTACGACCGCCTGACGCAGGCTGAAGCGGGCGCCGCGACCGACCCGGCGCTGGCGGCTGGGCGCGGCGACGCCCTGTCCGGCGAATATAGCGTAGCCCTGCTCGACAGCCTCCTGACCCACAGCCCGGAGCTGGCGCAAGCGCGCCTCGCGCTAGTCGAGCGCATGGTCGCCGCCCAGCCGGACGCCATCGAGATGCGCCTTCAGCTCAAGGACATGTATCTGGAGGCCAGGCGGAACGCGGACGCGGCGCGCGAATGCCTGGCGCTGGCGCGGCTGTGCCAAGCGCGCGGCGAAAGCGACAAAGCGGACGACCTGCGCGCCGAAGCCCTCGCCATTGACCCGGCCGCCGAGTTACTGCCGCTCGCGCCGCCGGCGGCGCCCTCCCTGCCGCTCTCGTTTGAAGCGCCCGGCGGACTCGCCAGCCTCCTGTTCGCCGAATCGCCGGCGCCGGCCCTTGGACAGCCCGACGCTGCGCCGAGCGGCGCTGGACGCCTCGGCGAGCTGTTGACGCTCGCGCAGTTTCGAAAGCTTCATGAGCGCGAGTGGGCGCGCGCCGCCCGCCACAGCTACCCGCTGTCCCTGGGCTTGGCGCAGCTCGATTTCCTCGAGGCTTACCCAGTCGCCTTCCGTCAGCCCTGCCTTGAAATCCTGGCGGGGTTGTTTGACGCGGAACTGGCGCGGTCGGGCGGCATGGCGGCCTATGATCCGAATTCCGGCTTTCTGTTCCTCGCCCCGGACCTGGATGTCAATCAGGCGCGGGAGATGGCGGAAGCTCTGCGGCAAGCCGTTCAAGGCAAAGGCATTCCTCACGCCGCGTCGCCCCACCGGGTCGTGACGCTGAGCATCGCCGTGACCAGTGATCTGCCGTTGTTCGAAGGCCTGCCGCTTGACAGCTTGATCTGGACGCTGCGCGAGGCGCTGGCCAGCCTGACCGCCCGCGGCGGCAACGCCGTCATCACCGCTCCGGCCGCGTACCGCCGGGGTTAGCCGCCGGCGAGCCGGCGAATAGGCGCAATGAGTTTTATGCGCGAAGCCGATGGGACGAGATTGAAATACGGTCCCGGCCCAAACTAAAATGCAGGCTAGCTGCAACCTTGAGAAGCAACGCCTCGATCTTCCACTCGAACACTCCACTTGTCCCGGTAGGGCCTAGCGCATGCGGACGACCGGTAAAGCCAAAGCGTCTTCAATTCGAGAACACACGCTAGAATCGCCTGATATTCTACGGACGGCGCGGGCGGAGCTGATGCGGGATGGCGTTTATCGCTTTCGCGTCAATGGCGGCGTCATGCGCCCCGCCATCTCTGACGGCGACTGGCTCACCATCGAGCGAGTCTCCACGGCTCAACTTGGCGCAGGCGATATCGTTCTCCTGTGCACAAGCAGTCAAACCGCGGTCGTTCACCGCATCCTGCGTTTCGAGCAACGCCACGCCACGCTGTATGTGGTCACGCGCGGCGACGCGGCGGAGGGGCTTGATGTCTCAGTGCCGGTCTCGAATGTCATCGGGCGCGTCCTGCGCATCGAAAGCAACGGCGTCCGTCATGACTTGACCACTTTTTGGCGCCGCCTCCGAACGCGCTTTGCCGGCTGGCTCAATCGCTGGCGCTTCCGCAAGGTCAAGTCCTTCTAGCGCCGCCTTTCCCTTTCATCGCGCATGGCTTTTGTCGCCCCCTGACGCGGGAAGCCTCGCAGGAGATGTCTCATGGAAGAGACTCGTCCCTCCCTCCATCGCAAAGTGACCATCGTTGGCGTCCCCATGGACCTAGGCGCGGACCGGCGCGGCGTGGATATGGGGCCGTCGGCCGTGCGGATCGCCGGACTCAGCGCCAAGCTGACCGAGTTAGGCTATGTCGTCGAAGACATTGGCAATGTTCCGGTCGCCCTGGCTGAGACGCGCCGCGCCACCGATGCCGACGCCAGGCACAAATACCTCGCTGAGGTCGCCAGATCGAGCGAGATTCTCGCCAAAAGCGTTGGCGACATTCTTGCCGAAGGCGCGCTCCCGATTGTTTTGGGCGGCGATCATTCCATCGCCATCGGCAGCGTTGCCGGACTCGTCGCCCACTATCGGCGCCAAGGCGAGCGGGTTGGCGTTATCTGGATTGACGCGCATGCCGACATCAATACCCCGGAATCCTCGCCATCCGGCAACATTCACGGCATGCCGCTAGCCGTGCTGCTCGGGCATGGGCCGGAAATCTTGACGCGCATCGGCGGCTTTGCGCCAAAGCTGCGCCCTGAAGACTGCGCAGTCATTGGCGCGCGTCAACTCGACGATGGCGAGCGCCGTCTGGCGCGTCAGCTCGGCCTGCGCATCTACACCATGCGCGACCTGGACGAGCGCGGCATGAGCGCGGTCATGGATGAAGCCATCGCCTGGGTGACGCGCCACACGGTTGGCTTTCACGCGACATTCGACATGGACTTCGTTGACCCGTATTATGCGCCTGGCGTCGGCACGCCCGTTCCGGGCGGCGGCACCTATCGTGAGAGTCACCTCGCCATGGAGAAAATTCACGATTCCGGCAAGATGCTCTCGGTCGAGATGGTCGAAATCAACGCTATTCTCGATGCGCATAATCGGACCGGCGAACTTGGCGCGGAACTGCTACTCTCCGCGCTTGGCAAAAAAATCCTGTAAGTCTTTTCAAGGCGCTGGGCGAGCCGGCTCCAAGCGCAGCCGGCGCGCGGGCGGCTCGGTCTCGCTTCCCACGGAGGAACCGACCATGGCACTCGAAACGTCCGAAAAAATCTGGCATAATGGCAAACTGCTCCCTTGGGAGGACGCGCGCATTCATGTCATGTCGCACGTCATCCATTACGGCTCTTCGGTCTTTGAAGGGATTCGCTGTTATCAAACCCCGCGCGGTTCGCGATTGGTCCGCCTGCGCGAGCATGTTCGCCGCCTGTTTGACTCCTGCCACATCTATCGGATGACCATTCCCTTCACGATGGAGCAAATTCTGACGGCCTGCATCGAAACTGTCAGGATCAACAAGCTCCAGCATTGCTATGTCCGCCCAATCGTCTTTCGCGGCTACGGGGCGTTTGGCGTCAATCCGTTCCCGGCCCCGGTGGAAACCTACATCATTTGCTTTCCTTGGGGACGCTACCTCGGCAGCGACGCGCTCGAGGCCGGCGTCGATCTGTGCACCTCGTCCTGGGCGCGCATGTCGCCGAATACCTTGCCCACAACTGCCAAGGCGGGCGCAAACTACATGAACTCCCAGCTCATCAAGATGGAAGCCATCGCCAACGGCTATGCCGAAGGCATCGCGCTGGACGCGGCCGGCTATGTAAGCGAGGGGAGCGGCGAAAACGTCTTCATGGTGCGCGACGGGACGGTCATCACGCCGCCGATTGGCCGCGCGGTGCTCCCGGGCATCACGCGCGACGCCGTGATGCGCCTGTGCGAGGACCTTGGCATCCCCGTCGTCGAGCGGAGCATCCTGCGCGAAGAACTCTACATCGCTGATGAAATGTTCCTGACCGGCACCGCTTGCGAAATCACGCCCGCGCGCACGCTCGATAAAATCAAGATTGGCGAAGGCAAGCGCGGCCCTATCACCAAACAGCTCCAGGACGCTTATTTTGGCATCATCCAGGGCGAGCGCGAGGACCGACACGAATGGCTCACGGCGGTCTGACCCCAGCCGGGATGAATCTGCCGCGTCAATTGGATCAGCTTCGGCAGGAGGTTGAAGCCTGCCGAAGCTGCCCGCGCTTGACAGCCTGGCGCGAGCGGATGGCGCGTCAAAAAGCGCCGCGCTTTCGGTCCGAAACCTACTGGGGACGGCCCGTGCCCGGCTTTGGCGACCCGCAGGCGGCCTTGCTCGTCATCGGGCTCGCCCCGGCCGCGCACGGCGGTAATCGCACTGGGCGCATCTTCACCGGCGACCGCAGCGGCGACTGGCTGTTTCGCGCCCTGCATCGCGCCGGCTTCGCCAACCAGCCGACCTCGACGCGCCGGGACGACAGCTTGCAGCTCATCAACTGCTATGTCAGCGCGGCGGTCCGTTGCGCGCCGCCGGACAACCGGCCGACGCCGGAGGAAGCCGCGACCTGCCTGCCGTTCCTCGAGCGGGAAATTCGGCTCCTGCCGGCAGCGCGCGTCATCGTCGCGCTTGGTCGCTTCGCCTTTGACCAGACTCTCAAGGCGCTGCGTCAAAATGGCAACCTGATTCCGCGCCCAAAGCCCCCATTCTCCCATAACGCGCGTTATGATTTGGCCAAGGGCTTGACGCTTTTTAGCTCCTATCATCCCAGTCAGCAGAATACGCTAACGGGCAAGCTCACTGAAGCTAGCCTGGACGCCGTTTTCGCCGCCGTCAGACAGGCGCTTGACGAGCGCGCTCGCCCTAGTCCCCCGGCGGCTTGACTTCAAGCAACACGGCGCCAAAGCGCTTTTGTATGGCCTGAACGGCCGGATGCCCCTCGGCTTCGGCGCGCAAGGCGGCTTCGCGCGCTTCCCGTTCGGATACCGCGCCCTTGGTCGGATGGCGCTCGAGGCGCGTCACGATATTGGCCGCTTTGCGAGTGAGCCTTTGCAGGGATTCGCGCAGATAAAGCTTCTCGCGCGGCTGCGCGACATACTGCTCCGCCGCCTGCGCCGCGGGTCCAAACACCAGCTCGAAGTCATTTCCCTGCCAGCGCGCCGCGACAACCGCGTCAAGGTGAACGGATAGCAGTGGCCTCCGGTCTTGCTCGGCAAGCGCCTTCAAGCGCCTGAGCAGCGCCTTGGCATCGGTCTCATCCAGGGCATCCGGCGCATTCGCCTTCCGCGCATCATCTTCTGGCGGCAAATTCTCCGCGGGAGGCGCCGGCGGCGGCTCAGCGGGCCAGGACGGAGGCGCGGCGGGCGGGCGCGCCGCCGGGGCGGAGCGGGCGGGCGCTTCCGCCGGCGCTTTGGCCGCTGACGCAGGGCCGGCGGGAGGCGCTGGCGAGCGAGCGGCGCGACCATCCGCCAACAGCGCCTCCAGTCGCGCCAGGATATCCTCGAGCGGCTTGAGCCGCCCAAGCTGCGTGAGCTTGATGAGGCCGACTTCCACCAGCGCCCGCGCGTCTTCCGCGACGCGAGCCTGCGTTTCAAGCTCGGCCAGCAGCGAGAAAAACCGCGTCAAGTCAGCTACCGTGAAGCGCCGACACTGGCGCTCGATGAGCGCCAGCTCGCGGTCGGCGACCGGCAGCAGCTCGCGGTCAAGTCCAACCACCTGCGCGACGAGCAGGTGCCTGAGATACGCCATCAGCTCGCGCAAGAACTGGCGCAGGTCATAGCCCGCCTGAACGAGGCGCTGGACGTGGCGCGTCGCCGCTCCTGGATCGGCCGCGTCCAGCGCGTCCACGACTTCCGCCAGAAAATCCAGGCCGATCAGCCCGAGGGATTCCCTCACGTCGCTTTCGCCGATGACGGCGTCTGTTCCCGTAAAGGCCAGCACTTGGTCAAGCGCCGACTGCGCATCGCGCATGCTTCCGCGTCCGGCGTGGGCGATTTGAATAAGCGCCGACCGCGAAATTTGAATCCGCTCGGCTTCGGCAATACGCTGGAGCTGGTCAGCGATGACCTCGACGCCGATGGCGCGAAACTCGTACTGCTGACAGCGCGAGAGAATGGTTTCCGGAAGCTTGTGAAGCTCCGTGGTCGCCATCACGAATATCACGTGCGGCGGCGGCTCTTCGAGCGTTTTGAGCAGGGCGTTGAAGGCGCTGGTCGAAAGCATGTGGACTTCGTCAATGATGAAGACCTTGTAGCGATCCCGCGCCGGACGATTCCCCGCCGTGGCGATGATGACTTCCCGGATGTTGTCCACGCCGGTGTGGGAGGCGGCGTCAATTTCTAGCACGTCGAGGGACTCGCCCGACGCGATTTCCTGACAGGACGGACAGACGCCGCAGGGCGTCGGCGTCGGCCCCGCCAAGCAGTTGAGCGCGCGCGCGAACAGTCGGGCGCAGGTCGTCTTGCCGACCCCGCGCGGCCCGGCAAACAGGTAGGCGTGGTGCAGCCGCCCGGTCCGCAAGGCGTTCCCCAAAGCGCGAGTGATCGCGCCCTGCCCAATGACGTCTTCAAACCGCTGCGGTCGCCATTTGCGAGCGATGACTTGGTAGCCCATGACAGGGAAGCCTACAAACGAGCCTTCGCATCGGCAAGCCCGCCGGAACCGAGCAGTCGGTTTGCGCCGGCGCGGCGCATTTGCCTAAGCTGGCGGCCATGACTGACACGCTGACTGTCGCCACCTGGAACGTCAACTCCATTCGCGCGCGGTTACCGCAGGTCCTGGATTGGCTTGAGCGGCATGAACCCGACGCGCTATGCCTTCAAGAGACCAAAGTGCCGGACGAGGATTTTCCCTTCGAGGCCTTTGAGCGACTCGGCTACGTCGCCACGGTTCATGGGCAGAGAGGTTACAACGGCGTGGCCTTGCTGTCGTTTGAAACCCCGGAAAACATCCGGCGCGGGCTGCCGGACGACGCGCCTGACGCGCAGCGCCGCTTTCTCATGGGGACGCTGCGCGGCGTGGACATCATCTCGGTGTATGTGCCGAATGGCGAGGCGGTCGGCTCGCCCAAGTTCGCCTACAAGCTGGCCTTTCTAGAGCGTCTAACCAACTTCTTCACCGACCGCCTGACGCCGGAGCGCCCGTTACTGGTGTGCGGCGACTACAACATCGCCCCGGCGGATATTGACCTCCACGACCCGGAGCGCAACCGCGAAACCGTGATGTTTCACTCGCGCGAGCATGCCTTTCTCGAACGCTGGCGGCAGTGGGGCCTGCGGGATGTCGCGCGCGAGCGACATCCGACGGAGATTGGCCTGTATAGCTGGTGGGATTACCGCGCCGGCGGGTTTTCGCGCAATCGCGGCTGGCGCATTGACCACATCTGGGCGACGCCGCCGCTGGCCGATGTCTGCGCCACGGCTCGCATCGATCGCGAGGAACGCGGCAAGGAGCGCCCCTCCGACCACGCGCCGGTCGTGGCGACATTTCACTGGCCGCCCGCTGTCAACGCGGGCTAGGCGCGCTTCCCGACTGGCGCGCGGGCGCTGGAAGAGTTTCGACGGCGACCTCCCAGCGGGCTGCCGCGGGGCAAAAATGCGCGACAAAAAGCAGGCCGCCCGCGGCCTGCTTAGCTTCGCTGGATGGCTTGACGGAAATTCGCGCCTTATTCGAGCGCCTTCTTTTGCGCTGGGGCCAGCGTTCGCTCGCCGCCGGACGACTCGGCCAGCGCGGCCGGCTCATCGGGAATCATCCCCATCTGGCGCTTGTAGGCCATGAGCGCATCCTGCGCCTGGATGTTGTACGCCTCGCGCTCGAGCTGCGCCATCTGGGCGTCAACGCCCGAGTTGGTCAGCTCCATCTTGGCTTCGGCG
>CALCKX010000008.1 GCA_937966115.1 uncultured Chloracidobacterium sp. | reverse complement strand
ATCTCGGCGAGCCGCGCGGCGAGCCGCGCGTAGCCGGCAAGGTCGTCATACCCGCCTTGGCAGTAAAACATCCCGGCGGAGAAGCTCTCCCATTCGGCGGCCGTCGGCGGCCCGGAGCTGGAAAACTCCGCCACGGCATCGTGCATGAGCGACCGCAGCGCATCGTCGTTCATGGCGCTGCGCGAGTAGCCGACGATGGAAAAGCCGCCCGGCAGCCGACGCTCGCGGGCGAGGTTGAAGAGCGCCGGGACAAGCTTGCGCTTGGCCAAGTCGCCCGACGCGCCAAAAATCACCACCGCGCAGGGCGGCGGCGTGCGCTCAACGCGGGCTTCCTCGCGGAGGGGGTTATGGTTGGCTGCCATGCTGTATCGCTCCCAATCGGCATCGTTTCAAGCCGTATCGGCTCAAGCGGCGGTTCAGGCGCGCCAGCCGCCTGAAGCGGCCGGCGCGGGATTCGGCGGGGAAGGGCGCTCCATCCCCTACTGGATCAGGTCTTTCCATTCGGTGTGGATAAAGCCGGCTTCCGGCTTGTCAACCCGCTCATAAGTATGGGAGCCAAAGAAATCGCGCTGCGCCTGCGTGAGGTTTTGCGGCAGGCGGGCGGTGCGGTAGCTGTCAAAGTAGGCGAGGCTCGCGCTCATCGCGGGCAGCGGGATGCCGGCCAGCGCTCCGACGCTGACCACGCCGCGCCAGCTCGTTTGAGCGTCGGCCATCCACTGGTTGAAATCCGGGTCGAGTAGCAGGTTCGGGAGGTCGGGCCGGCGCTGATAGGCCTGCTTGATCTTGTCGAGGAACTGCGCCCGAATGATGCAGCCGCCCTTCCAGATGCGGCTGATTTCGCCGAGGTCGAGATTCCAGTCGTAGGCCCGCGCGGCAGTTGAAAGCATCGCCATGCCCTGGGCGTAGGAGCAAATCTTGCTCGCGTGGAGCGCGTTGTGAACGAGAGCGATAAAGTCTCCCTTATCAGGCATTTCTGGCGATGTCGGCGGGCCGACTATGATTTCGCTCGCCGCCGCTCGCTCGGCTTTCATCGAGGAGAGCACGCGGGCGTCAATCGCCGCCTGGATGGTCGGCACTGGGACGCCCAGCTCCAGCGCGGCTTCGGAGGTCCATTTGCCCGTGCCTTTCTGCCCGGCCTTGTCAAGGATGAGTTCCACGAGGGGCTGATTGGTTTCAGGGTCAATGGCGCGGAAAATCCGCGACGTGATTTCGATGAGGAACGACTGCAAGACGCCTTCATTCCAGGCCGCGAAGACCGCGGCGAGTTCGAGCGCGGTCAGGTGTCCGACGCGCTTGAGCAAGTCGTATGCCTCGGCGATGAGCTGCATGTCGCCATACTCAATCCCGTTATGGACCATCTTGACGAAGTGGCCCGCGCCGTCCGGGCCGATATAGGTCACGCAGGGTCCATCGTCGACCTTGGCGGCGATGGCTTCCAGGATCGGGCGCAGGCTTTCATAAGCGTCGCGCGCGCCGCCCGGCATGAGCGACGGCCCCCAGAGCGCGCCTTCCTCGCCGCCCGAAACGCCGCAGCCAATAAAGTTGAGTCCTTCCGCCCGGAGCGCCTTTTCGCGGCGAATGGTGTCGTGATAGAGCGCGTTGCCGCCGTCAATGAGGATGTCGCCCGGCTCGAGGAAGGGCTTGATCTGGTCAATGGTCCAGTCGGTCGCCTCGCCCGCCTTGACCAGCAGCATGATCTTGCGCGGGCGCGCCAGCGCCGCCACAAACGCCTGCGGCGCGCGCGCGCCAATGAACTTTCTGCCTGGGCCGACGGCGTTCATGAATTCATCCACGCGCGCCGGGTCGCGGTTCCAAACCGCGACGGTGAAGCCGTTGCGCTCGATGTTCTGGGCCAGATTACTGCCCATCACAGCCAAGCCGATGAGTCCGATGTCGGCCAATCCTTCCGCCATAGTGTTGTGCCTCGTTCCTGGAAATGAATGCAGTCGAAAGCGAAAACCGCCGCTGGACCGCGCCGGCGCGGTCCGGCGGCGCGAGGGTTAGCGCGCCAGGGCTTGGGCGATGGCTTCGCGTAGCTTGACCAGCCCCGCCGCCACATCTGAGCCGAGATGAACGCGAAGCGCCCGCCGCCGTCGCTCGACGAGCACCTGGAAGTCGCCGCGCGCTTGCGCCGCCTTGACGACGCCAAAGGTGTAGGCCTGGCCTGGCACGGGCAGGTCCTGCGCGTCATCGCAGGTGATTTGCAAGAAGACGCCAGTGTTGGGCCCGCCCTTGTAGGCCTGTCCGGTCGAGTGCAGAAAGCGCGGCCCGAAGCCCAGGCAGGTGGCGACGCGCTTTTCTTCCCGAACGGCGTGCCGAATCGCCTGGAGATGCGCCTTGTTGAGGTCGTTCATGTCGAGGTAGGCGAGCAGGGCGAAGTAATCGCCCGCCGCGAGCCGCGCCAGATGGGCTTGCAAGTAGCCCGCCAGGCTATCGCGCGCGCCGAGCGCCTCGGCGTTGGCCTCGTCGGTGAAGAGTTGCAGGCCATCGGCCGCGAAAATCGGCGTTTCCGCCGGGAGCGCGCCGGCGCGCTCGTATGCCGCCGTCAGCTCCCGGGTCGCCGCTTTGCTGGCTTCCACGTCCGGCTGGTCGAAGGGGTTGATGCCCAGAATTGCGCCGGCGACCGCCGTGGCGATTTCCCAGCGAAAGAACTCCTGCCCCAGCGTCATTTCAGTGGCGAGCCGGTTGACGATGACCGGGTAGCCGGCGTCCTTGAACGCGGCGATGGCGGCGTCGGTGGCGTCATTGTCGTCGTTGTCGAGCCGCAGATAGGCGAAGACGCGATCATCGCCATAAGCCGAAATATCGGTTGGGAACTCCAGGTCTACGGGAATGATGGCTTTGCCTTGCTTGCCGGTGGATTCCGCGATGAGCTGCTCTATCCACGCGCCGAGGCTCCAGAGCTTTGGCGAGGCGATGAGCGTCAGCTTGTCGCGTCCGGCTTTGGCGAGCGCCCCGAGCGCGCAGCCCAGCGCGACGCCGGGATTTTCGGCAATCGGCACGCAGTAGGAGCAGGCGTTGACCATGTCATCGGCCAAATCGAGGAATTCGCCGACCGGAAGGCCCATCACGGCCGCTGGGACCATGCCGAAGCTCGACAGGGCTGAATACCGTCCCCCAACGCTCGGCGCGCCCGCGAAGATGTGCCGGAAGCCGTCGGCCTTGGCGATGGCTTCGAGCTTTGAGCCGGGATCGGTGATGGCGACAAAGTGTCGCCCCGCGCCCGCGGCTCCCGCCAATTGCTTCATCCGCTCGAAGAAATACTGTTTGAAGATGTTGGGCTCGAGCGTGCTGCCCGACTTGCTCGCCACGATGAAGACCGTCCGCTCGAGGTCGAGCTGGGCTTCGAGCGCGCTGATTTGCGCCGGGTCGGTAGAATCCAGAACGTGCAAGGCCGGCGCGTCAGGCAGAACGCCAAAGGTTTTGCGCAGCACTTCCGGGCAAAGGCTCGATCCGCCCATGCCCAGCACGACGGCCTGCTTGAAGGTTCGGCGCAGGTCGTCCGCCGCGGCTAGGAGCGCGGGCAGGTTGGCGAGCTGATCCTCGACCAGCCCCAGCCAGCCAAGCCACTGGCTTTCATCGCCGCGCGTCCATAGGCTGGCGTCGCGCATCCAGAGGCGGCGCGCCTTGCCGTTGATTTTCCAGTCGTCGAGCTCGGCCTCCAGCAGGCGGCGGTGCTCGTTTGACAGATGCAGCTCCTGGGCATTGAGGCGCGTCCAGTTGACCGCCTTGCACTTTTTGTCGAGCGAGTTGAGCAGCTTATCAAATGGCTCGGCAAAGAGCCGAACGGCTTCCGCAAGCAGGGCGTCGGTGACTTCCGACAGGGAAATCCCTACCTTGGCAAGCGTTTCCAGGGTGTCATGCGCGGCGTCGAGGTCGCTTTCAAGCGTTGGGCGGACGCGCCCATGGTCGCGGAAGGCGTCCCAGGTGGCTGGCGGAATCGTGTTCACGGTGTCGGGGCCGATAAGCTCTTCGACGTAGAGCGTGTCGCTATATTGCGGGTTCTTCGTTCCCGTGCTGGCCCATAGCAATCGCTGCGTCTGCGCGCCGGCCGCCGCGAGCTTTTCCCACCGCTCGCCGGAAAAAATCTTCTTGTAAGCCTGATAGGCTAGCTTGGCGTTGGCGATGGCGACCTTGCCCTTGAGGCTGGCGAGGAGCGCCGGGTCGCCATCCCCGGCCCGGAGCTTGGCGTCGAGCTTGGCGTCCGCCAGCGAGTCAATCCGGCTGACGAAAAAGCTGGCCACGCTGGCGACGCGGCGCAGCTCGCCGCCAGCGGCCGCGAAGGCTTCGAGTCCGGCAAGGTAGGCTTCGGCCACTTGCCGGTAGGCATCCTGCGCGAAGAGCAGGGTGACATTGACGTTGACGCCTTCGCTGAGAAGCCGCTGGATCGCGGGGAGGCCCTCCGGCGTCGCCGGCACTTTAATCATCAGGTTCGGGCGGTTGACCGCCTGCCACAGGCGGCGCGCTTCGGCAATCGTGCCATCGGTATCCCTAGCTAGGTAAGGCGAAACCTCGAGGCTAACGTAGCCGTCGCGTCCCTGCGTCCGGTCATACACCGGCTTGAGAAGGTCGGCGGCGCTTTGAATGTCTTCGATGGCCAGCCGCTCGTAAAGCGCGTTCGCGTCGAGGTTTTCAGTCTCGAGCGCCGCCAGCGCCGCCGCGTAGTCCTGGCTGCCAGTGATGGCTTTCTCAAAAATGGCGGGGTTGGAAGTGACGCCCATCAGTCCGTCCTCGTCAATGAGGCGCTGTAGCTCGCCGCTCGTGATGAGGCTGCGCCGGATGTAGTCTAGCCACGGCGATTGTCCCTGCTCATGTAACGCTTTAAGAGGATTCATACCTGCTTGCTCCGGGTAGTCGAACTGTTTTGAACAGTGTCATTTAGACCGTCTTCAAGTAAGCGCTGTCAGAGCTTTGGCGATCCCCCCGGCTTGCTCGTCAGGCGCTTGCCCGGGCGAGCAGCGCCTTGGCCGTCGCTATGACCTGGTCAGTGGTAAAGCCAAACTCGCGCATTAGGACCGTAAAGGGAGCCGATGCGCCAAAGCTTTTCATGGCAATGATTGCGCCTTCATCGGTGATATAGTTTCTCCAGCCAAGCGGCGAGCCGGCCTCGATGGCGACGCGCTTCTTGACGCTTGGCGGCAGCACGCTGTGACGGTAGTCCTCGGGTTGTTGCTCGAATAGCTCCCAGCTGGGCATGCTGACGACGCGCGCGGCGATGCCTTCCGCCTGAAGCCGTTCCTGCGCCATGACGGCCAATTGCAGCTCTGAGCCACTCCCAATAAGGATGAGATCGGGTAAGCTAGATTGTTCTTTTGAAAAGATATAAGCGCCGCGCGCCACTTCGTTGGCCGGAGCGTGGCGGGCGCGGTCGAAGGTCGGCACCTTCTGGCGGGTGAGAATGATCGCCGTTGGCCCCTCGGCGTTGCAAATGGCCGCGCGCCAGGCTTCCGTGACTTCGTTGGCATCGGCCGGGCGAATGACCGCGAGATTGGGGATAGCCCGGAGTCCGGCGAGCTGCTCGACGGCCTGGTGCGTCGGGCCATCCTCGCCAAGCCCGATGCTGTCGTGGGTGAAGACGTAGATGACGCGCAGCCGCATGAGCGCCGCCAGCCGGATGGCGGCTTTCATATAATCCGAAAAGATGAGAAATGTGCCGCCGTAGGGGATGAAGCCGCGGCTGAGCGCCAGCCCGTTGAGAATGGCTCCCATGGCGTGTTCCCGGACGCCGAAGTGAAAGTTGCGCCCGTGGCGATCAGTCGCGCTATAGGCCGCCGCGCCCTTAATGGTCGTGTTGTTGGAGGGAGTCAAATCGGCCGAGCCGCCGATGAAAAAGGGCAGCCGCGCCGCCAGCGCATTGATGACGACCCCCGATGCCTGGCGGGTCGCCATATCCTCGCTGAAGGCTGGCAAGTCGGCGTCCCAGCCGTCGGGGAGCGCGCCCGCGTGAAAGGCGCGCCACTCGGCGGCGAGCTGGGGGTGCGCGGCTTCGTAAGCGGCGAAGCGCGCCGTCCAGTCCGCTTCCAGTTGCGCGCCGCGCGAGACGCAGGCGCGATAGGCTTCTAGCGCTTCATCGGGAATCGTAAACGGCGCTTCGTAGGGCCAGCCATAAGCCTGCTTGGTCAGCTTAACTTCCTCCGCGCCGAGCGGCTCGCCATGCGCCTTGGCGGTGTCCTGCTTGTTGGGGCTGCCGTAACCGATGTGGGTGCGGGCGACGATGAGCGATGGGCGAGCGCTTTCGGCGCGGGCTTGCTCGATGGCCTGAGCGATTTGCCGGAGGTCGTTGCCCTCGATGGACTGCACGTGCCAGTCATAGGCGAGAAACCGCGTCGCGACCTGCTCGCGGAAGGCGAGATCGGTGCTGCCGTCAATCGTGATCCGGTTGTCGGCGTAAAACGCGATGAGCTTGCCGAGCTTGAGCGTGCCGGCAAGGCTGCAGGCTTCCGCCGCGACGCCTTCCATCAGGTCGCCGTCGCTGCACAAAACATAGGTATCGTAGTCAACAATGGCGTGTCCGGGACGGTTGAAATGCGCGGCGAGCTTGGTTTCGGCAATCGCCATCCCGACGGCGGTCGCGAGTCCCTGGCCGAGCGGGCCAGTCGTCGTTTCAACGCCTGGCGTGTGTCCGTATTCCGGGTGGCCAGGCGTTTTCGATCCCCACTGGCGAAACCGCTTGATATCTTCGAGCGGCAGGTCATAGCCCGTCAGGTGCAGCAGACCGTAAAGCAGCATGCAGCCGTGCCCGGCGGAGAGGACGAAACGGTCGCGGCTCGCCCACTGCGGGTTGCGCGGGTTGTGGCGCAAATAGCGAGTGAAGAGCAGGTAGCCAAACGGCGCGTTCTCCATCGGCGCGCCCGGGTGGCCCGATTGCGCTTGCTCGACGGCGTCAATGGCAAGCGTTCGGAGGGTTGTAATGCAGAGCTGGTCGAGCGCATCGCCGACCGCGCCGCGAGCGGGAGAAAGAGCCATAGACAAGTTTTAGGGTTTGGATAAGGAGCGTTGCAGGCGAGCGTAATGAAACGAACGGTTGGCGTGTTTGTATCGCCCTTGAACTGCGAAGGCAAGGGTAAAGCGCGCGGCGCGAAGCGGTCGCGGCGCGCCGTGACGCGACCGGGCGACGACTCGCCGGGCAAGGGCGGCGCCGGGATGGCGTAAAAATGCCTTCCTCGCCGCGCTTTCGCTCGCCAAGCTCAGGCGCAGCCTCGGCTATTCGCCGATGGTTGCAGCTAAAGTCGCGGATGATTTTTTTCTATTCGTCCCTAGCTAAAATCTCTATTTTATCAAGCGGTCGCAGGCAGCTTTAGGCTTCCAGAAGTCGCCGGCGCAAGACTTCAAAGTGCTTCCGAGCGATTTTGCTCATATCGAGCGCGACCATTTGAGCGCGATCATCCCTAAAGGCGGCTTTTCTTTCTGATCAAATTGCGCGCCAGTCTGCCAGCGAGCGTTTCCAAAAACTTCAAAGTCGCCGACCAAAAATCCCTTTTCCAGGGCATTTGTCGCCTGCCAAAAAAGCGCTGACTTCAAAAAAGCCGGCTCGGGCAGGACGCGAATGGGCTGACATCGCGCCCAAGCGTGAGACAAAGAGGGCGGATAAAAAGACGCGTGACAAGGCGCATTGAGTCATTTTCCCCATCTCATGCATTTTATAAGCATTTTGCGAAAGCTTGAGAAATGTCTGAGCCTCAAAGCTCCGTCAAGCTTGATGGAAGATAGGGTAAAAGTTGATTTTACTTGATTTGTTTGGCTAGCGGTCAAGGTGAAATCGAAATTGAGGCTATTTCTTGGATGAAGTCGCGGAAGGATGGGTCAAAACCTCTCCGAAAAATGGCGGGAGGCTTTGACCCTTTCGCGATATCGCGTTACTGACAGGCTTCAATCTCACGCTTGGCGGCTTCGACAATCGCCTCGACGGTGAAGCCGAACTTCCTTGTGACTTCCTTGAGTGGCGCGCTCGCGCCGAAGGTTTTCATGCCGATAATCTGGCGCTGGCTCGTCACGTAGCGTCCCCAGCCGAAGGTCGAGGCCAGCTCGACCGCGACGCGGGCGCGCACCCGGGAGGGAATCACGGACTCGTGGTATGCCTCGCTGTGCCGCTCGAACAGCGACCAGCAGGGCATGCTCACCACCCGCGCGCGGTGCCCATCGGCGGTCAATCGCTCGTACGCCGCCACGCACAGCGCGACTTCCGAGCCAGTCGCCAGCAGGATGACTTCCGGCGTGTCGCCGCTGTCGGCCAGCGCGTAGGCTCCGAACCGCGCCAGCTCGGCGCTGGCGTAAACGCCGCGATCCAGCGTCGGAATCGGCTGCCGACTGAGAACCAGCGCCGCCGGCTCATGCTTGAGGCGCAGGATGACTTTCCAGCACTCGACGACTTCGTTGGCGTCCGCCGGGCGGAAGACATGCAGCCCCGGGATTGAGCGCAAGCCGGCAAGCTGCTCGATGGGCTGGTGCGTCGGGCCGTCCTCGCCAACGCCAATCGAGTCATGGGTGAAGATGTGAATGGTCGGCAGCTCCATCAGGGCGCTCAGGCGAATGGCCGGGCGCGAGTAGTCGGAAAAAATTAGGAAGCCCGAGCCATAGGGGCGCGTCTTGGCGAGCGACAGCCCGTTGAGGATGGCGCTCATGGCGTGTTCGCGGACGCCGAAGTGAAAGTTGCGCCCGCCGTAGGATCCCGCCAGAAAGTCGCCCGCCCCTTCAAAAGCCAGGCGAGTCTTGGTCGAGGGCGCAAGGTCGGCCGAGCCGCCGATAAGCCAGGGGAAGTTTTTGGCCACGGCATTGAGAACCTTGGCCGAGGCGTCGCGTCCGGCGATACCTTTCGCGTCCGGCGGGAAGGTCGGCAGCTCGGCGTCCCAGCCCTGCGGCAGCTCGCGCTTCTGAGCCTTGAGCATCTGGTCGGCCAGGTCGGGGTAAGCTTCGCGGTAGGCCGCGAAGCGCGCCATCCAGTCGTTGCGCAGCTCCCGCCCGCGCTTGCCGATGCCGTCGCGGAAGTGCGCCCGCACCTCGTCCGGCACGTGGAAGCGCGCGTCCTCGGGCCAGCCGTAGTTGCGCTTGGTCAGGCGGATTTCCTCTTCGCCGAGCGGCTCGCCATGCGCCGCGTGGGTGTCTTGCTTGTTAGGCGCGCCCCAGGCGATGTGACTGTCAACGATGATCAGCGTCGGGCGCTCGCGCTCTTTGATGGCCGTGTTGAACGCGCGCCGGAGCATCGCGGTATCGTTGGCGTCGCCGACGCGGGTGACGTTCCAGCCGCCGGCCATGAAGCGCGTCGCCACATCCTCGCTAAACGCCCAGTCGGTATGGCCCTCGATGGTGATCTTGTTGTTGTCGTAAATCCAGCACAAATTCGAGAGCTTCAGGTGCCCGGCCAGCGACAGCGCCTCCTGTGAAATGCCTTCCATAAGGCAGCCGTCGCCGCACAGCGCGTAAACCCGGAAATTAAACATCTCGAAGCCGGGACGGTTGAAGTAGCTGCCGAGCCATTGCGAGGCGATCGCCATGCCGACGCTCGTGGCGACGCCTTGCCCGAGCGGGCCGGTCGTGGTCTCGACGCCGGAGGTCCAGCGGTATTCAGGGTGCCCAGGGCATTTGCTGTCGAGCTGGCGGAACTTCTTGATGTCGTCCAGGCTCACCGATGGCGCGCCGGTCGTTTCGTACTTGGCATTGACGGCTTTGGTCTCCGTCAGGTGAAGCAACGAGTAAAGCAGCATCGAGGCATGGCCCATCGAAAGCGCGAATCGGTCGCGGTTGGGCCAGATGGGGTCCTCGGGGTCGAAGCGAAGAAAATCGTTCCAGAGCGTGTAGGCCACCGGAGCCATGGCCATGGGCGTGCCGGGATGCCCGGAGCGCGCCGCTTGGACGGCATCCATCGACAGCGTCCGAATTGTGTTGATAGCCAGCGTTTCTATGGACTGCGACATAGACAGTTCCTTTCCGCCTGACGGGGACGACCAGGGAAGGGACCAGCGGGTTTTTTAAGAAGCGGGTTTTTAGGAAACGAGAATGGTAAGAGCCGCCGCTATCCTGTTTGACTAGCCGAGCGAAGGCAAAGAAAAAATGAAGGAGGCTCGCCTGACCCTGGTCAGGCGAGCCTCTTGTCGTCGGTCCGCGCCGGCCGTGGCGCGACGGCCTGGATTTCCGCCACGATGTCGAGCAGCGAGCGCGTCTCGCGCTCGATGATAAAGCCGGCGTCCGCGATGGCGCGGCAGGTGGCGCGGTTGAGGTGGCAACCGGCGGCCAGACGCTTTTGAAGAGGCGTCAGCGCGTCGGCGACATAGCCTAGCAGCCCTGGCGGGCGGATGTGCTCCAGGGCGAGGAGCGCTCCGCCCGGTCGCAGAACGCGGCGGATTTCAGCCAGCGCCCGCTGGGGATCGGCGACGCTACACAGCGTCAGCGTGACGATGGCCGTGTCAAAGCTGGCGTCGGGAAAGGGCAGCGCCTCGGCGGCCGCTTCGAGAAATGTCGTCGGCAGGGCGCTCGGGCGCGGCTTGGCCTGCGCGAGGCGCAGCATGGTCGGGTCGCGGTCGGTGAACGTCAGCGACCGGACGCGCTGGTAGAACGGAAGATTCGCGCCTGTGCCGCCGCCAATTTCAATGGCGTCGCCGGTCGCCAGCGGGATGAGCCGCCGCCGGCGCGCCTCGAAAATGCGCCGTTCAAGCGGGCGCATGCAAGCGTCGTAGTTTTCGGCGAATTGGCTCATGGCTCGATTGCCCCGGGCCAGATGCCCGCTGCGTCGGAGGCGCGGGGCGCTCGCCCGCAGGCTGCTCGCCCCGCGGCTAGGCGGAGGCTTGGGCGTCATGGCGCGCTACCGGAGATGCTAGCCGGAGCGACGCCCGGCTGTAAAACGGCGGCGCCCCGAGGCTTTCCCAGGACTGAAAAGCGCGCAGGCGATGGCGGAGGAGAAGCTTTGGACCCGACGTCTCGCGCGCCGGCGCGCCTTGCTTGCCAACGTCTCGCCGAAGCGCGAGATGTCTTTCGCTCTTGCCTCGATTTCGCCTGGCAGCGTTTGCGGAAGCCGGAGCGACGGAGTAACCTTTGCGCCGGCAAGATTTTAAACTGGAGGTTTTCGCCATGGCCACGCCTGAGGAACGCAAAGTCGTCATCATTGAGCGCAAGGATGATGCCGCGCCGTTATCCGGGGCTTCATCCAGCGCGCCGAGCGAAGAGCCGAAAGGCGCGATCGAGGAAATCACCAGTTCCGTCCGCGAGCTGGCCAAAACGCTGCCGGAGTCGATTGGGAAGCTGCCTGGCTCTATTGGGGCAGCCATCCAGCAGGCGCTCTCGAGCCGCGATCTGAATGTGACGGCGCACCTTTCCGAAGACGCCATGCGCTCGATTGAGATGCTCGTCCAGGCCGGCATCTTCGCCAACCGCTCCGAGGCCGCAACCTACCTGATTGGCGAGGGCATCGCGGCGCGGCGCGACTTGTTCGAGCAGGTCGCGGAAAAGATCATCCAAATCGAAAAGCTCAAATCCGAGCTGCGCTCGCTGACGGGCCGCGCCTAAAGCGACGCGCTGACCCAGTCAGCTTCGGGTTGGGCGCGCGCTAGCCGTGACTGGGCGGCAAGCTGCCCGCGAATGAGGACCGCCTTTGCTCTGGGCCCTCAAACTCATCGTCCACGCCCTGTTTCGCGTGGCTTTCACGCTCGAGTACGTTGGCGTCGAGAATGTGCCCCTGACCGGGGCGGCGATTCTAGCCGGAAACCATCCAAGCTACCTCGACCCAGTGCTCATTTCGCTGCCCGTTCGGCGACGGATTCGCTTCATTGCCTGGGATAAGCTGTTCGCAATACCGCTCCTCGGCCCGTTGATTCGTTTCTTCGGGGCTTTTCCCGTGGACACGACCAAGCGCGATCAGCAGGCTTTCTTGCAAGCCCTTCAAGTGCTGCGGGATGGCGACGCGCTGGGGATTTTTCCTGAGGCCGGGCTTTCCAAGGAAGCGCGCATGAATGCGCTGCTCAAGTCTGGCGCGGCGCGGCTGGCGATTGCCGCGCAATGTCCGCTCGTGCCGGTGACGATTGCCGGGGCGCGGGCCGCCTGGCCGCGCGGGCAATGGCTGCCGCTGCCGCGGAAAATTACGGTCAAGTATCATCCGCCGCTTCGCCCGCCGGCCGTCGCGGGCGCGACGGCCGCGGAGGAGCCGGCGCTGGCGCAGGCGCTCACGGAGCAGCTGCGGCAATCCATCGAGCGGCGGCTTCTGCCGGCGCTGAAGGTTGGCGCCAAGCGCGCCGAGCTTTACAGCCGCCCAGCCTGGGCGCTGCGCTCATATGAGCGCATCCCGGTCTGGGCTTGGCTGGCTGGCCTTGGGCTTGCCGGAGCGAGCTGGGCGCTCGCGCTGCCGACGGCGGCTTATCTCGCGTATGTGTTGCTGGATATTTGGTTTCTCCCGCAGGGGCGAATGACCAAGGTTCTCCGCGACTTGGCGCTGCCGGCCTGGCTGGCGGCAAGCTATCCGTGGGCGGTCGCCGCCTTTGTCGCCCCAAGCGCGCAGGCCGCCTTTCTCGATGCCAAGGCATGGCTGCTGGGGCTGGTTTTGGCCAGCGTGTTGTTTCCATTCCATTGGACGAGCTACTACGACGCCCAGCGTTTTCTGCGCGGGCTGGCGATCGGCTACCTCGCGCTGTGGTGGCTGGAAGCGATCCGCCCGGAGGGGCTTGGCTACGGTCCGCACGTCTTGTCGCTTTCCTTCGCGGTCGCTTATGCTGTAACGGTCAGGCATCTGCACTGGCCGCTCGCGATGGTCGGCTCGCTCGCGTATTTGGCTTTGTTCTGGCTGCTTTCGCCCGCGCGCTGGCCATTGGATATGCTGTACTATGCCGGCGCAGGCGTTGCGGCCTGCGGTTATGCGCGCGTCGTCAGGTTCGTCGCGCATGATGGGCGCCTCGCATGAGCGCGGTCCGAAAATCTCATCTTCCAGGCTCGATTGTAAAAGCCGCCCAGGGCGCGCCCCGGGCCTCCTGCTCAGGGCATTCTGACGCAAAGGAAACGCGCCGCTCGTGCTGACGACACTCATTCACTGGCTTGGGCAGTCCTGGCTCGCCACCGCCATTGATCTGATTTTGGTGTTTTTGGTCGTCTATGAGGTTTTGAAGCTCCTCAAGGGGACGCGGGCGGCGCAAATTGCGATTGGGATTGGGATTGTGGCGATTCTTTACCAGGCTTCCCACTGGCTGCGCCTGCCGACGCTGGAGTTTGTCATTCGCCATAGCCTGCTCTATGTCGGCTTTGCCGTCGTCGTGCTGTTCCAAAACGAAATTCGGTCGGCTTTTGCGAACTTTGGGCGAAACATTCGCCTCCCGGCGCGTTTTGGATGGCGATCGCCCAAGTCGCCCGCGACGGCCTATGAGGGCGTCTTGCTCGCCGTGACGACCTTTGCCGCGAAAAAGACCGGCGCTTTGATTGTGTTCGAGCGTCAGGACAACCTCGATGAATACATCGCGCGCGGCGTCAAGCTCGACGCCATCGTGGGCTATGACCTGCTGATCAACATTTTCAACCCGGAAGCGCCGCTGCACGACGGGGCAGTGATCATTCGCCGGGATCGGATTGCCGCGGCGAGCTGCTTTTTGCCGCTCACGCTCAATCCGCGGCTCTCGAAAGACACGGGCACGCGCCATCGCTCGGCGATTGGCATCACGGAGGAAAGCGACGCCTTCGTGATTGTCGTCTCCGAGGAGACCGGCATGGTGTCGTGCGTCGAAGGCGGCCAAATCAAGCGCGGGCTTGGGATTCGGGAAGTTCGCGCGTTGCTGTCGCGGGCGCTGAACGCAACCGCCGGCGGCGCGCCCCCGGCGCGGCGCCGGCGCGCGCCGATGCTGGTCGAGGATAGCTCCAGCGTGGACTTTGCAACGACCGAATTGCCGAGCGAGACCAGCGGGACGCCGGCGGCCGGGACGCCGGCGCTCATCGGCGACGGGCGCTCGGCGCGCCTGCGCGAGCGCGGCGCGCTCGATGTGGCGGCTATCTGGCAACAGGGGCGGCACTGGCTCGACTGGCTGGGCGAAAAAGGTCGGGCGCTGGCGTTCGAGAACTTTGCCCTCAAGCTCATTGCCGCGCTGATGACGAGCGCGCTGTGGCTTTCGGCCACTAAGCAGGACGCCATCCCGTTTGTCCTGCGCGGCGTGCCGATCAACTACCAGGGCTTGCGGGAGGACCTGGTGATTGCCAATGGAAATGAGGCGCGCGAAGTCACGCTACGGGTGCGCGGCCCGCGCGACGTGGTGGAGCGCCTGCGCCCGGAGTCGTTTGTCATTACCGTTCCGCTGGACGGCAAAAACTCCGGCGACCGGGTGATTATCCTGCGCGAGGACGCGCACATCGCCAAGCCCGCCAACGTTGAAATTCTCGAAATCGAGCCGTCCCGGCTCACTCTCAGCCTGGAGCGGCAGGTCAATCGCCAGGTTGACATCCGCCCGAACTTTCGCGGCACCCTGCCCGTGGACTGCGAGATTGCGGAGTATCAAGTGTCTCCGCCGGCGACGGTCCTGCGGGGGCCGGAGTCCCAGGTGTACGCCCTTCAATCCGTCGGCACAGAGACCATCTGGCTCAACATTCACGACCGGTCATTCGCCGAGCGGTACAAGGTGGATGTCAAGGATCCGCGGATCGAGATTGTCGGAGCGCAGGAAGTCGAGGTGAAGGTGACGATTCGCCCGGTCATCGCGCGTCGCCGCCTGGATGTCATCCTGGACGCGCCCGGCGCGCCCGCGACGCGGATTGAAGTGACGGTGGAGGGGCCAAAATCCATTGTGGAAAAGCTCCGCGGGCGCGATTTCCAAGCCTTGATTGGGGATGAGGGCTTGCCGGAGCGCCCGTCCCGCCGCCCGGTCGTCATTCGCCCTCCGGCCGATCTGGAAGGGCGGGTATCCATCGTGACGGTCAGCCCCGGCGATGTCAGCTATCGCTCGCCATAGAGGCCAGCCGCGGCCGCCTACTTGAGCGTTTTGGCCGCCTGGCGCAGCGCGTTGCGACGGAACATGGTCAGCAGGAGCGTGCAGGCCAAGATATCGTCGAGGAGCAGGACGGCGTACAGCGCCGCATCGCCGCGCGCGCCCGCCGCCGTCAGGAGATGAATCAGGGCTAGGTTCGCCAGATACAGCAGGAGCAACACGGCGGACATAAAGAGCAAGGGCTGGATCGAGGCGCGGTACAGGCTCGCGCCTTTCTTGACGCGAACAGCCGAAATGCGCGCTAGCGCCAACAGCAGGACGGTAATGATCAGCGTGCAAGAGATGCCGACAAAGAAATCTGAAGCCATGGCGAGTGTTCCAGCGATAGACGGGGGAAGGCGCCGCTTCCGGCGCGGCGCTTGCCGACGACTGGAGGTGGCGGTCGGAATCGAACCGACGAATAGGGGTTTTGCAGACCCGTGCCTTACCACTTGGCTACGCCACCGCCCGCGCCGACGGGCGAGCGACCAGGCGCGGCCGCTCGCATTGAGCAAGCGATGCTAACGACCGAAGCGGCGACTGTCAATCCATCGCCCGCGATTCGCGCGCGGGCCGAGGCCCGGCTGGTGGCGGCAATCCTGGGCGGGCTGGGCCGCTTGCCGCGCCCCTGGGCGCGCCGGCTGGGCATCGGGCTGGCCGCGCTGCTGGCGGCCGCGCTGCCGCGCCTGCGGCGGGTTGGGATGGAAAATCTGGCCAGGGCTTTCCCGGAGCTTCCGCGCCGCGCCCGGCGGCGCTTGCTCTGGGGCTGCGTGGCGAACCTGGGCCGCCTGCTCGGCGAGTTTGCCCAATTGCCCAAGCTGCATTCGGGCAACATTGCCGAACTCGTCGAGTATGAAGGCTTTGAGCATTTCGAGGCGGCGCGCGCCCAGGGGCGCGGCGTGATTTTCTTCACCGGGCACCTGGGCGCCTGGGAGCTGAGCGCCTATGCCCACGCGCTCTATGGGCATCCGCTGACGATTCTGGCCCGCCCCATTGACAACCCGTTGGTGGAGGCGCTCGTGGCGCGCTACCGCGCCGGGAGCGGCAATCGGGTGCTGTCCAAGCACCGCGACTTGCGGGCGCTGGTCTCCAGCCTGCGGCGCGGCGAGACGGTGGGCATTTTGGCGGATGTCCACGTGCAGCCGCGGCACGGCGTGTTTTGTCAGTTCTTCGGTCGCCCGGCCTGCACGTCGCCCCTTGTGGCGCGCCTGGCGCGACGGACCGGCGCGGCGGTCATTCCCGGCTATCTCGTTTGGGACGCCGCGCGCGGGCGGCACCGGCTGATTTTCGAGGCGGCGGTTCCGCTTGCGCGGACCGCCGACGAAAGCTTTGATGTCAAGGAGAACACGGCGCGCTTGACGCGCCGGTGGGAAGCGATTGTGCGGCGCTACCCTGATCAATGGCTCTGGATTCACCGCCGCTGGAAAAGTCAGCCGGCGGAAGCCGCGGCCACGCCGTCCGTCTCCGCCGCCGGCTCGACTCTACTGACGTTAGGAAACGACTGATGCTGAAACGAAAACCGGTCGCCGCCGCCCTGGCGGTCGCGGCTTTGGCCTGGCTATGGACGACGCCCCTGCGCGCCGAGGGCGCGGCGTTTTGGGAGATGACGCGCAAGGAGGACTATTTTGCCGGCCGTCTGGTTGGGCTATCTGTGTCTGATAACGGAATCTTGCGCGTGGTGCCGACGCCCAGGCTGATCGGCGACACGCAGCAGCCGTTCGCCCTGTGCAGCCTCCTGGTCGGGAGCGATGTCTATATCGGCACCGGTCACGATGGGAAGCTTTTCAAAGTCGCGGCGGATGGAACGACCGCGCTGGTCGCCGATTTCGAGGAGCTGGACGTGACGGCGCTCGCCGCCGACGGGCAGGGCGGCGTCTTCGCCGCGACTTCGCCGGATGGGAAAATCTACCAGTTGACCGGCGACCGGGGCTTTCGCGTCGCCTATGATCCGCCGGAAAAATATATTTGGGCGATGCGCTTCCTGCCTGACGGCGCGCTCGTCTATGCCACTGGGTCCAAGGGCGGGGTTTTCAGGCTGGCGCGCGGCGCGCTGGCGGCGCAGTCGCTTTTCGCGACGGACGAGTCGAACGTCACAAGCTTGATGCTGGCGGCGGACGGCGCGATTTGGGTCGGCACGGATCCCGGCGGGCTGGTGATTCGTATTGGCGCTGACCAGAAGGCGATGGCGGCTTTTGACGCTCCGTCCCGCGAGATCCGGCAGCTCGCGCAACTTCCGGATGGGGCTATCTTTGCCCTAGGCATTGGGGAGGCTAAGCCGGCGGCGTCTGGCGGAGCGCCGTCGCCGACCACGGTCGAGGCGACGGTCGGCGACGGGGAGGGCGGCCCGTCGCCGCTCCGCCCGGCGTCCGGCGGAACGACGCTCTATCGGCTCGGCCTGGACGGGCGGCAGTCCGCCGTGTGGACCTCTGGTGAGACCGCGACCTCATTGACGCGCTGGCGGGATGGCCTTTTGGTTGGCCTTGGCAGCGGCGCGACGGGCGGGCAGGGACGACTCTTTTTCGTGACCTCGGACGGGAAGGCGTCGCTTTTCGGAGCGGTCGAGGAGGAGCGCATCGCCGCAGCGGAGGTTGCGCCCGGCGACGCGCTATATGTCGTCACGAGCGGGCTGGCCAAGCTCTACCGCTTGAGCGCGACCGCGCAGGACGAGGGCGTGTTCACGTCGCCAGCGCAAGACGCCAAGGCGGTGGTCGAGGCCTGGGGGCGCATCCACATAGAAAGCCAGGGCGAGGTCTTTGTTCAAACCCGGACGGGTAACACGCAGACGCCAGGCGCGCTGTGGAGCGACTGGTCAGCGGAAATCCCTGCGCCGGGGGGGCTGATCGCCAGCCCCAAGGCGCGGTTTCTTCAGTGGCGATTACGGCTGAAAAAGGGCGCGGAAGTCGCCGCGACGCGCGTGGCGTACCTGCCGCGCAACCTCCCGCCGACCATTGCCTCGTTCACGGCGCTGCCGGTCGGCGTGGCTTTGCAGGAAGCGATGGCGCCGCCGCCCGATCCAAGCGTCCTGACCTCCGGGCTAGACCCGCTCCAGTTTGGCATCATCGCCAACCAGCCGCCCCGTAAGGTTTTCCAGCGCGGCGCGCGAACGCTTCAGTGGCAGGCGGAGGATAAGAACGGCGATGCGCTGACGTACCGTTTGTCATACCGGTTGCGTGGCCAGACAGCCTGGAAGCCGCTGGCCGACAAGCTCCGCAATCCGTTCTTTGTCATCGCGCCCGATATGTTGCCCGACGGCGTGTATGAGTTTCTCCTCGAGGTCAGCGACGCCGCGTCAAACCCGACCGCCTTGGCGCTGACCGCCTCGCAAGTGTCGTCGCCAGTGGCGATTGCGAACGCTGCTCCAAGGATAACCTTTTCGCCTTCAATTATTTCCGCTAAGGAATCAAAGCTGCGGGTTGAGGTTGCCGCGACTGCCGCCCCGCTCAAATCCGTCGAGGTCGCCTTCAACGGAGGCGACTGGACGCTCATCTATCCTGACGACTTGGTTTTAGACTCTCCAAGCGAAACTTTTACCTTGACATATCGAAACCTGAGTCCGGGCGAATATCTGGTGTCGGTGAGGGTCTTGGACGCCTCGCTCCACATGACAAGCGAGAAGCTCGTGTTTGTCATCCAGCCGTGACCGACGCAGGGCGACAAAAAAGCGGGGCGATCAGCCGAGATCGGAGGCGAACGGCAGCGCGGGCAAAATCGCCACGCCGCCGTTCGGCAATTTTTGACAGGTCAGGCGGATGACTAGCGCCCGGCGGCGGCGCGGGCTGTCCGCTCGCTCAGCCAGGCGCCGCCAAAGCCGCCGCCAATGCTGCCGGCAAGCGCTGCCGCCTGCGCGGATGGCATTGGCTCCAATGCGGTTGCCGTCGGATCGGAAGGCGCTTCCGAGGCGAATGGCATCCGTGACGAGGGCGAGCGGGCGCGCGATGCGCCCGGCCGCGTTGAGAGCGCGGGCGGCTTTCCCTGCCGCTCCATAAGAGCCGCTACCGTCGTCTTCCCGCGGGAGGCGCCTGGGGCGAAGGGCGCGGGCGGTATTGCTGAGGAAGCGCGCGGTCTGCCGCGAGGCTGCGCGCCGTGTTGCCAACGGAGGAAGTTGAGCGGTCTAGCGCGCGTTGGGCTTAGACGGCGTCGGGCGCGCGATGCTCGCTTGGAGCGCGGTCGCCGGGCGACGGGCCGCGGGTTGGGGACGGCTGGGCGCTGGCTTTTCTGACTGATGGCATCGCGGCGAAAACCCTATGGAGAAATTCCGGCCTTGAAGCTTTTCTTGAGCGCTTTTCTTGAGCGCTTAGCCGGGTTGTCGGGCGCATCCTTGCGCCGTGGTCGCGAAACCATAGATACTCTTGGTCAAAATTTGGTCAAAATTCAGCCGGCTCTGGCCCGCGGCTCGCTTTGACAACCCTGGCGCTACTCGGCGGCGGCTGATGCCGTGAAAGCGCGCGCCATAGCGAGCGCCTGGCCGTAGTGCTGCGCCGCGAGGGCAAGGCGCTCGACCAAAAGCTCGCCGATGACGGTTTGCCGCGGGTTGGGGAGGTAGATGACCTTAGCGAGGTCGGCGTCCGTGAGAGCGCTCTCAAGTTTTGACGTGAGGCTGATAACGTCATCGAGGTAGGCTTGCAAGCGCGGCGGCGTGGAGAGCGTTTCGCGCATCGTCCACTCGGCGGGATGGTCCCAGTAGTTGGAAAGCAGCCCGTTGACGACATACTCGATGCCGCCGGCCATGGCGATGAGCCATTCGCCGCACGCCCGATTGTTGAAATCGTGGTCGGGCAGCGACAGTCGCCAGTAGAGCGCCGCTTCCGGGAGGCTATCCAGGGCGGATCGTCCGTCCGTAAGGAGTCGCTTGTACTCTTGCATTAGGCTCCGTAGTATCGGCATAGGTTTCTCCATTAGCGGGGAGGCGTTGATCGTTACCCGGCGGCGCGCGGCTGGTTTTCTCTGCGCGCTCTTTCGCGCTTGCGCATGCTGAAACAGCTCCATATCGAAAACATCGCGGTTGTGCATCGGCAGCGCGTGACTTTCGGGGCTGGGCTGACCATCGTAACCGGCGAGACCGGCGCCGGAAAGTCGCTGGTGGCGGACGCGCTGGCGCTGGCCATCGGCGGGCGGGCGACCGCGGACATCGTGCGGGCGGGCGAGTCGCGGGCGGTGGTCGAAGCCGTGTTTGATTGCCCTGCGCATCCTGAAGTCGCGCAAATTCTATCCGAGGCTGAAATCGAGGCTGAGAGCGAGTTGCTCATTCGCCGCGAGGTGTCGGCGAGCGGGAAAGGGCGGATCTTCATCAACGACCAGTTGTGCGCGCTGGCGACGGTGCGGGCGCTGCGCCCATACCTGGCCGACATTCACGGGCAGGGCGAGCAGCAAGCGCTCGGCGGGGCAGCGACGCGCGCCGGGGCGCTGGACGCTTTTGGTCGGCACGCCGCCCTGGCCGAATCGGTGGCGGAAGCTTTCGCCGCCTGGCAGGCGGCGCGGCGGGCCCTGGAGGGGCTGCGGCAGGATGAAGCCGAGCGGCTACAGCGGCTTGACCTGCTCAGCTTCCAGCGCGACGAGCTGGAGCGGATCGCGCCGCGCCCTGGAGAGGACGAGTCCCTGCTTCGCGAGCGGGCGCGCCTTTCCAAGGCCGAGCGGCTGGCGGCGCTGGCCGCGGAGGGCTATGACCTGCTGTATGAGCGCGAGGCGTCGGCGCTGACGCTGGTCGCCCAGGCGCTGCGCCGCGTGGAAGACCTGGCGGCGGACGAGCCGGCGCTGGCCGAAGCGGCGGCGACGCTCGAAGCCGCTCGCTATGGCATTGAGGAGGTCGCCTTCGCGCTGCGCGACCACGCCGCTGGCATCGTGGCGTCGCCAGAGCGGCTCCGGGAAGTCGAGGCCCGGCTGGATGACCTCGACCGACTCAAGCGCAAATATGGCGGGACGCTTGACCGGGCGCTGGCGACGCTGGAGCGCGTTCGCGCCGAGCTAAGCCAAGTCGAAAGCTACGATGCGGAGCTGCGCCGCCTGAGCGCCGCGGCTGAGGCGGCGGCCGAGCGGTATCGGCGGTTGGCGCTGGCGCTGCGCGCCGCCCGTCAAGCGGCCGCGCAGCGGTTTGAGGCGGCGCTGGCGCTGGAGCTACAGGCGCTGGCGCTCCCGCAGGCGCGGTTCGCGGTCACTTTTGACGAGCGCGACCCGTCCGACCCGATGACGTGGGAGGCGACCGGGCTGGAAGGCGTCGAGTTTTTATTTACTTCGAATCCCGACGAGCCGCCGCGCCCGCTCGCCAAGGCGGCCTCCGGCGGCGAGTTATCGCGCGTGATGCTCGGCGTGAAATCTATCCTTGCGCCAACCGATATTCCGCGTACGATGGTGTTTGACGAGGTGGATGTCGGCATCAGCGGGCGCGTGGCCGAGGCGGTTGGCATTCGCCTGCGACGGCTCGCCGAGCGTCAGCAAGTGCTGTGCATCACGCACCAGGCCCAGGTAGCGCGCTTTGCGACGACGCACTTGCGGGTTGAAAAGCTCGTTGCGGGCGGGCGGACGCGCGTGGCGATTACGCCGCTCGACGCCGCCGGGCGGATCGAGGAGCTGGCGCGCATCCTGGGCGGATCGGTCGTGAGCGACTCGGCGCGGCAGGCGGCCCGCGACCTGTTGGTTTCAGATGGCTTGGTCGGCGCGCCGACATCGTAGCTTAATATTTGATTTTATAAGTTTTCTTGGCTTCTTAACGCTGTTCGAGATTCGCTTGGGAGGTGTGGCGCTATGGAGCGTGAAATGAAAATTCGCGGGCTGATGATCGATCCGGCGGCAAATACGCCAATCGTCGTCCTCAAGGAAGTGGACGGCGATCAGTTGCTTCCTATTTGGGTTGGGCCGTTTGAGGCCAACGCCATCGCTTTCGAGATTGAAAAAATGGCCCCGCCGCGCCCGATGACCCATGATCTGCTGCGAAACCTCATTCTGCAAATGGACGGCCGCGTCCGCCGGGTGGTGGTCACCGAGTTGCGTAATAACACGTTCTTCGCCGTCATCGAGCTGGAGGTTGCCGGCAAGATGATCTTTCTTGACGCGCGGCCCAGCGACGCTATCGCGCTGGCGCTCCGGGTGGACGCGCCGATCTTCGTTCATGAATCGGTTTTGGAAAGCTCGACCTCGGTCATAGTCGAGCGCTCGGAGGACGAGTCGGGCGAGAAGGCTGAGGACATGGAGTTTGACTGGCCCGATGAAATCGATGAATCCGACATTGGGCGCGGCTGAGCGGCGGAATGCGGCGTCGGGCTGAGCGGCTGGCGCCGCCTTTCCGCGCTGGCGGCGCGCGCCCGTAGCCATAGCGGTCTTAACCAAGGGAAGCCATGGGGACAGGAAACGGACATCACCCGCGACGACTGGATACCTGCCTGGTCATCGCGGTCGCTAACCAGAAGGGCGGCGTCGGGAAAACGACGACCTCGATCAATCTGGCGGCTGGGCTGGCGATGCGCGGGCGGCGGACGCTGCTGCTTGATCTCGATCCGCAGGCCAACAGCACGCTTTCCTACTTGCCCTATGCCGCCGCCGGGCTATCGGCGTACGACTTTTTGATGGATGTCAAGCTCGATCCGCTGACGATTATCCAGCCCAGCCCAGTGGCGGGTCTCGATCTGCTTCCGGCGCGCATCAGCCTGGCCAAGCTGGAATCGCGGCTGGTCGGCGAGTTTGACGCGCCCTACCGCCTCAAGGATCGCCTGGAGCCGCTGCGCAACGCCTACGACGCCATTGTCATTGACACGCCGCCCACGCTGGGGCTGATTACGGTCAACGCGCTGGTGGCTGCCTCGCATGTCCTGATCCCAATTCAGTCGTCCTATTTCGCCATGGAGGGGACGGACGATCTGCTGGAGACGATTGACAAGGTCAAGTCCCGCCCCAACCCGAATTTGCAGGTGTTGGGCGTGGTCATCACGCTGCATGACAAGCGGACGGCGCTGGCGCGGGACATCTACCGGCAGATTTACGAGGTCTTTGGCGACAAGGTGTTTGAAACGGTGATCTCCAAGTCGGTGCGGCTGGAGGAAAGCCCGGCGTACCGCGAGTCCATTTTTACCTTTGCGCCTCAGTCGAGCGGCGCTATCGAGTACGCCAGGCTTTGCGAGGAGGTATTGCGTCGTGTCTAAGCGCGGACTGCCGTCCACGGTGCGCATGCGCCATGAGTCACACTATGTCGAGGAGCTCTGGACGCGGGCGGGCGCGCCCATCGGGCGCATGATTCCCATCGACCGTCTGGAGCCGAATCCCAACCAGCCGCGAATCGAGTTTGGCGATCTCGACGAGCTGACCAGCTCCATTCGGGAAAAGGGCGTGCTTGAGCCGCTGCTGGTGCGGCCGGCGGAAGTCGGCGGGCGCTTTATGATTATTTCCGGCGAGCGCCGCTATCGGGCGAGCCTGCTGGCCGGGCTGCGCGAGCTGCCCTGCATCGAGATGAACGTGGACGACCGCGCCGTGGCCGAAATCGCGCTCATTGAAAACCTTCAGCGCAAGGACTTAACGCCTTTCGAGGAAGCCGAGGGGCTGACGGCGCTGGCCGAGCGGTTCAGCTACACCCACGAGGAGATGGCGCGCAAGCTGGGCAAGTCGCGCTCCAGCATTACGGAAGCGCTGACCATCGGCGGGCTTTCGCCGGAAATCCGGGAGCTTTGTCGCCAAGCCGGGATTACGTCGAAGTCCACCCTGCTGCAGATTGTCCGCCGCCCGTCGGATGAGGAGCGGCGGGCGCTGATCGCCCGCATTCGGCAGCTTGGGCTGACGCGCGACGCCGTGCGGCAAGCGGCGAAGCCATCCAAGCGGGCGACCCCTTTCAAGTTTCGCTTTCAGGAGCCATCGCGCTCATTCACGCTGGATTTGAAGTTCCGCAAGTCGGATGTGGATAAGTCGCAGGTGGTCGCCGCGCTCAAGAAAGTCGTCGCCGAGCTAGAGCGCGAGCTGAGCGAGGCTTCCGACGCGGCGTAGCGGGGCGGCGCAAGGCGCAGCGCTACTTGGCTTGCTTGGCGCGCGCCTGGAGCGCTTTGCGCTGCTGCTTGGCAAGCCAGCGGGCGAACCGGTCGAGATAGGGCAGCAGCGGGCGCATGAGCCGCATGCGGTAGCTGGTGTCGTTTTCGCGCAGGGCCTCGAGCCCCTTGCGGATGTATTCCCGGATGGCCGGCTCGTACTCAGTTTTTTTTCTGCCGTGGGAGAAATTCAGGTGGTAATGCTGTCCCATCAGCGCCAGTAGCGTGTGCGTGAGGTTAACGCGCAGCGAGCGGCGGGCGATGAAGCGTCGCCACCACCCTTTCTGCTCGATGAGCGGGCCGAGGGCGATTTCAAACCACGCGCCCGAAAATGGCGTCTTGGGATGGTAAAGTAGCGGGAGCTTGTCGCGCTTGTCGGCCGGCACGTTGCGATCCAGGATGCGATCCACGAAGACGATGCGCGTGACGCCCGAGCTATGGTTGCGGGGCAGGGCGGCTAGCGTGGTTTGCACAAGCTCTTCCAGGTTGAGTTTTGTTTTGTAAGTTGCGCGATTTTCGATTTTCATGGCGATAAGCGTGGCGTTGGGGACGCGGCCGGATGTTTCCGCTCAGTCGAGTAAACCGTAACTGCCTGCCAGGGGCAACCCCCGCGAGCGTGCAGGCGCGAGCGTGCAGGGCTGGCGCGAGCGTCTCGCTCGCTTTCGAGTCCCTTTCTCGGGCTGCTGAGAGCCGCGACCCGCCCGGGGCGGGCCGCGGCTGGGCGGCGTCCGCCGCCGCTTTTCCCCGGGCGCCGCGGCGCGAGGGGAATTCACCGGAGAGGTAAAGCTATGGCGCGGGATGTCATCAAAGAGTTTCTTGCGTACCTGCGGGTCGAGCGCGGGCTGTCGGCGAATACCCTGGAGGCTTACGGGCGCGACTTGGCCAAGCTCTCCCGCTTTGCCGCCGAGCGGCAGAAGGAGCCGCTGACGCTGGAGCGGGGAGACCTGGCCGCCTTCCTGGAATCGCTGTTTGCAGATGGGCTGAACGCCCGCTCGGTGGAGCGGGCGCTGACGGTGGCGCGCGGGTTTTACAAGTTCCTGGTGCTCGATGGCTACCGGCGCACCGACCCGACCGTATCGCTGGCGCAGCCCAAGAGCTGGCAAACGCTCCCCAAGTTTCTGACCCCGGAAGAAATCGAGCGACTTTTTCAGCAGGCCGATATCGCTACCGAAGTCGGCGCCCGCGACCGAGCCATGCTGGAGTTGCTGTACGCCACGGGGCTGCGGGTCTCCGAGCTGTGCGGTCTCAAGATCGGCGATGTCAACCGGGATGTCGGCTATCTGACCTGCCTGGGAAAGGGCAGCAAGGAGCGCCAGGTGCCCATCGGACGCTCGGCGCTAGCGGCGCTGACGCGCTACTTGCGCTTCCGCGCGGCGCGACAGGCGGATGCTGACAGCCAGTATTTGTTTGTGACATCGCGCGGCAAGCCGATGACGCGACAGCTCTGCTGGAGAATGGTTTCCGAATATGGGCAGCGCGCCGGACTCGGAACGGTGACGCCGCATATGATTCGGCACACCTTCGCGACGCACCTGCTGGAGCATGGCGCCGACCTGCGCTCCGTGCAGATGTTGTTGGGTCATAGCGACTTATCCACAACCCAAATCTACACCCATGTCACTTCGGAGCGACTCCGGGAAACCCATCGGAAGTTCCATCCGCGCGGCTGACGCAATGCGCCAAGGCTGACAGCGGAGTTGCGCGAAGCGCGCGCTGTTAGCCTTGGCGAGCGGCTGGGCGATGAAGGCGGCGCCTACTGCCCCCGCGAAAGCAAGTGCGATACGTAGGCGATGCCAAACAGGCTACCCACAGTTAGGGTAAAAAAACCGAGAACGGAGAGAATTTGACCGAGGACATTCCACATAACAAGCCTCGTCTCACAGTTGGCGATTCGGCGGACGCACTAGTAGTGTACTTCGTTTCTGGGCGCGTCACAATTTGATTCTCGCGGCGGCATCGCCTGCACAGGCGCAGCCGACAGGAAGGACCCATGCAAACCCTCATTTTGGCTGGCGGCAAGGGAACGCGCTTGCGACCGCTCACGCTGCATACCCCCAAGCCGATTGTGCCCATCGTCAACCGGCCCTTTATCTACTATCAGCTCGACCTGCTGCGCCCGCTAAACGTGGATGGCGCGATGGAGGTTTTGCTGAGTCTGTCCTATCAGCCGCGCAAGATCGAGGAGACCTTGACGCGCGACGAGCTTGGCGGCGTGAGCGTGCAGACGGTCGTCGAGCCGCAGCCGCTTGGAACCGCCGGCGCGATGCGCAATGTCCGGTCGCGCGCGAAGGGAACGCTCATCGTGCTCAACGGCGACATCCTGACAGACATTGACCTGCGCCCGCTGCTGAGTCGCCATCGCGCGCGGCGAGCGGCCGCGACCCTAGTGCTGGTCAACGTGGAGGATACGCGCGCCTATGGCGTCGTCGAGCTTGACGATGAGGGGCGCATTCAGCGGTTTTACGAGAAGCCAGCCCCAGGAGCGACAAATACAAAATCAATTAACGCCGGTATTTATATGCTCGAACCGGAGGTTTTGGATTTGATTCCGGAAGGCTGCGAGTATTCGTTTGAGTATGATCTTTTTCCGCGCTTGCTGACCTCTGGGCTGCCCCTTTACGGCGAAGTGACAAACGCCTACTGGCTGGATATTGGCACGCCGGAGCGCTACCGGCAGGCAAATGCGGATGTCCTCAGCGGACGGCTGCGGCGCTATCCTCCAGAGTCAGCGCCACAGTTGACGCCGGACGGCTCGGCGGTGGATTCTGGGGCAACGCTCAAGCCTGGCGTATCGGTGACGCGCTCTGTCATTGGCTCTAACTGTTACCTGGAAGACGGCGCTCAGATCACGGACAGCGTCGTTTTGGCCGGCGCGCGGATTGCCGCGGGCGCGATCATCTCATCCTCGATCATTGGGCGCGGGGCGCACGTCGGATCAAGCAGCGTGTTACACAACGTCGTCCTAGGCGATAAGTCAGTCGTGACCGCCTTCTCCCGCTTGGGCTGAAGCGACCCGCGCCAGCGCGAAGCGTCCCGCCTCGCCAAGCGACTCGAAGGCGTACGCGCTGGAGGTTGCCAGGTCGCTCCGCTTGCCCTGCGGGAAGACCACTAGGAGCGCGCCGCGCCGGGCGACTTCCGCTTCGACGGCCGCGAGGTCAGGTAGCTGGCTTGGCTCTCGCGCGGCGTCGCAACAGGTCATTTGCGCCGGGTTGTAGAACACGGGCGCATACTCCCGGCAGTGAAAGAAGGCGACCTTCTCGCCCGGGCGGGACGCGCGGGCGATAATTGGGCTAAGCGCTTTGGTTGAAAATTTTAGCTCAATCAGAGGGAAGTAAGTTGTCAGCCAAATGACGAGCGCGAGCATGACGCTCGCAAGTCTGACAACGGCCTGCGTCAGCTGCCTGGCATAGATGGCGCTCGCGCCGAGCGCGATGATCAGCAATCCGCCCGGCAAGAGCTTAGCTAGGCTCAAAGTTTGTTCAGACAGTGTTTTGTGGATAAATATCTGAAGTCCAATATAAAGTCCGACCTGACTCAGCCCGGCGATGGCGAGGCATGCAATCCGCATCCGGTCAGATAGCTTCCATAGCCCATACGCCGCCAGGATGCTGGCGAACGGGATTGCCGGAAGGATGTAACCGGGAAGCTTTGAGCCGGATGCGCTGAAAAACAGGATAGGAAAGCTGAAGCTGCATAAAGCAAGCCTGACGAGCGATGCGGGAGCGTGAAGCGAGGCGCTTTCCGAATCCGTCGCCGCGGCCGATGGCGTAAAAATGGCGAAGAGGCTGTGGCATAAGCCGGCCAGCAAAAATGGCGTCCAGGGCAACAGCCCGGCGAGAACGATTGGCGCATAGTAGTAGGCGGGGCCGGGATGCCGAAACCGATTGGAGGCGAATCGCTGAAAGTGATGGGCGATGAAGAACTCTTCGATGAACGCCCAGCCGTGTTGCGCGATGACCGGAATGTACCAAGCGCCCGCTACGCCGAGAAGAATGAGGCTGCCGGTCAGAGGTCGCAGAGCGCGTAGCGTTTGTCGAGGGTGTCGCCGAATCTCCGGCGCGAGGAGCGCGTAGAGCGCGAGGCTCCCCAGCGGCAGAACGAGTCCGGCAAGGCCCTTGGCCAGCAAGCCGACGCCAAGCGATGCGTAAAACAGCCGCCGAGCGCCGGCGGCCGCCAGCGCTCGGCCCTGGCGCGCCGCCTCTAAACTCATGTGGAACATGAGTATCGAGCTTGTAACAGCTAGCGTGAGAATAGCTTCAAAGGTAGCTGCCCGCCCAAAGGCAAGCAGCAATGGATTGGTGACCGCGATGACGGCGGCCGACCAGCCAAGGCGGACGGGAAGCGCTGCGCCCAGCGCCAGCGCCGTCAGGGTCGCGGCGACGGCTGACGGCAGCCGGGCGCCCCACTCGTTGTAGCCAGTCAGTTGATAGCTCAGTCCGATGAGCCAGTAGAGGAGCGCCGGCTTTTCAAGCCAAGTCGTTCCGCCCAGCGTCGGCGTGACCCAATCCCCGCGTTCCCACATCTCGCGGGCGACTTGGGCGTAGCGCGGCTCATCCGGGCCGAGCAATCCTAAGCTGCCAAGCTGCCAGAAAAAAGCGAAGCCGCAGGCCAGCGCCAGGAAGGCGACCTGTCCGGCGGTCGGTTTCGTCAGGTCCGGCGGATGATCTGGCATGGCGGGCGAAGCCGAGCGTCCGCCTGGACGGCGACCATCGTATCCAGGGAAGGATGGCTGTCCGGCGGCGGTCGCTGAGCGGGCGCGGCAGGGCGAATGTCAGAAAGGAACGTCGTTGTCCTGCACGGCCTCTTCGGGGGCCGCTCCGCCAGCGGCCGCCCGCTCGGACCGCGCTTCGTTATCGGCGCGGCTGCCCATAAGGTGCAGCTCCGTGGCGGTCACCTCTAGCGAGGTTCGCTTCGTGCCTTCGTTGTCGGTCCACTCGCGGGAGGCCAGTCGCCCTTCGATGTAAACCGGGCTGCCTTTCTTGAGAAATTTGTTGGCCGTTTCGGCCAGGTTGCGCCAGGCCGTAATGCGAAACCATGTGGTGGTTTCCGTCGGCTCGCCGTCGCCTTGCCCCTTTTTGCGCTCGCTGGTCGCCACCGAGAAGGTGCAAACCGCCACTCCCTGGGTGGTGTAGCGCATTTCCGGATCGCGTCCGAGGTGGCCGTAGATGATGATTTTGTTGAATGACATAGTTCCCCCGTCAAAAGTAACGGCCAAACGGCTATGGCAAGTGCGCTTTGAAAAAGCGTTGAACCCGATCCCAAGCGTCATAAGCGGCGTCCGCCTGATAGACTTCCGGCCGCGTATCGTTGAAAAAGGCATGGTCCGTGCCAGGATAGGTGTGGAATTCATAGGCTTTCCCGTAATGGTCAAGCTCGTTTCGCAGCCCGGCGACGGCTTCCGGCGTCACGAAGGCGTCTTTTTCCGCGAACAGCCCCAGCACGGGGGCGGATAGCTTGGCGAAATCAGGCTTGACATTCGGGTGAATGCCGTAGAAGTCCACGCAGGCGCCGATGTCCGGGTTATCGCAAGCGGCGTAGAGCGCCAACTGCCCGCCCATGCAGAAGCCGATGATGCCGACTTTGGGATGGCCCTGCGTGGCCGGGTGCGCCAGCAGCCCCTGGACGACCGCCCGCAGGCGTTCCGCCGTCGCGCCGATGTTGAGCGCCATCATGAGCTTGCCGGCCTCATCTGGCGAGGCGGTCGCTTTGCCTTCGTAAAGGTCTGGCGCGAAGGCCGCGTAGCCGGCCGCCGCGAAGCGGTCGGCGACCGCTTCGATGTGGGGCACCAGCCCCCACCATTCCTGTAAGACGATGACGCCGGGGCCGCCTGACGCCGGAACGCTCAAGTAGCCTGCGACCGTTAGGTTGTTTGCCGTTAGTTCAGCGCGTTGTCCAGCCATGGGATGATGCCTCCGTAAAGGAATGCGCGCGGGGGCGGATGGGCGTTCCGCGCCCGCGCTGTCCCCGTCAGGGATGGTCAGTCGGCGATTTGGGCTTTTTGGAGCCGACCGCTGAAATCAACGTAGAGCGTTTTCCACTCCGAGAAAATGTCAAAGGCCTGCAAGCCGCCTTCGCGGTGCCCGTTGCCGGTGCCCTTGATGCCGCCAAACGGCAGGTGAACCTCAGCGCCGATGGTCGGGGCGTTGACGTAGCAGATGCCGGCCTCGATGTCGCGCATGGCGCGAAAGGCGCGGTTGACATCGCCGGTGTAGATCGAGGCCGACAGCCCGTAGCCAACGCCGTTGGCGATGCCAATGGCGTCTTCAAAGTCCTGGCAGGGAATGATGGCCGTGACCGGGCCGAAGATTTCTTCCTGGGCGATGGTCGCGTCGGGCGCGACATCGCCGAAGACGGTTGGGGCGATGAAGTAGCCATGGGCCAGATCGCCGTCGGCGACGCGCTCGCCGCCGCAGAGCAGCTTGGCCTTGTCGCGCGAGCGACCAATGTCGATGTAGCCCAGCACCCGCTCGAGCTGGTCTTGGTTGATGACGGGGCCGACATCGGTGGCGGCGTCGAGGCCATTTCCGAGGCGGAGCGCCTTGGCGCGCTCCACTAGCATCTGGGTGAACTTTTTGATCACCTTTTTGTGGACGATGAGTCGCGAGGCGGCCGTGCACCGCTGACCGGCCGTGCCAAACGCGCCCCAGACCGCGCCCTCGACCGCAAGCTCGAGGTTGGCGTCGTCCATGACGAGGATAGCGTTTTTGCCGCCCATCTCCAGGCTGCACTTCTTGCCCTTGTCGGCGGCTTGCATGGCGATGATGCGCCCGACTTGCGTTGAGCCGGTGAATGACACAAGCCGAATTGTCGGGTGGACAACGAGCGGCGCGCCAGCCGCTTCGCCATAGCCAGTCACCAGGTTGACGACGCCGGGCGGAAGGCCGGCTTCCTCGAAAGCTTTGACAAAGCGATAGACCGACAGCGGCGTGTCCTCGGCAGGCTTGATGACCACGGTGTTGCCGCACAGGACAGCCGGGAGAATTTTCCACGAGGGAATCGCGATGGGGAAGTTCCACGGGGTGATAAGACCGCAGACGCCAATGGGGTCGCGTACCGACATGGCGAACTTATTCGCCAACTCCGAGGTGGTCGTCTGACCGTAGAGACGACGGCCTTCGCCGGCGACAAAATAAGCCATGTCAATAGCTTCCTGCGTGTCGCCGCGAGTTTCTTTGAGCGTCTTGCCCATCTCCCGCGTCATGTCGCGCGAAATGGCTTCCTTGTCGCGGATGAGGATTTCGCCGACGCGAAAGATGTATTCGGCCCGCTTGGGCGCCGGGACGAGCCGCCACTTGGGGTAGGCTTCGGCGGCGGCGGCGACAGCCGCGTCAACGTCCTCGGCGACCGAGCGCGGGAAGTAGCCGACGATGTCGCGCGCGTCGGCCGGATTATGGTTGGCGAAGGTCTCGCCGCTCCGGGATGGAACCCACTCGCCATTGATGTAGTTGGCGTAGAGGGGCGGGCAGAGCTGTTGTTTCGCGGAAGCGGATGGGCTGGCGGCTTTTTTGGCTGGCATGGAAGTCGGGAATCCTCGCTGAAAATGATGAAGGGCGCTAAGGCGCTCTGGCAACCGTGGGTTTACCGATGGCATGGCAGCCGGTGCAAGCGAATTTTTCATCCAGCCATTTTTGCGGATGCGTTGCCTGGAGGCGATGGCTAATGGCGGCGCCCTGATGGGGATCGTGACAGCTTAGGCACTGCCCGCGTCGTTCGCGGACAGGCAACTCCGGCTTTTGACGTGAAGTATCGCAGACGGCGGCGACCGGGCGCGGCCGCTTGCTGGTGCTGGAAAGGTAGGCCAGACCGGCAATGACCAGGGCGACGATGAGGACGAAGAAGACGTCGCGTCTTTGGAAACGGAAGTCCATGCTTTTCGTTGTGAAGAGTCGAGGGATGGGCGGCGTATCAGGGGGATGTATCGCCTCCGCGCCCGAGTTGAGCGCGGAGGCGATTCAGCTCTTCCTCCAGCAATTGCCTAACCTGGCGCTCGGCTTCGGCGCGGGCCTGTTCGGTCTGGAGTTGCTGAACATCTTTGGCAAGCGCGTCTTCCAGCGTCTCGCCGGCGAGAACGCGATCCACAGACAGAGTCAATCCGGGGATGGAGGCAAGGCGAAGCGCCTCGCCCTTGCCGTAGGCGACCTCGCGCTGATACCGACCCTGCGCGGTATCAGGCGCGTGGTTGACGATGATGCGTTCCCGATACGGGTCGATAATGAGGTATTCTGGAACGCCGCGCTGGGCGTACTCGCGGCGCTTGTCCCGATAGTCATCGCGCCAGTTTTGGCTGACCACCTCGACGACGAGCGCGACTTCCTGCCCGAGCCGCGCCAGCCCCTCGTTTTTGCCCGCTATGTTCGCTTCAATGTCCGCCTGGTAGCAGACCAAGATGTCCGGGATGCGCACCGTCAGGTCTTCGGTCTGGAGACCAATCGCCGTTACCGTGTAGGGCAGCCCGAAGCGCGCGACCGCCCGGCTGAGATGACCGGCGAAGGCGAAGCAAATCACTTGGTGTAAGACGGCGGGTGAAGGCATTTTGACCGGGACCCCGCGCGCTAGCTCATAACGCTCGTCCGGCTCGCCATATTCGAGAAACGCTTCAATGCTCATCAGTCCGGCTGATGAGCTGGGTGGTGTTGTGACAGGCGCTGACATGGCATGACTCTCCCTGCGCAGGCATGGGGGATAAGGTAGTGCGACCGGCAAAAGGCGGCAAGTCATGCGCCGAAGGCAGGGCTCGCCGCCGACTTGCCGCAGCCAAGCGACCCCGCCCCCGGCGGGGTCGCTTGGCTGCGGGGAAAAGCGCGCTTAGTCGCGTCCAAGCGGCACGACCAGGAATAGGTTCGCGCCGCCGCGATAGATGCGCAGCAGGACTTCGCCCTGTCCCCGCCGAACCGCCGCGTCAAATCCGGCGGCGTTCATCACGGGTTGCTGATTGACTTGCACAATGATGTCTTCGCGCTGGAGGCCGGCTTCGGCCGCCGCGCTATTTGGCTGTACCCCCCGGACGATGACGCCGCTGGAAAGATTGAGCCGACTGCGGAGCGCCGGCGACAGCTCGCCGACCGTGACGCCTGGCAGCGCGCTCCCAGCCGGGGCGCCAGCTTGCGGCGCTTCGCCCTGGTCGGGGTTTCTGGCAAGGGGCTGGTCGTCAGGCAGCTCGTCGAGCTTGGCGCTGATGTCGCGCGCCGCTTTGTCGCGGAGAACCTTGAGCCGGACCATCGTGCCGGGAGGCGTCTGGGCGACTGTCAGGCGAAGCGAGCGAAGGTCGCGGACCGGCTGCCCATTGAGTTCCAGAATCACGTCGCCGGGCTGGAGTCCGGCTTTGGCGGCTGGGCTATCGGCCGCGACATCCGTGATGACGACGCCCTGGTTGCCCGTGACGCCAAACTGCTTGGCAAGCGCTTCGTTGAGGTCCTGCAGCGTGACGCCCAAGTAGCCGCGGGCAACCCGTCCGTTCTTGATGAGCTGTTCCATGACTAAGCGCGCCATGTTGACGGGAACGGCGAAGCCGATGCCCTGGTTGCCCTGCGCGCCGCGCGCGATGATGGCGGTGTTGATGCCGATGAGCTGTCCCTGAAGGTTGACGAGCGCGCCGCCGGAGTTGCCTGGATTGATGGCGGCGTCGGTTTGAATGAAATCCTCATAGGCCTCGATGCCGAGGTTGCCGCGCCCAAGGGCGCTCACGATGCCGAAGGTGACGGTTTGTCCGAGGTCGAAGGGATTGCCGATGGCCAGCGCGAAATCGCCGACTTCAACTTGACTGGAATCGCCGAGCGGAATGGCGGGCAGGTTGGCTCCGTCAACCTTGAGCACCGCGATGTCGGTTTTGGGGTCCGTGCCGACGAGCTTGGCCTTGAGGCTGCGCCCGTCGGCGAACGTCGCCTTGATGTCGCTGGCCCCTTCGATGACGTGGTGGTTGGTGAGAAGGTAGCCATCCGCGCTGACGACGACTCCCGAGCCAAGGCTGTTGACTGGTTGGCGGCGCGGCGCCGGGCCGAAGATGTCAGGAAAAAAGGGCAGATCAAAGCCTGGATCAACTTGCCCGCGGGTCGCGCGGGTGGTGGAGATGTTCACGACAGCCGGCAGCGTGGCCCTGACGACCGCGGAAAAGCCGGCGGCCGGCAGGGCTTCGCCGGCGCGCGAATGGATCGATATTGGCGGCGGCGCTGGAGGCGGCGACAAGAGCCGGGCGGCGACGCTGCCGCCAATGCCGCCGAGAAGAGCGGTCAGGGCGAGCGCGCCAACCGCGAGCCAGGTCCTGACGCGGATGGCGTGTTGGCAAAGCTGATAGATGGCGCTTTGGAAAGCGCTTGCATTAACAAGCATCTGATAACGTGTCATAGGCATAGCTCCAGGCGAATGGCTAAACGGTTTGATGCTGGCGGAAGCCGGCCTGTCGAACGATGCGCGGCTAGAAAAGTTCCGCTCCGCCGACCTGAGAGGGCGGGAAGTCATCGGCTTTCGGCGCATTGAAAACGCGCTCGAAGATGGCATTTACATTGCGCAACTGATGCTTGAGGTCGAAGAGTCGCGCCAGGTCGTCCGGCGCGATGAAGCTGCGCGCTTCCGGGTCCTGGCTGGCCAGCGCCAGGAAGTCCTGTCCCGCGTCCCAGGCCTGGAGGGCGAGTCGCTGCACGATGGCGTAGGCCGCTTCTCGGTCAAGGCCGCGCCGCGTCAGCTCCAGCAGGAGCGCGCCGGAAAAGGTCACGCCGCGCAGGCTTTCGAGGTTGGCGCGCATGCGGTCGGCGTCCACGACCAAGCCTTCGATGAGCTGCGTCGCCTTGGCCAGCATGTAGTCGGTCAGGATGCAGCTATCCGGCAGGATGATGCGCTCGACGCTCGAATGAGAAATGTCGCGCTCATGCCAGAGGGCGATGTTTTCCAGCGCCGCCTGCGCGTTCGACCGCAGGATGCGCGCCAGCCCGCACAGTTGTTCAGAAACGATGGGATTGCGCTTGTGGGGCATCGCCGACGAGCCTTTTTGTCCCGGGCCGAAGGATTCCCGCGCCTCGCGGACTTCCGTGCGCTGAAGGTGGCGAATTTCGAGCGCCGCCTTCTCGATGCCCGCGCCGATCAGCGCCAGCGTGGCGAGGAGTTCGGCATGGCGGTCGCGCTGAATAACCTGCGTGGAGATTGGCGCGGGCTGGAGGCCGAGCCGGGCGCAGACCCGCGCTTCGACTTCCGGGTCGAGGTGGGCGAAGGTGCCAACCGCGCCGGAGATTTTGCCGACGGCGACGGCCTGGCGCGCGCGCGCGAGTCGCCGTCGATTGCGCTGCGCATCGGCGTAGTAGAGCGCCAGCGCCAGCCCGAAGGTGGTTGGCTCGGCGTGGACGCCGTGCGTCCGACCGATCATGACGGTGTCTTTGTGCTCGTAGGCCCGCGCTCTGAGCGCCGCGGCGAAGGCGTCGAGGCGGCGCAGGAGGAGGTCGCAGGCCTCGCGCATGAGGATGGCATTGGCCGTGTCGGTCACGTCCGAGGACGTGAGGCCAAAGTGGACATAGCGGGCCGCGGGGCCGATGCTCTCGGCCAGCGCCGTCGTGAACGCGATCACGTCGTGGCGCGTGGTCTGCTCAATCTCGGCGATGCGCTCGACGGTAAACCGCGCCTTGGCCCGAATCTCGTCCAGCGCGGCGGCGGGAATGACGCCCATCTCGGCATGGACCTCGCAGACGGCAAGCTCGACGGCGAGCCAGGCTTGGAAGCGCCGCTCGTCGCTCCACAGGGCGGTCATTTCAGGCAGGGCGTAACGCTTGATCATGGCTTGGACGACATTTCAAGGGTCGATTCAAATTCGGTCAGGCGCGCTCGGATGACTTCAGGGAGCGCCTGGGCGGTTCGGGTGCGCGGGTCGGCATTGACATAGATCAGCTCGCCGCTGGTCAGGCAGTCGCCCTGGCGGAAAATCGCCAAGGCATAGGTCATGCTAGAGCGCCCCAGCCGGGCGCACCGGACGCCAACGTCAACCAGGTCGTCAAAGCGGGCCGGCGCGTGGTATTCGACCGTCGCCTTGACCAGGAAGATATCGCTTTCGGCGGTCGCGAACGACTCCGGGTAGCGCAACCCGGCGGCCCGCCAGTATTCCGTCACGCCGACGTCAAAGTATGTCAGATAGTGACCATTGAAGACGATGCCCTGCGGGTCCGCTTCGGCCCAGCGGACGCGCAGGGGATGCGCGAAGGGGAAGAGAAATCTGCGCGGAACGTGGCGGTGGCTCATAGCGTCGGCTTGCAGGGCTTGCTCACAGCGCGCGCCAGCTTCCAAGCCCGGCGGGCGGGGCGACGGCGACGATGGATTCCCAGTCGCGCTGGGGGTGACGGGCGCGCAGCGACTGAAGGGCCGCCAACCGCGCCAGCTCCGGATGGTTGTTGCGCTGGCTGAGGTGCGCCAGGACGATGCAGCTTGCGTTGCCGTCGAAGTCCTCGCGCAGAAAGCGCGCCATTTCATCGTTGGAGAGGTGTCCAAGGCGACTGGCGATGCGTTGCTTGAGCGCCCACGGGTAGGCGCTGGCGCGCAGCAGGTCGCGGTCGTGGTTGGCTTCCAGCACGAGCGCGTGGCAGCCGGCCACGCGGGCGGCCACATGGGCCGGGATGTAGCCCAAGTCAGTGACGACCGCGAGCTTGACGTTGGCCGCGGTCGCGGTGAAGGCGAATGGCTCGGCGGCGTCGTGGGGGACGGCGATGGGCGTCAGGGCGAGATCGCCGATGATGATGGGTTGTTCGGCCGCCAGCGGATCGGCCCAGCGAATGCCGCTTTCATCCTTTTCCTTCAGGCGGAGCTGTCGGCGGGTTGCCGGCGCGATGAAGACCGGGACGCCGAGTCGCCGCGCCAGCGCCGAAAGCCCGCCGACGTGGTCGGCGTGCTCATGAGTGATGACGATGGCGCTGAGGCGCGCGGGAGGGAAACCCGCGTCGGTCATGCGTTGCGCGAGCGCCCGCGCGGAAAGCCCGGCGTCGATAAGGACGGCGGCGCGGGCGGTCTCGATAAGGGTGGCGTTGCCCGCGCTGCCGCTGGCAAGTATGGTAAACCGCATGGGTTGCTAGCAATCTTTAAGAAAGCGCTTAAGCCGTTGAACGTGAAACATGGGCTGGAATGCGAAGCCAATCCGGCTGAAGCCCATGCCGCCCCAGCCCTCCCAGGGTCAGCCCGGAAAAAGCTTGGCCGGCAAAAAGCTCACGGGCGAGCGCCTGTAGCTCGGCGCGGGTGACTTGGTTAATCTCGTTTTCGAGGGTTTTATTACTAAATAGTTGACCAAAAGTGATTTCTTGGTATCCGTTCTGGCTGGCGCGAGCGCTCGCCGCATCGTGGCTCAGGCGCAGGCTCAGCAGGTGCTGGGCCTTGGCAAGCTCGAGCTCGTCTTCCGTGAAGCCGCCCTGGGCGGCCAGGGCCGTTTCGCGGACAATGGCTTTGATCGCTCGCTTGAGGTTGCGCGGGGCGACGGCGGCATAGATGAGGAAGACGCCGGCGTCGCGATACGCCATGGCGTCCGCGTAAATGTTGTAGGCCAGCCCGGCTTCTTCGCGGACGCGGAGGAAGAGCCGGGAGCTGAGACCGCCGCCGAGGAGCGTGGCGAGCAGGGTCGCGGCCGGGCGCTGCGGCGAATGCAGCGACGGGGCGGGAACGCCCAGCAGCAAGTGCGCCTGCTCCAGTTCGCGCTCGTGGCCGCGGCAGAATGTCGGCGCGCCGACATAAGTCTCAAGTGGCTCATCCAAGGGCAGTCGCTCGCTTGCGACAAAATTCGCCCGACAGTGTTCCAAGACCAGGTCGGCCGCGACCCGGCCGGCGACCGAGACAACGAGCTGCCGCGGGTGGTAGGCCGCCCGGTGAAAGCGGCGCAAGTCGTCGCAGGCGAGGCGGCGCAGGATGCGCGGCGTCCCCTCGATGGGACGCCCCAGCGCGTGATTGGGAAAGAAATCGGCCAAGAACAGCTCGAAGATCAGCTCCTCCGGGTTGTCGGCGATCATCTTCATTTCTTCGAGGATGACCATTCGCTCGCGACGGAACTCTGCCTCGTCGAAACGCGGGGCGAGCAGGAGGTCGGTCAGCAGATCGAGCGCCTCGGGCAGGTAGCGGTCAAGGGTTTGCAGATGGTAGTTGACGCCTTCCATCATGGTGGCGGCTTCGATCTGCCCGCCGAGGCGGTCGCTCTCAATGGCGATCTGACGCGTGCTGCGGCGCTCGGTGCCTTTGAAAAGCATGTGCTCGACAAAGTGGCTGATGCCGTTGAGGCGGGCCGGCTCGTGACGCGCGCCGATGCGGTTCCAGATCGAGATGGCCACGGAGCGGACATGCGCCATTGGCTCGACGATCAGCGTCAGCCCGCTGGGCAAAGTCGAGCGCCAGGGCCCGCGGCGGCGGGGGCGCGGCGGGCGGGCGGCGGCGGGCGGGGCGATGGGCGCCCGAGCGGGGACGGCGGTTGGCTCGGGAGCTGGGGCGAGGAGCTTGGATTTCTTCACAGGGCGATCGTGGCTGGCTTGACAAGGGTTAGGCGAACAATCGCGCCCTGGGGCAGGCGAATGTCATTGCCGCGCGTCAGCAGGACGCCGCCCGCCGCTCCGCCGCCGAGCGTTCCCGCCGCGGCCGCGCCCCCGCCGCCGCCTAGGACAATGGCGCCAGCGCCAATGCTGCCCAGCCAGCCGCCACTGATGGCGTTTTGCACGGTGCGTCGCCCGCTGCGACCGCCGGAGACAACGCCGTTTTGGTCGGCCCGCAGCCGAGCTTCGTTGCCAATGTCATCAATGGAAACGACGACGGCCGCCATTTGCTGGTGACCGAGATCGGTCACCAGGGTGTCGAAGACCATCTGGAGGCGCGCTGCGCGCTGGGGCAGCTTGGCGGGATTGACGGCGGCGATGGTGCCGCGCACTTCCGTGCCGCGCGGAATGACGAGCGAGCCATCGGCGAGGCGGACGGATTCCTTGAGCTGCGCGACGACTTCATCGCCCGGGGCGTTGATGCGGGTGTGGACGGGCGTCAGCAGCTCCAGCGTCAGCGGCGTCCCGGTCGGCAGCGTGACTTGGCTCGCGGCGCTAGTGGCGTAGGCGCGGGGGCGGGATGGCGGATCAGAAGGGGCTTGCCCGGCCGCGCCTGCGGTCAGCGAGAGTCCCAGGGCGAAGCCCCAGGCTAGGCGATGCGGGGAGGGATGCGACAACCGGCGCGCGCCGGCGCTGGCTTGGCTCGGCATATTAACCTCCAAGGCTGAGAGCGGGGGCGTTCAAGCGTGGCGTAAAAACTCCCGAATGCCGCCCAGCTTGAGTTGAAAGAGCTCCTTCTCTTCAGGCGGGCAGAACGGCATCAGGTCAGCGACAAAGGCTTCATAGAACAGGTCCGGATTGAAAGCCGCGAGGACGCGCGCCTGCTCGGCGTGGCGGATGTCCCCGAGCGCGGCGAGCAGCATTTCATTCAGCGGGCGGTTGCGCCGACTCGCCGCGTTATAGGCCCATCCGGCAACGATTTCAGCGACCCGGTCGCGCGGCAGGGCGAAGGGCGGCGCGGTGCGCAGCAGGAGCGAGAGCGAGTCGCTGACGACGAGCGGCGCTTTCTGATCGTCGAGATAAGCTAGAAGGTCGTCAATCGCGGCATCCACCTCCGCGTTGCCGGTGGGCTTGACCGGATTCGGCGTGCGCGGCGCGGGCGCGCCGGGCGTCCGCGCGTCGGCCGGCTGGGGCGGCGGCAGCGACCCGGTCGCTGCCGCCGGGTGCGCTCCGGTGACACGGGCGGCGCTGGGCGCGGCGACGAAGCGGCCGGTGGCGCGCTGCATCCGGGATTGCAGGGCCTGCCGGCGCAGGTATTCATAGCTTTGCACGATGTGCCGAAAAGCGTCGTCAATCTCGCGCCGGAGCGGCATCGGCGCCGCGAGGAAGCGATCCGGGTGGAAGCGATCCGCGAGCCGAAGATAGGCGAAGTTGATTTCCTCGACCGAGGCCCCGGCAGGCGCATTGAGAATCGCCCGCGGGTCGCCGAGGCGAATGCGCGCCCACAAGTCGTCGAGTTGCGGGCGCAGGGCGGCGTAATCCGGGCTATAGGCCAGGCTCGCCTGCGAGGCCCTGGCCGGCGCGGCGAGCGGGATGAACGGGCGGAGCGCCGCCGGAATTTCCAGCTTGCCGGTATCGCGGGAGAGTATGGGCGGATCGGTTTGCTCCAGGACGCCGGCCGCGATGAGTCCGAGCAATGCCTTGAGCGTGGCGGCGGGCGGCGCGTTGACTGCCGCCAGAATCTGGAGCAGATCGAGGGGCTGGGCGATGAGTTCCAGCAGCTGACGCTCAAACGGCTTGAGCGTCATGGTTTGCAGGCGTAACAGCGGGGAGGACGACGGGGCGATGAAGCGATTGAGATCGCCCAGTCCGCGCCGGATGATGCCGAAGTCCTCAATGCGCCGGACGCCTTCCAGGATGATGCTGGCGGTGGTGAGCTTCAGTTTTAGCTCTTCCGCGACGCGCTGCTCGCCGGCGATAAACTCATACGAGCCAGTGGTCCAGTTGAAGACGGAGTAAATGATGTCCAGAACCTGAAAAGTGATGTTGGTGATCAGGTCGCGCTGCGACATGATGCCGGCCTCGACAATGGCCTGCCCGAAGCGCTTGCCCTCGGCGGCTTGCGCCAGGACGCGCTCGAAGTCGGCCGGCGTGATGAGGCCTTGGCGAAGCAAGGACTCGCCAATGCGGTCTGCGGCCTGGTTGCTCGACGCGAAGACGATATTGCCGGTTTCAAAGTAAATTTGCTTGCGCTCCGCGCCGCGGGCCAGGAGGATCTCGCCTGTGAACCGCTCGCTGTAGGCTCGGCGGAGCAGGTCTGGGACGCCCGTGGTCGTGAGCGTTCCCGGCGCGGACGCGGCCGTTTCTGTCGCCGCTGGCGGATTCGCTTCAGTTTCCAGCGGCTTCCTTTCAGGGGGCGCCGCCGGCGAGGGGCTTTCTGGCATAGGGGATCATTCCTTGGCGGTCATTGCCGCCCTTGTTACAGCTTTTGGCTTACAGCTCCTTGAGCCAGGGCGGCGTTATCATACTCAGGCGCGTCGCCCTGGGCTACTCTGATTGTCGCTCGCGAGCGCGCGATCTCAAAGAGGCATTGCTGGGCCAGCCCGGCGAGCGGGCCGAAGCGGGCGGCGGCGGCGGCGGCGATCTGACGATCAGCGGGCGGGCGTTCGCCCGGCGCGCGAGCGGGGAGGATTTCGAGCATGGCGCGGCGCACCCATACGTCAATGGGGAAGGCTTCCCAGCGGTGAAAGCCGAACAGCAGGACGCACTCGGCGACTTTGGGCCCGACGCCGGGGAGCGCTTGAAGGCGTTGCCGCAACTCGGCGGTTGGGCGCGTCGCGGCCTGTTCCCAGGCGCGGCGCTCGCGGGCGATGCGTTGAGCGAGCTGGCAAAGGTAGCGGTCGCGGTAGCCGACGCCGCACTCGGCGCGGAGCGTCGCCGGCGCGGCTTCGGCGAGGGCTTCGGGGCTTGGGAAGGCGTAGCTTTCGGCTCCAATGGGCTGTCCGAACTTGCGACTGATAACGTTTATTATTCGGCGGATACGCGGCAGGCGATTGTTGGCGGAAATGACGAAGGCGACCAGCGTCTCGAACCAGGGCTGGCGCAGAATGCGTAATCCGCTCATCCGCGCCAAGTCATTGGAAAAGCGGGCGAACGGCGCGAGTCGCGCTTGTAGCGCCTGGCGCGCCGCCGCATAGTCCCGGTCCAGGTCGAAGTAATGGCGGAGCCAGGCCCGGCGCTCGGGCGTCAGCGGGTGGCTCGCGACCCGGGCCTGCCAGCCCGTGGCGGCGGGAGCGACCAGGAGCGCCAGGTCGCCGGCGACGCCCTGGTAGGTCATCCGCCCGCTCGCGTCGGGGCAGGCCGTCCAGCGGAAGGTCTGTCCGCCGCAGAGCGTGACGCTCGGGTCGAAGCCCGCCGGAAGCGCAATGGCATCCGGCGGCGCGGGGGGGGAGGCTGGCGGGATGGTGAAAGCGTCCATGGCTCAGCCGCGCGTTTCAGGGCTTGCGAAAAGCTTCCTCCCGCAGCGCGGGGAGGAACTCGATCTCGGTAAAGGCGAGCGTGACCACGCGTCCGCCCTGCACGCTCCGAATAATCCGGTGGGGAAGCCACACGTCGTTGACGAGTCTGAAGTCCTCGTAAAGCTCCTCAATCTGGAGCGGCTGGCCAATATCGGTTGGAAGCTGGTAGGCGCATTTTCGCGGGCGGCGCGTTTCGAGGTCAATGACGACATCGTAGGTGTCGCCATCCGCGTCGGTGACGCGGATGGTTTCCTCGACTTGCCCGTTGGATAAATGGCGGGAAAAGCGGATGAGGTCCTTAGCGGGTCGAAGGAGCTGCTGATAGAGTCCGACGCCCGCCAGCTTGGACTGCAAGCGCACCTGCTTGAGCGTTTCCGGTTGAGTGATGCGCTCGACGCGGCCATTGGCGCGCTGCCAGTAAGCTTTCTCGTTGCGGAGAAAGACCAGGCCAGTCGGATTGCCGGGCGAGACCTCGAACCGGAGCTTGCCATCGCGCGTCCAGAGCTGCCGGATCGGCTTGGGATCCGGGGCGGAGCCGGGCGCGGCGAGGTCCGGCTCGACCGTAGTTTGCGCGCCATAAAATTGCATGGCCGCGACTCGCTCGATCAGAGCGCGCCCGCCGACTGCGCCGATCATCGTGCCAATCAGAGCGCGGGCGCGAACCGCCGATGGCGCGCCTTTGGGGGCGCCATCGGTCGCCATCGATGGGGTTGCGGCGGGTCGGGGCGGCTCTGGCGACGGCGCAGCGTCCTTGCCATTGCTGGCTTTGGCCGGCGGCTTAGCCGGCGGCGGAGCGTCGCCAGGCTCGCCTTTTGGCGCCGATGCGGAGGCGACTTGGTCGGTCGCGGGCGGGGGTTGCGGCGACGGGTCGGCGGGCTTTGGCTTGGCGTTTTTCTTTTTGCCGTCGTCCTTTCTTTTGCCGTCGTTTTTCCGCGGCTTTTCCGGCGTTGACGTTTCCGGGGCTGGTTCCGGGCGCGCCGGGGCGCGGCGCGCATCCGCGACCAAGTCCTCCGACGGGGCTTCGGCTCGGCGGTCGGAGCGGTCATTGGCGGCGGGCGTCGCGCGCAAAGGATTGCCAGCCGCGACGGCCAGGAACTCCCGGTGAACTTCAATCGAAAACCGGATAATTTCCTCTATATTCCACAGTATATTGATTTTATCGCGCTGAGAGAGTTGGCTCTCGCTGCCTTCGCCGCGCGGGTCGTAGCTACTCGCCATGGAAAATTGGAGGTCCGGGGAGCGCTTGGGCGAGCGCGCGCCAGCTAGCACGAGGAAAACCTCGCTTTGCACATCGCCGCGAATGAAGGCGCGCGAGAAAGCTTCCAGCGGCAGCGTTTGCGTTTCGCCGCTCTCTAGAAACTCGAGCGTCAGGCTGGCCCGCGAAAGGCGCAGGCGCACTGGCTGCGGGGCTTTCCGCTCGCCGTGCAGCAGAAGGGCGAAGTCGAGCGCGCCGTCGGCGTCGAGAACGCGCTTGGCGGCGGCGGTGAAGTTGGGCGTGTCGTTGAGCCGCAGGTAGCTCTGCGCCAGCAGGCTCAGCGCCGGGAGGTTTTTGGGCGCGATCGCCACGACTTCAAGCAGAATATTTGCTGATCTAGTGTAATCCTTGCTTGAGAAAGCTTTTCTAGCTTCGAGAAGCGTTTCCTCGATGAGGTCTTCGTCGAGTTCCAGCTCAATGGGCAGCGTGAGGTTTTGACCCGACTTGATTTGGATGATCTGCGTGATGGGGCGGTGCCAGCGGCTTTTCGCCTGGAGCGTATAGATGCCGGGGGACATTTCGCGCCGGGCGAAGCTTCCGGTGAGCGATGCCAGCTCGTTATAGACGACGACCTCCAGGTTGGGCGTCAGGGGCGTGATAGTGAGGCTGCCGACATTGAGTTCTGGCTCGAAGATCACATCCTGGTTATCGCGGGGACTGAGGAAGATGCGCACTTGGGCGTCTTTGTACCGGGGGCGATTGCGCGTCTCGATGACATGCTCGCCCGGCTCAAGGTCGTTGATCTGCAGGATGCCGGTGGTGTCGGTTGTCCCATATTGCTTGCCATCCACGAAGACGATGGAGCGGTCTAGCTTGGCGATCACCCGAACGGACGCTTTGGGGAGGTACGGCTCGAGCGCGCGCAGCGTTTTTTCCTGCGCGCCGAGCGCGCGCAGCGCGTCGAGCGTTTTGCGGTCGAAGGTCTGCGAGAAGTCAATTCCTCGGTCGCGGATTTCGCCGGCGAGCGCCGTATCCGGGAAGTCATTTTGGATGAGTCGCTTGATTTGTTCTAGGGAAAGCGGCTTTCCGCTTTCGCCCTGGGCGGCGCGGACTGGCGCGAAGGGCGCTGCCGCAAGGGCGAAGGCGAGGAGGAAGGCGGCGAGGGCGTTGCGGATATCGCGGATGTTGAACGTGCGCATGGCGATGCCGGCAGTGGGCGGGAACGCGGGTTAGCGGCTCAGGGCGTGTCCGAGCCGGGCGGCGACTTGAGAATCTCGAGCGATTTTTGAATGCGACGCTTGAGGTCGCGGGCGGCGTTGTTTTTCGGGTCCTGCTTGAGGATGGCGTCGCACTGGGCGAGCGCCTCGTCGTAGCGGCGCTGCTCATAGAGCGCCTGGGCGCGGCTGAGCGGGGAGGCCTCGGCAGGCGGCGCCGGCAGGGGCGCCAGTGGCGAGTCGGCGGGCGTCATTAGGCGCGGCCCAGGCTCGACGGGCGGGAGCGTGGTCGGGAGAGGGAGGGGGGCGCCGAGGGGCGGCGCGCCAAAGGCGGGCTTGCTGTCCGCTCGACTCCCGCTCCAGTTGCCGGAGCGCTTGTCGTCGCGCCAGACGCCAACCAGGTCGCGTCCGGTAACGGAGACTTGCCCTTCGAGAGTGATGACTCGCCCGGATTCGTCCTTGCGCTCCAGGACGAGGCGCTGGCTTTCGAGGAGTCGCCCGGCGACGGGGAAGGTCTTTGGCGGCTTGGCGGGCGCGGGCGGCGGCTCTTCCCAGAGGCCCGAAAGGGTCGCGCCGCTCTGACCAAGGCTCAGGATGAAGTCCGCGGATTTGCCGGTCGTCGGTTCCTGAACCAGTCCTTTCCAGTAGCCATTGAGGTCGAGGTAGAGCGGGACGGCGATGCGGTGGTCGCCTTCCGGCATCTCGATCAGGCTGGAGAAGGGCAGGTAGCCGGAGCGCTGGAGGGAGATTTGGTGACTCCCGACGCGCACTTGCGGAATAGCGAGGATGCCGGTTTGCGGATCGGTTTCGCCGACCTGAACGCCATCCAGGCGCGCGGCGACCAGGGGTTCGGTTTGGATTGTGAGCGTGAAGAGGGCGGGGCGGAGCGGCAGGTTGATCTTGACGGGAAGAAATCCATACTCGACTTCAACCGCTTGCTCGACGTCGAGGTAATCGGGGTGCGAGAGTCGGATGACGCGCTTGCCGGGCGCGACGCCGGAGATGGAGCAGCGGTTGAGCTGGCTCGTCGAGCCGCGCGGCTCTCCGTCCAGGTAAACGGTCGCCCCGCTCGCGTTCGTCATCACGATGATGGTCGGCTTGGAAAAGAAGGGCAGGAGCGCGCCGATCAGGATGGCGACCGCCACGGTGCCCAGCCCGTAAAGCCACTGATTGACGATGCGGCGACTTGGAAGCCCGTTTTTTGGAGGCGGAAGCTTGGGATGGATTGTGACAGAGGCTTTAGAGTGAACATTCATGGGAAGTCTTGAAGCGGGTTGCGCGCTTGGCTAGTCGCTTGGACGGCTCCTGCGGCGCTGCCTGCTGCGATAGTTTGCCATAGTCGCTTGAATTGCAACCGGCGAATAAGCGTCCTCGCTCGCTTCCTTTGAGAACGATAGTCTGATAATGCTTACATGGTTGCGTAAGGCGCGCCATGCGAGACCCACTAAGCCATGAAGCCACTGGAAATCGTCAACGCGCGCGAGCACAATCTCAAAGGCGTAAGCCTAACTATTCCCGCGCAATCGCTCGTCGTTTTCACCGGCGTCAGCGGATCAGGAAAATCGTCGCTGGCTTTCGACACGATTTACGCCGAAAGTCAGCGACGGTACGTGGAATCGTTTTCGGCCTACGCGCGCCAATTTTTGACGCGACTCGAGCGCCCCGCGGTGGACGCCATTCGCGGGCTTAGCCCAGCCATCGCCATCGAGCAGAAGACGACCAACCGCAACCCGCGCTCGACAGTCGGCACGGTGACTGAGGTCTACGACTACCTGCGGCTGCTTTACGCGGCGATTGGGACGCCGCATTGCCCGACCTGTCAGATTCCCATTCGGCAGCAATCGCCGGAAGCGATTGTCGAATGGGCGCTGGCGCAGCCGACAGGCGCGAAGCTGACGGCGCTCGCCCCGCTCGCGCGGCAGCGCAAAGGCGAGTTCAAGAAGGAGCTGGCGAATGCGCTCAAGCTGGGCTTTCCCCGGATTCGCATTGATGGCGAGCTGCGGGCGCTGGACGAGGAGGAGATTCGCCTGGATAAGCGCAAGCCGCATGACATTGAGGTCGTCATCGATCGGCTGGTCATTAAGCCGGGCATCGCGGCGCGGGTTGCCCAGGCGGTCCAGACCGCGACGCGGATAGCCGACGGCCTCGTCTTGCTCGCGGTGGAAGGGGCTGGCGCGGCGACCGACGAGACGCTGTTCTCGCTGCGTCTGGCTTGCCCTGCCTGCGGGCTAAGCCTTCCCGACCTCGAGCCGCGCTCGTTTTCATTCAACAGCCGATTCGGGGCTTGCGCAACCTGTGGCGGGCTGGGAGCCGTGACCAGCATCGCGCCCGAGGACATTGTGACCGACCCCACCCGCCCGCTGGCGGAAGTCGCCTTTGCCGTCGAGGATGGGCACATTGGTAGCCTGCTCAGGGCGGCGCTCGCGGCGGCGGCGCGTCACTGCGACGTTCCGCTTTCGACGCCCTTCGCGGATGCGCCGCCAAGGCTGCGTCAAATATTTTTCGAAGGGTCTTCCGAGAAGCTCGCTTTTCAGCACGGCGACTACGTCTATCGGTCGCGGTGGAGCGGCGCGATTAAGCGCCTTGCCGAGCGCCTCGCCGAGGCGCGAACCGCTCGTCTCAGCGCCGACCTGAGCCGGCTGGCGACGGTTAGCCCCTGTCCGGACTGCGGCGGCTCGCGCCTCCGGGCGGAAGCCCGGGCCGTGACGATTCAGGGGCAGAGCATCGCCGCCGTGACGCAGCGCCCGCTGGCGGAGACCGCGGCCTGGGCGGGCGGGCTGACGCTGACCGAGCGGGAGGCGCGGGTCGCGTCTGGAATCCTGCGCGAGATTCAGTCGCGGCTTCGCTTCCTCATGGAGGTTGGGCTTGGATACCTGACGCTCGACCGCTCGATCAGCTCGCTTTCGGGCGGCGAGGTGCAGCGCGCCCGCCTAGCGGCGCAGATTGGCGCGCCGCTGCGGGGCGTGCTCTACATTCTCGACGAGCCGAGCATCGGGCTGCACCCGCGCGACAACCAGCGCCTGATTCAATCGCTGGAGCGGTTGCGGGATGCCGGCAACACGGTCATCGTGGTCGAGCATGACGAAGAAACCATCCGCCAAGCGGACTGGGTCGTTGACCTTGGCCCAGGCGCCGGAACGCATGGCGGAGAGGTGGTGGCGGCCGGCCCGCCGCCGCTCATCAGCCAGCATCCTGCCTCCCTGACCGGACGCTACCTGACCGGGGCGGAAGCCATTGCCGGCGAGCGCGCGCCGCGGACGGCGCGCCGCGGCCATGTCACAGTGATCGGGGCAACCCACAACAACCTCCAGGACCTGACCGTGAAGTTTCCAGTTGGCCTCTTGACCGTCGTGACTGGCGTAAGCGGGGCGGGAAAGTCCTCGCTCGTTTTGGAGGTGCTGTACCGGGCGCTGGCGGGACCGAGTCGCGAGCGAGCGCCAAAGCCGGGGCCCCACCGCGGCATTGAGGGCCGCGAGGCGTTTGACAAGGTCATTGAGATTGACCAGTCGCCGATTGGACGAACGCCGCGCTCAAATCCGGCGACTTACGTCGGGGCGTTTACGCCCATTCGGGAGCTTTACGCCAGCCTGCCCGAATCGAAGGCGCGCGGCTACCGGGCCGGGCGCTTTTCCTTCAATGTCGCTGGCGGGCGGTGCGAAGCCTGCGAGGGGGATGGGCTCAAGCGGATCGAAATGGCTTTCCTCCCGGACGTGTATGTTCCGTGCGAAGCCTGTCGCGGCCGGCGCTACAACCGCGAAACGCTACAGGTCAAGTGGAAGGGGCGCGATATTGCCGAAACGCTCGCGCTGACCATTGAGGAGGCCGCCGAGTCATTCGCCGCCTTTCCGCAACTGACGCGCAAGCTTCGCGCCCTGACGGAAGTCGGGCTGGGGTATCTGACGCTTGGGCAGTCAGCAACGACGCTTTCCGGCGGCGAGGCCCAGCGGCTCAAGCTGGCCTGCGAGTTATCGCGCCGGTCCACTGGGCGAACGCTCTACATTCTGGATGAGCCGACCGCCGGGCTGCACTTCGAGGATGTCCGCCGACTTTTGGAGGTTTTGCAGGCGCTCGTCGATCAGGGCAATACCGTGATCGTCATCGAGCACCACACGGATGTAATGCGGGCGGCCGATTGGATCATTGATCTCGGCCCGGAAGGCGGCTCAGGCGGCGGGCGGCTGGTTGGCGAAGGGCCGCCCGCCGCGCTGGCGGGCGCGCCGACCCCAACCGGGCAGGCGCTGGCGGCGGCCTTCAGAGAGCGGAGCGGGGCGCCTGCGCGGGCAGGCGTCCCGCTCCAGGACGGGGCATCTCCCCGGACAAGCTATCCAGCCGAGGATGCGCCAAGGAAAGCTAGCTGAAAGAAAAGCTAGCCAAGCAAGCGGTCAAGCGCTGGCTGCGTCAGGCGAACGGCGTTTTCGCCGGCCGAGAAGCTCCTGAGCTTGCCTTCCGCGTCGAAGAGATAAAACGCTGGGACGAACTCGTTGCCAAAGGCGTCGGCGATTTTGTGGCTATTGTCAATGGCGCAGGGTTGAGTGAGCCCATACTTGGCAATGGCGGCGTCCACGTCGGCCAGATTCGTGTCCGCCTCATAACGGGGCATATGGACGCTAATCACGCGGACGCCTTTTTCCGCCAGCGTATCGCGCCATTCTTTGACCCGCGGCATCTGCTCCGAGCAGATGCCGCAGCTCACGGCCCAGAAGTGAACCAGCGCGACTTGCCCGTGTAAATCCTCCGCCGCGACCGACCCGTTGCGCCATTCCGTGGCGCCCTCCAGGGACGGCATGGGCGTGCCAATCCGCATCGGCATAGCTCTCTCTCTTTTCGACTAGACGGTTGACTTGATGGCGTTTCGACTCGACGGCGCCTTTAGATGGTGCTTTGCCCGGGCTTCCAGTTGACCGGGCAGCGACCGCCCGCCTGCAGCGCCTGCAACACGCGCAGCGCCTCGTCCACATTGCGGCCAATGTTGAGCGAGTGAACGACCTGGTACTGGAGAATCCCTTCCGGGTCGATGATGAACAACCCGCGCAGGGCAATCCCTTCGCTTTCGATCAGGACGCCATAGCTGCGGCTGACCTCCTTCGTGATGTCGCTGGCCAGCGGGTACTTCAGGTCCGCGACGCCGTTCTTCTCGCGCGGGGTTTCAATCCAGGCCTTGTGGGAAAACACGCTGTCGGTGCTCACCGCGACGACTTCCGCGTTGAGCGCGTGAAACTCCTCAAGCCGGTCGCTAAAGCCGGTCACCTCGGTTGGGCAAACGAAGGTGAAGTCGAGGGGGTAAAAAAATAAAACCAGCCACGTTCCGCGGTAGTCTTCGAGTTTGACCCGCTCCTTGAGCGTGGTCAGGTCTTTGGTGGACGCCATGTCAAAGCTTGGCGCCGGTTGGCCAACTTGCAGCATAGAGTGCTCCTTTAGAGAAACAGTCGGGAAATACGAGCTTTTCGGCGCTTCCGGCGCGGGCTTCGCGTTCGCCCTAGCTCAATCCGCCAGCGCCGGGCACAACCTTACTTGCGCCGCCGCGCGGTCGGCAACGACTGTTTCCGAAACAGCCATTTGATCAGGAAAGGCCTGAGGCGAGGGAGAAAAGCGGAAAAAAGATGGAGTGCGGAAGGAGAGACTCGAACTCTCATGCCTTGCGGCGCCAGATCCTAAGTCTGGTGCGTCTGCCATTTCGCCACTTCCGCGCATTTGACCGCCGCGCCTGGGCCA
>CALCKX010000007.1 GCA_937966115.1 uncultured Chloracidobacterium sp. | reverse complement strand
CCGAGCGCGGCGGCGGCGGGCGGAAACAGCGTTCCGACGGCGTCGCCGGCGAGAACGCGCCGCAGGATGTCGGGCGCGCGGCCGTTGACGATCACCGTCGTCACGCCAAAGCGGGCGGCTGTCTGGGCGGCCGCGAGCTTGGACTGCATCCCCCCCGTCCCGAAGGCGCTCGTCCCCGCCGACGCCAGCGCCATGGTCACGGCGTCCACTTCGGCGACGAAGTCCAGGCGGCGAGCGTCGGGATGACGCTTGGGGTCGCGGTCGAAGAGACCATCCACATCGGACAGCAGCACGAGCAGATCGGCGTCCGCGACGTTCGCCACCAAGGCGCTGAGAAAGTCATTGTCGCCAAACTTGATCTCGGCCGTGGCGACCGTGTCGTTTTCGTTGATGATGGGGACGACGCCCAGCGCCAGCAGCGTGCGCAGCGTGTGGCGGGCGTTGAGAAATCGCTCGCGGTCGCGCGCGTCGTCATAGGTCAGAAGCACTTGCGCGACCGGCGTCGGCGCAAAGGCCTGCTCATAGTAGCGCATCAGCAAGGGTTGCCCGATGGCGGCGGCGGCTTGCTTGAAGGACAGGTCCTTGCCCAGCGGCAAACAGCGCGCTTGGAGTTGGGTTTTCCCGCAGGCAACCGCGCCGGACGAGACCAGGACGAGCGTTCGGCCGGCGTCTCGCGCGGCGGCGCACTGCTCAACCAGGTGCTGGAGGACAGGCTCGGCGAGACCGATTCCAGGCTCGACCAGGACATTGCTGCCAATTTTGACGACGACGCGCTGCGCGGCGGCCAACTGGGCGCGGGCGGCCTGCGCTTCGAGGCCGGGGAGTTTCCGACGAGCGAGTTCCGACGAGCGATCCATGGGAGCCATTTAGCTACGCCCAACGCCATTGGCGATGGCCTGCGCGGCGCTTCTCCGGCGCCGCTAGCGCGCGCCGTGTTGCTTGAACCACGCGAGCATTGCCTGCCAAGCCGCTTGAGCGTCGTCTTTCCGGTAGGAGGGGCGATAGTCGGCGTGGAATCCGTGCGGCGCTTCGGGATACACGATAATCTTCGAGCCAGACTCGCCTTTGTTCAGCGCCGCCCGCATCCGCTCGACCGTTTCCAGCGGGATGCCCTGGTCCTTGCCCCCGTAAAGCCCCAGCACCGGCGCTTTCAATGTCGCGGCAATGTCAATCGGAAAGACCGGGCGCAGCGGGTCGGGCTTGAAATCAGGGCTATGACGCGGATTGGCGACCAGCGAGCCATACCAGGCCGCAGCGGCCTTGACTTTTGGCTCCTTCGCCGCGAAAAGCCACGTCAGGCGCCCGCCCCAGCAGAAGCCCGTCACGGCCAGCCGCCCGACATCGCCTTTGCCGGCTTTGGCGGCGTAGGCGACGCAGCTCGCCAAGTCCGACAGCGCCTGCGCGTCGGCAACCTTCGACACCACCTTTGAAATGATGTCGCCGACGCTTTCCAGCTTCGAGACATCGCCCTGCCGGGCGAAAAGCTCCGGGGCGATGGCCAGGTAGCCGACTTTCGCCAGCCGCCGGCAGACATCCTTGATATGTTCGTGAACGCCGAAAATTTCGGGAATGACAAGCGCGACCGGAAAGGGCTGGCCTTGCTCCGGCATTGCCTGGTACGCCGGAAACGCGATGTCGGCGGCGGGAATTTTGACCTCGTCGGCGACAATCCCCTGGGTGTCGGTGACGATGGTCTGGGCGCTGATGGGCTGGGTCGCCAGGGCGAAGCCGGCCGCCAGCGAGGTCAGCACGAAGCGGCGGCGAGTCAGCTCGGTATCGGGCAGCAGGCTTCTTTCGTGTTGATCAAGCATAAGCTCTAGCCGGGGCGAAGGCGGGCTGCTCCGGGAAGGTTTCGGCGAATGGCGCGCTTAAGGCAAGCATAGCGCAAACGCCCGGACTCATGCGATACTGAGAGCTGCCAGCTGCACAGGCTGGCACGTTTCGCGAAAGGCTTGCCTCCAAACCGTATGTCGAATTCCTCCGCCTCTGGCGCTTCCTCCGCCTCCGGCGCGGCCGCCGCTCCGACGGTCGCGCCCGACAGCCTGCTCGACGCCATTGAAATCATCGTCGGCGGGCGCAATCTCGACGCTCAAGCCGCCAAGGCCCTGGGCCTCGTGGATGACGTCGCGACCGACGCCCATTCGGCGGTTGAGGTCGCGGCGCGGCTGGCGCGCGAGTATATCCTGACCGGAACCGGACGGCTCGCCGAAGCTTTCGCGCGGCGGCAGGCGGCGAGTCAATCCTGGGCCGCCCCGCAGAGCGGATTCTCCCGCGCCGAGGCGGAGGCTCATCCGCGCGTGGCGCGGCTGCTGGCGCAAGCGCGCGTCGTCGGTCGTGAAAAGGCCGTCCGGCGCGCCCTCGACTGCCTGTTTTTCGGCCTGGAGCAAGGCTATGCGGCCGGGCTGAGGCATGAAGCCCAGGTCTTCGCCGAGGCCGTCGCCGACCCGGAAGGCGGGCAAGCCGGCATTCAGGCGTTTCTCGACAAAAAGAGCGCGCCGCTGCCGCCGCGCCCGCTGATGATGGCAGGCGCGCCGGAAGAGCGGGACTTGCTCGAGCGCGGCGACTTGCTGCCGGTTGGGGCGCCGTTCTATCCGGGCCTGACGCCGCTGCCGAAATACCAGTACGCGCAGGGCGTCATCAAAGACCCGTTCACCGGCGCGGCGGTCCACGGCGATCCCAAGCAGGTCGAGAAGCATTTCATCGTGCCCGTGCCGGAGCCCAGCCCCGCTCAGGCGCTCGTCTATGTGCTGGTCAGCGAAGTCAACTTCAATGACATATGGGCGTTGACCGGCATCCCGATTTCGGTCCTGGACGACCATGACCAAGACTTCCACATCACTGGCTCGGGCGGCATCGGCTTGGTGGTCGCGCTGGGGAGCGAGGTCAAGCGCGAGGGGCGCCTGCAAGTGGGCGATCTGGTCTCGATCTATTCGGGTCAGAACGATCTGTTCTCCCCGCTGGTCGGTCTGGACCCGATGTTCGCCGACTTTGGCATTCAGGGCTACCAGGAGCCAAATGGCTCGCACGCGCAGTTTTTGTTGGCGCAGCCGCCGCAACTGCACCACAAGCTGGAGGACCTGGCGATTGAGGCGGCGGGCAGCTACATGCTCAACCTGGGAACGATTTACCGGGCGCTGTTCACGACGCTCAAGGTCGCGCCCGGCAAGCGGCTGTTTGTGGAGGGCGCGGCGACGGGCACGGGGTTCGAGGCGGTCAAGGTTGGCGTCCGCAACAACGTCAACGTGACCGGGCTGGTGTCGAGCGCCGAGCGGGCCGACTTCGTCAAGGGGCACGGCGTCGCCGGCGTGATCAACCGGCGCGCGCCGGAGCTGGCCGGCTGCTTTACGAAAGTGCCGGAAGACGCCGCGCAGTGGGCGGCCTGGGAAGCCGCGGGCGAGCCGCTGCTCGACCTCTTTCGCGCGCAAAACAATGGTCAGCTGGCCGATTACGCCATCTCCCATGCCGGCGAGCTTTCCTTCCCGCGCAGCTTCCAACTGCTCGCGCCGGGCGGCGCGCTAGCATTTTACGGGGCCTCATCGGGCTATCACTTCACCTTCATGGGCAAGCCGGGCGCGGCGGCGCCGGCTGACATGCTTCAGCGCGTCGGTCTCCGCGCCGGGCAGTCGGCGCTGGTCTATTACGGCGTCGCCGAGGAGCTCGTGGACGAGATCGGGATTGAGATTATCGAGGCCGTCCGCGAGGCTCACGCGCGGGTGGTCGTCGCCACGCGCACGGATGGGCAGAAGGAGTTCGTGGCCAGCCTTGGCTTTGGCGACGCCGTGCGCGGCATCGTGAGCATCGAGGACATCCAGCGGCGATACGGCGCCGACTTTGAATGGCCCGAGATGATGCCGGCCTTTCCCGATCCCAAAGCCGACACCGCCGCCTTCAAGGAAGCCGTTCGGCTTTTCAATGAAATCAACTTCAAGCCCTTTGCCGCCTCCGTTGGGCGCCTGCTGGCCGCGCCCGACAACCCGCGCGGCTACCCCGATATGATTTTCGAGCGGGCCGGGCAGGATACCCTCGGCGTCAGCACGACGCTGGTCAAGCCCTACACGGGGCGCGTGATCTACGCTGAGGATATGTCTGGGCGGCGCTACAGCTTCTATGCGCCGCAGGTCTGGATGCGCCAGCGTCGGATTGACATGCCGACGGCCAGCGTCTGGGGAACGCACCTCAACAACGCCTACGAGATCGTGGCGATGAACGACGCCGTCGCGGCCGGACTGCTCGATGTGACCCCGCCGGTGGTTGTCGCCTGGTCAGACCTGCCGGAAGCGCACCAGGCGATGTGGGACAATCGCCACGCCGGAGCGACCTACGTCGTCAATCACGCGCTGCCCCGCTTGGGCTTGAAAACCAAGGCGGAGCTGTTTGAAGCCTGGGCCGCGCAGTCGGCCGAGGCGGCGGCTGATGAGGACGCCGCGACCCTCTTCCGCTGAAGCGCGCCTCGTGGCCATCGAGCGTTGTCTCGGCCGCGATTTCTCGCCGCCCTGGCAACCATCGCTCGCCGGCCAAGCGAGCGTCGGGAATGCGCTTGCCGGCGCGCGGGCGGCTTGGCGTTCGTCGTTCGGCAGCGTATAGTCTCCCGGATTGCCCCCGCTCACCTTGTCTGCGTCATCGCCCTGAACTCTCCACTCGCAATGAACATCAGAGCCTTCAAGCGTCCCCAACCGCCGCGCCTGGGCGTGTTGCTCCTCAACCTGGGCGGCCCGGAAAGGCTGGCGGATGTCGAGCCGTTTCTCCGCAATCTTTTCTCTGATCCATCCATCATCCGCTTGCCCGTATCCGCCCTCCAGCGCCCGGTCGGCTGGCTCATCGCCAAGCTGCGGCGGCGCAAGTCCATGCGGCTATATGAAAAGATTGGCGGCGGCTCGCCCCAGCGGCGGATTACGACAGAGCAGGCGGCGGCGCTCCAGGACGAGCTGGCGCGGCAGGGCGTCAGCGCCCGGGTGTATGTCGGGATGGTGTGCTGGCATCCGTTGATTGAAAGCACGTTTCAGCAGATTCTCCAGGATCGCGTCACCCACCTCGTCGTGCTGCCGCTCTTCCCGCACTTTTCGGTGACAACCACCGGCGCGGCGGCCAAAAAGCTCATTCACTGTTTTGACCGCCATGGCGGCGCGCGCGAAATCCGGCGCAGCTATGTGACGCATTATGAAACCGAGCCGGGTTACATCGCGGCCCTGACCGACCTCATCGCGGAAGCGCTGCGCCAGTTTCCCGATCCGCGCCCGGAGTCCGTTCAGTTGCTGTTCAGCGCGCACAGCATCCCGACCAAGTATGTCGAGCGGGGCGATCCGTACCTTCGCCACCACGAGCGAACCATTGCCGCCGTCATGACGGCGCTCGAGCGCCGCTTGGGCGCCCGCCCGCCGCATTTCCTCTCCTTTCAGAGCAAAGTCGGCCCGGTGCGCTGGCTGGAGCCGTCCACCGAGGACACTCTTCAGCGGTTTGCGCGCGAGGGGCAGGAACAAGTCTTGACGGTGCCGATTAGCTTTGTTTCAGAGCATATCGAGACGCTCTACGAGCTGGACATTCAATATCAGGCGCTCGCCCGGGAGGTTGGCATCCCGCATTTTCGGCGCGTCCCGGCGCTCAACTGTCACCGCTCATTCATTTGCGGTCTGGCGGCGCTGGTTCGGGCGCAGCTGGCGGCAGGGTGTCAGTTCCAGGCCGCGGAACAGGCGGCCGGCGGCTGAAGCGTCCGGGCGCCCGCCATGGAACGCATTCTGGTCATTGACGATGACATCGAGCTGTGCGAGCTGGTGGCGGAATATCTGTCCGCCGAAGGCTTCGCGGTCGAGGTCGTTCACGATGGCGAGCTGGGCGCGCGGCGGGCGATGAACGAGCCGTTTGCGCTGCTGATTCTCGACGTGATGCTCCCAAAGCTGAACGGCTTTGAAACCCTTAAGCGAATTCGGGCGACTTCGCATGTGCCGACGCTGATGCTCACAGCCCGCGGCGACGACGTGGATCGCATCGTCGGTCTCGAAATCGGCGCGGACGACTATCTGTCCAAGCCGTTTAACCCGCGCGAGCTGCTCGCTCGCATCCGGGCGATCCTGCGGAGGTCCAGGCCGGAACTGCTGGCTGAAACGCTGGCGGTTGGCGATGTGGAGCTGGATTTTGGGGCGCGCAGCGTCCGCCGAGGCGGACAAGCGGTTGCCGTGACCTCAGTGGAGTTTGATCTGCTGGCGCAGTTGTTGCAGCACGCCGGTCAGATCGTCTCGCGGGACGACCTGTCGTTACGCGCGCTGGGGCGCCCCTTTCATGCGCTTGACCGCAGCGTGGACATGCATGTGAGCAACCTGCGGAAAAAGCTTGGCCCGCGCGCCGATGGCGGCGAGCGCATCAAGTCGGTGCGAGGGGTCGGGTATCTTTACGCGCTGTGTCAGCCTGCGCGGGAGGCGCCGCCCGCGGGCGCCTAGCTTGGGCGAGTGCCGCATGCGAACGTTGTTCGTCAAAATCTTTCTCTGGTTTTGGCTCGCCATGGCCGGTCTCACCGTTCTAGTGACGGTGGTTGGCTCGCTGACGGCGTCGGATGTCATCTGGCCCGGCCGCCGGACGCTGACGGCCGCCACGACGCTCTACGCTGAAACCGCCGCTTTGCTGTACGAGCGACAGGGCGCGCCGGCCACGGAAGAGTATCTCCAGCGCATGCTGGAAACGGCCAAGCTCCAAGCGGCGCTGCTGGATGAGCAAGGGCAGCCGCTGGTCGGCGCGCTGCCTCCCGACTGGCCGTCTGGGCGCGAAAGCGCGCGCCGCGAGGATTTCATCGTCGTCGAAAGCAAGACGTTTTTATTGCGCCCGGTGACAAGCGCCAGCGGCCGGCGCTATCTCCTGGCGACTGTATTCGACCGCAACCTGCTGCCGCCGCCGCCCGTGTGGACTCGCGCGCGGGTGATTCGCCTGGCAGCCTTTGTGCTGGGCAGCGGCCTGGTTTGCTACGCGCTGGCCTGGTATCTCACGCGCCCCATCGGACGCCTGCGCCGGACGGCGCAACAGCTCGCCGCCGGCGATCTAACGGCGCGCACCGGCGCTAGGCTGGGCCGCCTGACAGATGAAATCGGCGGGTTGGCGCGCGATTTCGACGCCATGGCGGAGCGCATTGAGTCGCTCGTCACTTCTCAGCGTCGCCTCTTGGGCGACATTTCACATGAGCTGCGGTCGCCGCTGGCTCGCTTGCGAGTCGCGCTGGAACTCGCCCAGCGCCGGGCTAGCGGCGAAGCTCAGCCGTATCTTGAACGCATTGAGCGCGACGCCGAGCGTCTGGATGCGCTCGTCGGGCAGTTGCTCGCGCTGTCGCGCCTGGAGAGCGAGGCGACCCTGGCCGACTCAAAAATGCTCGATGTCGCCGCGTTGACGGAGCAAGTGGCGATGGACGTTGACTTTGAAGCTCGCGCCGCCGGACGCGTCGTCGCCTGCCGGCTTTTGTCGCCGGGCGCGCGTCAGCCGATACTCGCCGATGAGGAGCTCCTGCGCCGCGCGCTTGAAAACGTCATGCGCAACGCCGTTCGACATACGCCGGAGGGGGCGCCTGTGGAAATCGCCATTGATGCCGAGGCGGGATGCCTGCTCGTGTCGGTCAGGGACTACGGTCCGGGCGTGCCGCCCGACGCGCTGGAAGCCATTTTCAGTCCGTTTTACCGCGTCGAGACGGCGCGCGATCGGGCGAGCGGCGGCGTCGGGCTAGGGCTGGCGATTGCAGCTCGCGCCATCGAGCTGCACCACGGGCGAATCGAAGCCGAAAACCTGCCGGACGGGTTTCAGGTGACGTTAAAGCTGCCGACCTGCGCCGCCGCCGTTCCCAATCCGGGCTGATCCCAATCTGGCCCGGATGGCTCAGTCGGCATCCTGGTGGCGCAGAATCTCCACGTCGAAGCGAATGACGAGACCATCGCCAACCATTTCATCCACGATGGGCAGCAGCTCGGCAATACGCTCCGGCGCGTCAATGACCGTAACCACCAGCGGCAAGTCAGTCGCGCCGCCCAGGCGATTGGCGGCGCGGATTTGGCCGCTCAGCCCGAAGCCCGTTAGCCCGCGCGCGACCGTCGCGCCGGCCGCCCCGGCCAATCGCAGACGGTGTATGAGCGCTCGGTAGAGCGGCTCGCTTTCCCACGCGTCGTCGTCGCCAATAAAGATTTGAAGCGCCTGGGCTTTGCCAGCAAGTTTACGCGCCGTCATGAGTTCGCTTCCTCGATAGACGCCACAACTGCCCGGCGACCGCGAAATGGTCTCGGCGGAAAAGCCGCGCTAGCTTCAGCTCGCTTTCCGCCATGGCTTGGCGGCGGCATCATTCAGGTCGCCAAGGGCCCGCCCGGAGCGCGCCGACCATCCGATGTCTCCGCCCAACTGCCCGCTGGCGCTCGAAACAGGGAGCGCCAGCGGCGACTTTTCTAGCCTACCTCATCTAGCTCGTCGCATGAAACTTGACCATGCGCCATTGCCAGTAGCCGGTGAGGTCCTTGCAGCCAAAGTGCCCATAGGGCGCGGCTGAAAAGCTCCGCTCGCCGGTTTGCCCGGGAATGCGGCAGGTGTTGCGTCCATAGACCAAACAGCCATAGCCGACGACTTCATCCACGCTGGACCAGATCGAGTAGCGATAGTCTCCTTCGTACCGGCTGCTTGAATTCAGCTCGGTCAAGAAGGCCGACACCCCGTAGGGTCCAAAGCCGCCCAACAGATAGCCGGGGTAAAAGCCGTTCGTGTTGCCGCAGGTCGGGGTGGTCGGGCCCGAAAGATAACAGGCGGCGAGTCCCTGATTGCCGCCGGCAATGCCGACAAACGTATCCACTAGCGAGGTCAGGCTCGGTCCAAGGTTATAGTTGCCGCCGGCCAGCGCATCCGACGCCGGGCCCCCCTTGATGGCTTTGCGCGCCAGCGTCACGCCCATTGAGTGGGCGATGATGTCCACCTTGGCCGCGCCTGTGTAGGCTCTGACCGCCTGGATGAAGGCGCGCAGCCGGACCAGGTTTTCGCGGGAGTGATACTGCTGCGAGGAAAACAGCGCGTTGGCCGGCCCCCAGGTCGTCGCGTATAGCTCGCTCGGCTTATAGCCCTGCGCAAGAAAGTATTGGATCGAGGCGTTCCATCCGCTTTGTCCGGGAACGCCCGTGCCAACGGCTTTGTCGGAGTTGCCGTGAATGAAAATGACCGGCTGATTGACGACCGTATCGGCGTCGCTTTGCCGGCCCCCATAGCTTCCGCCGGCAAGGTCCGCGCGCGCGAAGTCAAAGCTGCCGTACCCGTTGGCGACAAGCCAGTTGCGGAAATGCGGAGTGAGCCCTGAAGTTGCAACCTGGGCGGCGGCCGGAGGCGCGGCTTTGCCTTTGGCTGCCGCCGGAAAACAGGTCAGTCCGAAAAACGCGCAGAGGAAAAGGCTTGCAACGAGCAAGCGGCGATGAAGCGAGGCGAAGCGCATGGCTTTTTTGGTCCGTGGCGAGACCGCCTTTAGCAAGGCGCGGGAATAAGCGGGCGTAGCGGCGAGTTCAGTAAAATAATAACCTATCACTTGCGTCGCGCGCGAGCAACCTCGCGGCAAGGCGCGCTCGAAGCGGTAAAAGCGGTAAAAGCCGGAATCGCGGATGCCTGGGCGGGGCGCAGGGGATGCGCCTCGCGCCTGGGCAGGGCGCATCCGAAGCTCACTCGTTCAAATACTTCTGAAACTCCTTGGCGAAGTACACGAAAGTCTTCATCCATTCCTTGACATTCTGCTCGGTGACGCCGCCGGTTAGCTCATAGTCGCTTTCGAGCACCGGGTCGTTCTCATTGTCGAGGTAAGCTTTGGCAAACCGCTTGGCGCGATTCCATTCGTTGACGCGATTGAGCGTCAGCCGCTGCCCGCCCCAGGCCGCCGCCAGCATCAGGCTCTTGTCGCGCTTGACCAAGCGCATCTTGAGCCCGTCGTTGAGTTGGATGAGGTAGGCATTGTTGTCCAACTCGCGCCACTTCACATCGCTGAATGAGCGCAGGATGCGCTCGACGCGCGTCGTTGTCATTGTGTCAAACACTTCTTGTTGGCTCTCGCCCTGGGGCGCCGGATCTCCGCCAGCGGCGCGCGCCGGGGCGGCCAGCATCAGGAGTCCGGCCAGAAGCAGCGCGGCCGGGCCGCCGCGGGTCGCCATCGCCAGGCTAAAAGCGCAGGCGGAGGGACAAATGAGGAAGAGGCTAGAAAGCGTCATCGAGGGTGTCCTTTCAGAGGGGATCCTTTGGTCAGTCAGACGTAAGCGCCGAAAGACAAAAAGCCTCAGGGCGCGGGCGAAGGCGGCAGTCCGTTTGACGAGCGCGCCGCGGCTCAATGAGATGGGTTGTTCCAGCCGACGATGCGCGGAAACGTGGCGCGGTTGGCTATCATACGGAAAGATCGGAGTCTTGTCAGCGCCTCGTCAGTCCTCGCGCTCGGGTCATTCGCTTTCGGCGAAGGCTTTGGGCTGGCGTTTGGGTCGCTAGGCGAGTTCCCCCAAAGCGCTCGGCTGCTAGGGACGGCTTCGCGGGCATTCCCAAGCTCGCGACGCCTGGCTCGCCAGGCGCGGCGCGCAGGCTCGCCCTGGAGGCGCTCGCGAAAAAAAGTTGACAATTGGCTACGCGATTGCCTTGGCTATGAAGCAATATGCTTTCGCCGAATTTAGTTCTCCTTATCAAGGCCGCAAGGCCCGTCAGAAACTTTAAGACTGCTTCAAGGACGAGGCTATTCTCATGAACCGCATCGTTACAGGCGCGCTCGCGCGCCGCTCCCTAGCTTGGCTGATCGTCGGGGCATGGCTCATTGCCCAGCCGCTCGCCCCGTGGCTCGGCTGGAACGCCGAGGCGCAAACGACCACGGGCACGATTCTGGGAACCGTCATTCAGCGCGATAAAACGCCCGTGCCGGGCGCTATCGTCCGCATTCTCAACAAGCTCAATGGCTTGACGCGCGTGGCGCGGGCTGACGCCAACGGCGTCTATCGCTTTGACCTGATTTTGCCGGGTCTCTACGACATTCGCGCGCAAGCGGATGGCTTCCGTGAAAACGCCATCGAAAACTTCATCGTCGAAGTCAACCGCGAGAAAATCATCCAACCGCCGCCCATTGTGCTTGAGCCGCCGACGGCGCCTGCCCCGGCGCCGGCCGCTCCGGCGCCATCGGTCGCCCCACCGCTGCCAACGCCGGGCACGACGCAGGCCAACATCGCCGATCCGGCGTTGCGCGGTAGCGCGACAGCGGAATTTATCCTCGCGTTGCCGTTGCGCGGTATCCGCAACTTCGACACTTTTGCATTGCTCGCGCCGGGCGTCGCGCCGCCGCCCGCTTTCTTTGGCGCCAATGGCCCGGGCATCGGCCCGAATGTCGGCAGCGGCGATTTTGTGGTTAACGGCATCCGCGCGCGCGGCAACAACTTCACCATTGACGGCGCCGACAGCAACGATCAGGACGTCGGTGGACGCCGGCGCGGCTACGTGGCGACGGCGCCCCAAACCATCGAGAGCTTGCGGGAGTTCCAGATTACGACGCTCCTGGCCGATGCCGAAAGCGGACGCAATGGCGGCGGTCAAATCAACGTCGTGTCGCGAACGGGCGAGAATGAGTTGCACGGCAACCTGTATTCGTTTTTCAACGACGCGCGGTTGAATGCGCGCGACCCGTTTGATTTCCGCGCCGGCTCGGTGCGCATCGGCAAGCCGGCCTTTACCCGTCACCAATCGGGCGCGACGCTGGGCGGGCCG
>CALCKX010000006.1 GCA_937966115.1 uncultured Chloracidobacterium sp. | reverse complement strand
CGGCATGCGCGGTATTCAGGAATGGCTGAGCTTCTACTTCAAAAGCCCGATGGTCGCGCCGCAGTTGTACCCGGAGCACGACATCTTCATTCAGCTTATGAAGCTCAAGAACACGCTCCGCCACCTGCGCGGCGAAGACCTCATCACGCACCTTGGGCTTGAGTACTACGACTGACCACCATGGCGTCACCGCCCAAGACCGGCGCGGCAGGTCTGCCGGCAACGCCGCGCCGCGTACAACGACCTGTGCTGTACCCGTGGGGACTGGCAGCGGCAACGGCCGGGCTGTCAATCCTTGCCTTCCCACCCTTCAACCTGGCGTGGCTAGCAACGGTGGCGTTGGCGCCGCTGTTGTGGGCCATCGTCGCCGTCGAGCGGGCGAGGACTGCAACGCTGCTGGGCTGGCTCGCCGGAGCGCTCTTCTACTACGGCACGAGCTGGTGGGCGACACACTCGCTCATTGCCTACGGCCAGATTCCAACGCTCATTGCGCACCTACTTATCATCGTCACTGCCTGGATGGCAGCCCTCCCGACGGCGCTGTTCGCCTGGGGCGTGCATCTGACGACGCGCCAGGGCGCGACGCTTGGCTGGTGGCTGGTGCCGGCCTGGTGGTGCGCCGGCGAGTATGCGCGCGGCGAAGTCATGGCGTTCGGGTGGAATCCGCTGGCTAATGCCGTTGCCTTTGAGCCGTGGTTGGCGCACGCCGCGATACTTGGAGGACAGTATTTGGTCAGTGCAATGCTCGCGGCGGCGGCAGCCGGCATCGCCTACGCCGGATGGGCGTGGCGGCGGGCACGGCGCGCGGTGGCGGGCCTGGCGGCCGGCGCGCTGGCGCTGATCATCCCGCCGGCAATCGCCGCCGCGTTGACGCGGTCGGCATCCGAAGCGCCGTCGGCGCTGACGGTGGTGGCGGTGCAGCCCTGCGCCCCGCAGGGCGCGGCGCCGGCCGGCGAGTATGCGCGGGCCGACGCCCGGCAGCGCGCGCTGGCAGTGGAAGGTCTCCGGCAGGCGTCGCCGGAGACGCTGCGCCTCGTCGCGTTCCCGGAATCGCAGATTGCGCTTGACTTGAGCGCGCCGGACGCCGGAGCCGCCTTGCTCCCGCTGCTGAGCGACGGGGCGTACGTTCTGACCAACGCGACCCGGCCTGTCGGCGACGGCTTTGCCAACGCAGCCGTCCTTTATGCGCCGAACGGGCGCGTGAGCGAGTATCAGAAGACGCGCTTGATGCCGTTTGGCGAGTACGTGCCATTCGGCCGCTACCTGCCGATCACGTTGCCGACGCTGGCGACCGAGGCTATACCCGGCACAATGATTGAGACCCTACCCCTGACCCCCGACCTGAGACTGGGCGTTAGCATCTGCTTTGAGTCGGCCTTTCCAAGCCTGCACCGGGCATTTCGGCAGCAGGGAGCAAACATTCTGGTCAATCTGGCGAATGACGGCTGGTTTGGCCCAACGCCCGGCAGCGAGCAGCATCTGCGGCATCTGGTCTATCGGGCGATTGAAACCGGCTGCCCGGTCGTCCGTGTCACCAATGACGGCGTGAGCGCGCTGCTTGACGCCGACGGTCGCTTGCGCGATGTCATCCCCAAGGGGCAGCCCGCCGCGCGGGCGTGGACGGTGACGCCCGCATCGCCGGAAATGACGCCCTACGTCGTCGCGGGCGACCTGTTCGCCTGGGGATGTCTGGCTGCGGTTGGCGCCGCCTTGCTTTGGACGCTCTGGCGGCGCCTTCGCTTCTACGCCGAAGCCATCGCCGATTTGGTAGCTGGCGAATAGGCTGCCCAACCGGAGCGCTGACGGTGTAGCATCCCGGCATGCCGGCATTGGGAGGCCCTTTGAGATGAGCGTTCGCTTTTTCAACTCGCTCACGCGCGCCCGCGAGCCGTTTGTCCCGCTCGAAGAGGGACGGGCGCGCATGTACGCCTGTGGCCCGACCGTGTACAACTTCGCCCACATTGGCAACTTCCGAACGTTCGTGTTTGTGGACGTTCTGCGGCGGCATTTGAAATGGCGCGGCTACAAGTTGCTGCATGTGATGAACCTGACCGACGTGGACGACAAAATCATCCGCGACGCGCGCGCCGCCGGGCTACCGCTCCGCGAGTTTACAGAGAAGTATGTCCGGCATTTCTGGGAAGACGCCGACGCCCTCGGCATCGAGCGCCCAGAAGTCGCGCCGCGCGCCACGGATCACATTCCAGAGATGGTTGAGTTAATCGGTCGTTTGCTGCGCTGCGGCTGCGCTTATCACAGCGACGGCTCGACCTATTTTCGCATCGCGTCGTTCCCGCGCTATGGCGCGCTGTCGGGCGACAAGCTGGCCGGGAATGTCGCTGGCGCGAGCGAGCGGGTCGAAGCGGACGAGTATGAAAAAGACGACGCGCGCGATTTCGTGCTCTGGAAGCGGACGCAGCCCGGCGAGCCGACCTGGGACTCGACGCTCGGGCCGGGCCGGCCGGGGTGGCACATCGAATGCTCGGCCATGGCGATGAAGTACTTGGGCGAGTCGTTTGACATTCACTGCGGCGGCGTGGATTTGATGTTTCCTCACCACGAGAATGAAATCGCCCAGTCGGAGGGCGCGACCGGCCGGCCCTTTGCCAAGTATTGGCTCCACGCCGAGCATTTGCTGGTCAACGGGCGCAAGATGTCCAAGCGCGAAGGCAACTACTACACGTTGCGCGATTTGCTGGAGCGCGGTTATTCGGCGCGGGCCGTTCGCTACGTGTTGGCGGCCGTGCCCTATCGCAAGCCGCTCAACTTCACGCTGGAGGGCGTGGAAGCGGCGGAGCGGCGACTCAAGCGGCTCAATGAAACCGTCCGCCGCCTGCGTGAAGCGCAGACGGTCGCCGGCACGACGGCAGATGACGTGACGACGATTACCCAACTTCGCGCGGCCTTTGGCGCGGCCCTGGACGACGACCTGAATACGGCTGAAGCGCTGGCGGCCGTGGCGCAGCTCGAGACGACGGTCAACGTCGCCCTGACGCGCGGCGCGCTTGCCGAGTCATTCAAAACGGCGGCGCTGGCGGCGTTCGATGACGCGCAGGCGACGCTGGGCATTCTCGACCCGCCGGAGGAAGCGCTGCTGGACGCGGCAATCGAGGCGCTGATTGCCGCGCGGCTGGAGGCCCGCAAAGCGAAGGACTTTGCCCGCGCCGACGCGATTCGGGCGCAACTGGCTGGGCAGGGCATCGTGCTGGAGGACGGCAAGGACGGCACGCGCTGGCGGCGGGCATAGGCCGCGCCGGGCGGCCGCGCCAGGCGCTACCAGCGCTCTTCCGGCGGGACGAAATAAATGCCGTCGGGCGCGACGCGGGCGCTGCGCTCGCTTTCCAGCGCCCTGACCGCGTTCCAAAAGGCCGCCGGCGCCACGCCGAAGCGGGCGCGAATCGCGTCTTCGGAAGCGCGCCCGGTCGCGATTGAAAGAAATCCCTCGCTTTGGAGGGTCGCGTAGAGAAGCCCGCGCAGGCGGGCCGCCGCGACCGCCTTGGGCCTCAGCTTCGCCATACTTTGCCTTGACTTGGATGACCTGGCTTGTTGGATGACCTGGCTTGGATTGGCGCTAGGGGATAGCCGCGCCGGACAGAGGGTTCGTCGCGGCGCCGGCGGTGGCGTAAACTGCCGTTGAAAGATAAACCTGCTTAAGAGCGACTGAAAGACAACCATGACTATGCCTGCCTCGACTTCGCTGCTGACCGCCGGCGTGCAGCGCCATGCGTTATCCAACGGGCTGACGGTTTTGCTCAAAGAGGCGCCGTCGAATCCGATGGTATCCGCCATGATCTGGTATCGCGTCGGATCGCGCAACGAGCCGTCTGGAAAAACCGGTCTGTCGCACTTCCTGGAGCACATGATGTTCAAGGGGACGCGGCGGCTGGGCAAGGGCGAAATCGATCGCCTGACGCTCGTCAACGGCGGACGCAACAATGCCTTCACCTGGATGGATTTCACGGCCTATTACTTTACCTTCGCGGCGGATCGCTGGGATGTGGCGCTGGAAATCGAAGCCGACCGGGCGCAAAACGCGACCTTCGATCCGGTTGAGTTCGAGGCGGAAAGGCAAGTCGTGCTCGAGGAGCTGCAAATGTGCCTAGATAGCCCCTTCGACGCGCTGGAGATGGAAGTGTGGGCGACGGCGTTTCGGCAGCATCCCTATCGCGTGCCAACCATCGGGTGGCGCGAGGATGTCGAGCGTCTGACGCTGGATGACATGCGGCGCTACTACGAAAGCTATTACTGCCCGAACAACGCCACGCTGGTCATCGTGGGCGACATCCGCCCGGAAGCGGCGCTGCGGCGGATTGAGGCGACCTTTGGCGCGCTGCCGATGCGACCCTTGCCAGAGCCGCCCCATGCCTGCGAGCCGCCGCAGCGGGGCGAAAAGCGCGTGACTGTCAAAAAGCCGACGCCGTTGCCCCGGCTGACCATCGGCTACCATGCGCCGGAGGTCGCGCACCCGGATTCCTACGCCCTGCACGTCGCCTCGATGCTGTTGTCTTATGGGCGCACGTCGCGGCTCTACCGGCGATTGCAAGAGCAAGACGAGTCGGTCACGTTCGCCACGGCGCACTATGCCGAGCACATTGATCCGTCGCTGCTGACCATCGCGGCTGAAGTCAAGCCCGGCCACGCGCTGGCGGAAGTCGAAGCCGCGATCACCGAGGAAGTGGAGCGCCTGAGCGCCGAGCCGCCGACCGAGCTGGAGCTGACGAAGGCGAAACGGCAAACCGAGGCGCAGTTCATTCTGGGCAATGAGGAAATCCTCAACCAGGCAATGCTGCTGGGCGAGTATGAGACGATTGCCTGCGGCCCGCGCGTCGCCGAGGACGCCCGCGGGTATCGCTACCTTGACGCTTACCTTAGCCGCGCGCGGGAGGTTTCGCCCGCGGATATTCAGCGGGTCGCGGCGACGTACCTGCGCCGCGACAATCGCGTGACGGGATGGCTGGTCAACGAATGATGAGCGACGGCAAGCGCTTTGATTGGCAGGGGCGACGCTGTTTTTACCAGTCAGCGGGCGCGCCGGGCGCGCCGCCGGTCGTGCTTATTCATGGTCACGCCACGTCGCATTTCACCTGGCGGCACCAAGTGGCGGCGCTCCAGGCGGAGTTTCGCGTCTTCGCCCCGGATCTGCTGGGCTTCGGGCGCTCGGACAAGCCGCGCGACGTGGCCTACGTCGTGGAGCTGTGGACCGCCCAGATTATCGCTTTCCTCGAGTCGGCGGTGGGGCGTCCGGCGCTGTTGGCGGGCAAC
>CALCKX010000005.1 GCA_937966115.1 uncultured Chloracidobacterium sp. | reverse complement strand
CGGCGGCTCCACGGCGACATCTACGGCCAGTCCCGGCTCCGTGCCGGGGCCGCGCCACCCGTCCGGCGTCACCACGACGCCGGCCAGCCGGGTCGGAGGCGCTTCCGCCACCTTGGAGCGCGCCAGGCGCAGCGCGTAGCCGCCTTTGACGCGCGTCAGCGCTTGCGGCTCCGCCCCCTCGATGATGAGTTCTTCAAACGGGAAGAAGGTCGCCTCCGCCAGCGGCGTCTCCGGCGTCGGCGGCGTCAGCAACAGCGCCACGACGTCGCCTTCGACCGTCGCCCGCAGCTTCCAGGCGGAGTCCGGCAATGGAAGCTGGGCGCGCGTCCGCGCGAAGGCCTCGACCCACGCCGACGGCGGCGGCGCTTCGCTCGTCACCGGCAGCGTCAAGCTCAGCTCGGCATCGCCCGGAATGCACTCTTCCTTGCAGACGAGCCATTTGACCTTGCCGGCCAGCGTGACCGGCTGGCCGACCGGCAAATTGGCGGGCGGCGTCAGGCGAACCAAGTGCAGGACCTCGGTCTCGTAACCGTAGCCGACCAGCCCGCTCACCTCGATGCGCTTGGGAATCGGCCACTGGATGTCCTCGGCGACAAAGCCCGGCGGCAGGTTCCACTTGATGGAAGTCGGCTGCCCCGAATCGCCGGGGTTGCGCCAGTAGGTGTGCCAGTGTTCTTCTAGCTCGAAGCGGATCGCCACCCAGAACGGGGCGCCGGGGCGAATCGCCGTCGTCTCGGCGATCAGCTCGGCTCGGACGAGCGGCTTCTCCGTCGGCGCGGCAGTGGCGTGCAACGCCAGCGCGCCCAGCCAGGCTAGGCAAAGCGCCGCCGCCAGTCGCCAGGCTCGCATCCATCCAGTCAGGCTATTCATGTCGGCTCATTCCTCGTCGGCTCATTCCTCGTCGGCGCGCAGCTTTTCAAGCGCCGAGAAATCCTCTAGCGTCGTGACATCGCCCGCGACCTGCCCGCCAGCGGCGACTTCGCGCAGCAGGCGCCGCATAATCTTGCCGGAACGCGTCTTGGGGAGCGCGTCCGTGAAGCGAATGTCGTCCGGCTTGGCGAGCGCGCCAATTTCCTTGGCGACATGCTCGCGCAGGGCCGCCCGTAGCCCATCATCGCCGGAACGCCCGCCCTGGAGCGTGACAAACGCCACAATAGCCGATCCTTTCAGCTCGTCCGGCCGACCGACGACCGCCGCTTCGGCGACGGCTTCGTGCGATACCAACGCGCTTTCAATCTCGGCGGTTCCCAAACGGTGGCCGCTGACATTGATGACATCATCCACCCGCCCCATGATCCAGTGGTTGCCCTGCTCGTCGCGGCGGGCGCCGTCCCCGGCGAAATAGACGCCCTCGATTTCGCTCCAGTATTGTTGCCGGTAACGCTTGTCGTCGCCCCAGATAGTCCGCAGCATGGCCGGCCACGGACGGGTGATGACTAGGTAGCCGCCCTCGTTCGGGCCGACGGCGCGCCCGTCCTTGGCGCGGATGTCCACGCCGATGCCGGGCAGCGGTCGCGTCGCCGTCCCCGGCAGGGTCGTTGTGGCGCCGGGAAGCGGGGCAATCATCATCGCGCCGGTTTCAGTCTGCCACCAAGTATCCACAATCGGGCAGCGGCCTTTCCCGATGACGTTGCGATACCACATCCAGGCTTCCGGGTTGATAGGCTCGCCCACCGTGCCGAGCAGGCGCAGGCTATCTAGCCGATGCTTGAGCGCCCACCGCTCGCCCCACCGGATGAAGGCTCGAATAGCCGTCGGCGCGGTGTAGAGAATCGTCACCCCATGCCGGTCGATGATGCGCCAGAAGCGGTCCGGCTCGGGATGGTTCGGCGCGCCCTCGTACATCATCACCGTCGCCCCGTTCGCCAGCGGCCCATAGACGACGTAGCTGTGGCCCGTCACCCAGCCGACATCGGCCGTGCACCAGTAGAGGTCGTCTTCCTTGAGGTCGAGCGCCCACTTGGCCGTTGCGGCGACCTGCGTCAGATAGCCGCCCGTCGTATGCAGGATGCCCTTCGGCTTGCCGGTCGTGCCGCTCGTGTACAGAATGAAAAGCGGATGCTCCGCGTCGAGCGCCTCGGGCGGGCAGTCGTCGCCGACAGTCTCCAGCATGTCATCCCACCAGTGATCGCGGCCCGGCTGCATGTCCACCTTCGAGCCGGTGCGCCGCAGGACGATGCACGTCTCTACCGTCGGCGCCTGCTCGAGCGCGGCGTCCACCGCCGGCTTGAGCCGCACTTCGCTTCCGCGCCGCCAGCAGCCGTCGGCCGTGATGACCAGCTTGCAGTCGGCGTCATTGATGCGGTCGCGCAGCGCCTCGGATGAAAACCCGCCGAAGACGACCGAGTGCGTCGCCCCGATGCGCGCGCAGGCCAACATAGCGATGACGATTTCAGGCGTCATCGGCATGTAAATCGCTACCCGGTCGCCCGCGCGAACGCCAAACTTCTTGAGGACGTTGGCGAAGCGGCACGTCTCGCGGTGCAGCTCCCAGTAGGTCAGCGTCCGCGTATCGCCCGGCTCGCCTTCCCACACAATCGCCGCCTTAGTGCGCCGCCAGGTGTTCAGGTGGCGGTCAAGGCAGTTGGCCGCGATATTGAGCTTGCCGCCGACAAACCATCTGGCATGCGGCGGATTCCAGTCGAGCGTCCGCGCCCAGGGCGTGATCCAATCGAGCGCCGCCGCTTGCTTAGCCCAGAAGGCTTCAAAGTCGGCTTCGGCCGCGGCGTACATCTGGGCCGCCTGCTCGGCCGTGACGTTGGCGCGTTGCGCAAAATCGGGCGGGGGCGGGAACTGGCGCGTCTCGCGCTGGCGCGACTCAATGGCGTGCGGTTCAGTCATAGGTGGCATCCTCCAGCTTGCAGGGTGAGGAAATTAGCTGACGGCAAAGCGAGTTGTCGCCGGCTAGGGCGAAATGTAGCTTGAAAGGCATGGAACGCGCGAACTCTACAACGCTTTCAAAGTCGGCGACCTATGCTCGCTACTGGTTGCAAGCCGTTTTCCTCGTCCTGGCCGGCGTCGAGTTGGCCAACGGGCTGATGGCGCTGTTTTTCCAAGACGCCGCCGCCAATTTCTACAGTTGGGAAATCAAAGACCCCGCGATGACGCAGCAGTATGGCCTCGCGCTCTGCGTCGTCGCGGCCGCGTACCTGCTCATTGGGCTCGATCCCATCGCCAATCGCAAGCTGCTGTTGCTGCCGGTCGTCGAGGTCGCCGTGGCGACGTTTTGGACGTTTTTCCTCTCGCGCGGGCAGTATGGCGAGCGCAGCGCGGTCTTGATGGCGCTGGGCTACTGCCTGTTTGTCGTGGCGGCGGTTGTCGTTCCGACGGCGATGCTCAATAATGCCGTGGAGGGAACGGAGGCGCCGCCGTCCGCCTGAAGCCGGCGCGGCTGTCGTTGCCAAGAACCAGCGTAAGGTGTCGTGTCGGATGATGGCGTTTTTTGCTCGCCCGCGCTCGAGCTGGCTTTGCCTGGCGTTGCCCGCGTCGCTGCTGCTCCTTGGCGGCGGCTTGGCTGGCGGGTGCCGGGCGGCGGGCGCGCCGCCGCGCAGTCAGTCGCAAGCTCAGTCGCAAAGCCGGTCGCAAGGAGGAAAACGCGCTTTGGAAACGCTGTTGACGGGGGTTTGGCAAGCGTCGCCGTCCCTGGGCGCGGGATGGAACGACGCTTACCAGTTCTTCTCCGACGGACGCTTTCGCTTTCATGCAAGCCAAATGAACTGCGCCGCCCGCGAGCGACGTCGCGAAGGAAGCTGGCGGCTCGATGGGCCGGAACTCGTCCTGGAGACCGTCGAGCGCGAGGTCATCGTCGGCGGCCGCGAGCTTCCGGCGACCGGCTCCTGCGGATCGGAAACCGAGATTGTCGATGGCGAAGCCCGCGTGGAGTCGCTCTTCGTGCCCATTGAAAGCCGTCTCAGGGTTGAAATGCAGCCGCCGGATGAGGAAAGTGGCCGCCAGCGCGTCAAGCTGGATGGACGGATGTTTTGGAAGTATGACGACGACCCGACCGGCTATCCGTGACGAAAAGCCTGGGCGCCAAACAAAAAAGCGCGCCAGGGAATAGCCAGAAACGCGCATAGTTGCCGCTAAGACGCAACATGTCGCCGTCTCCGCCGATAACAAGGATGAAACATCCGATAGGGAGGCAAGCGCGCTATGCGAGTCAATGCAACGCGGCGTTCGACGGCGCCAAATCAATCCAACAGCGTCCAGCATGTCGTCCGGCGGGGCGAAACCCTTTCTGGCATTGCCCAGCGGTACGGCACGACCGTGCCGGCGATTGTCCAGGCGAATCGGCAAATTCGGAATCCGAACCTCATCTACGCCGGCCAGACATTGACGATTCCGCGCAACGCCTCCGCGCCGCCGCCGTCATCGCCCAGCGACCGGGAATATGTCGTCCGCAGCGGCGATACGCTTTCCGAGATTGCAGCCCGCAACGGCGTTGACCTTGGGCGGCTAATTCAAGCCAATCTCCAAATTCGCAATCCCCATCTCATCCAGCCTGGTCAGGTCATCCGGCTGCCTGGCGGCAGCGCCGCTCGGCAGCCGACCGCCGCGCCGCCCGCGACCCAGCCTGCCCCTCCGCCGTCCGGCCGCGAGCACCGGGTGCGGATTGGCGATACGTTGTCGGGCATTGCCCGGCAGTACGGCACAAGCGTGGATGCCATCCTGCGAGCAAATCCGGGGATTGCCAATCCGAACCTGATTTATCCCGGTCAGCGGATCGTCATTCCCGGCGGCGGCTCATCGCCGACTCCGCCGCCAACGGCCACCCGTCCGACCCAGCCGACCCAGCCAACCCAGCCGACGCCGCCAAGCGCGCTGGTTTACGATGGAACGCGCCCCGCGCCGGGGACGACCAACGTCCGCGCCTGGGAGCCAATCAATGCGCCGCTGCAAGGCAGCTCGGCGAACCGTAACCGCGCAACCTACGATAACGTGCTCAACCAGTTCGCCGTCGGCGTCAATCCGCGCTACGCGCGCCGGGAAGGGAACACCTATTGCAATATCTTCGTGTGGGATGCGACCCGCGCCATGGGCGCGGAAATTCCGCACTGGGTGGATGCCAACGGCAATCACGCGCCGGTTGGGCGCGGGCGCGAGCTGGACGCCAATGCCACCAACCAGTGGCTCAACACGCATGGCGGACGCTTTGGCTGGCGCGCCGTCAGCGCGGAAGAGGCGCAGCGGCTGGCGAACCAGGGGCATCCGACCGTGGCGTCGTGGCGCAATCCGGGCGGCATCGGGCACATTGCCATGGTGCGCCCTGGCGACATCACCAGCCGCGGGCCGGCCATTGCCCAAGCCGGCGCGAGCAACTTCAACTACGGACAGCTTCAGGACGGTTTCGGCAACGCGCGCGGCGTGCAGTTTTTCGTCAATGACCGCGGGACGGTCGGGAGCAATCCGCCGCCGGCCCAGACCCCGCCGCCGGCAAATGGCGGCGCGCCGCCGCGCGCAGGCCTGCCCGTGCCGCAAGCGGATTTGCAGCGCGGCGCGCGCGGCGAAGCCGTCCAGCAGCTTCAGACGGCGCTCGTCCGGCTGGGCTACCTGAGCCAGGCTGATATGAACACCGGACCCGGCGTTTTTGGACCGCGCACCGAGGCTGCCCTAAAGGCGTTTCAAGGCGCGAACGGCGTTCCGGCGACCGGCTACTATGGCCCGTTGACGCGCGCCGCCCTGACACGGGCGCTGGGCGGAGGCGCCGCGCCGACGCCCCCGCCTGCCAGCGGGACGCTGCCGCAGACCGCCTACGACGCGCAGCGAGTTTTGAACGTCGTGCCGGCGTCGCTGCGCAGCTATGCGCAGGATGCCGTGCCGCGCATTTTGGCCGAGGCCCAGCGCGCCGGACTGACGCGCGAGCAGACGGCCTACGTCCTGGCGACAGCCCAGCACGAATCCGGCCTCGGGCGGTGGATGACCGAAATCTGGGGCCCGACGCCCGCGCAGCGCGGCTATGAGGGACGCCGCGATTTGGGCAATACGCAGCCGGGCGATGGCTATCGCTACCGCGGGCGCGGCTATGTGCAGATTACCGGCCGCGCCAACTACAGCGATTGGTCGCGTCGCCTGGGGATGGACTTAGTTGGTCAGCCCGAGCTGACGACCCGTCCCGACATCGCGGCGCGGATTTTGGTCATCGGCATGCGCGACGGGACGTTCACCGGCCGCAAGCTGTCGGATTACATCAACGGCAGCCAGACGGATTTCGCCAATGCCCGGCGCACGGTGAACGGAACGGATCGGGCGGATTTGATCGCGTCGTACGCGCAGGCGTATTTGCAGGCGTTGCGGTGAGAAAGAAGGGCGGGGCGCTCAAAACGGCGTCCCGCCCAAGCTTTTGGCGCGCTTCCGGATGGCAGCTTAGCCTTGGCGGGTCTGGCACGGGGCCTAGCAAGGCGCACGCTAGCCTGGCGCCCAGTAGGAAGGCGCTTGGCGAAACCGTTTCCAAAGGCTTCCAAGCGCGGCCAGCCGATGTCGTTGCTCGCAGGCCAGGAACCCGGCGACCAAGCCGGCGGCTTCCCGGGCGGCGGAACCGCCGCTGCGCTTGACTTCGTCGAGAAGCCGCGCCGTGACCGCCGCGTCATTCAGGACGCCCAGCGCGTCCTGCAACGCGGCCAGCCGGCGAATGAAGCGCCGGGCGAGCTTTGGATGCCATCGAGCGAAGAACTCGGCGCTGTAGCGCAGCTTCTTGGCGGCGATGCGCAAAGCGTGGCGCTCGGTCGCGTCGAGTTCCTGCCATCGCCGCCCCAGGCGCGCGACTTGGCGGTAGCGCCGCTGAAGAGTCGCCCGCGCCCACTCGGCGGCAGTCAGCGGCGACGGCGCCAGCGTCGCCAGCTCGCGTTCCAGCTTCAGCCACAGTCGCGCGAGTCGCGGGGAGGCGACGGCCGCGCGGGCGCGAATGTTCGCGTCGCGGCGCAGCTCTGCGGCGACGCCCATCAGGCGGTCGAGACGCTTGGCTGATTCGAGCGACGCTTGAACGCGCGGGAGCGTCTCCGTGACGAAAACATCCCAATCCCGCGCTGCCGCCAACTCGCCCATCAGCCATTTGAGTTCGCCGACCCAGTCCGGCGCGCGGCGCTCCATGAAGCGCAGCAGCCCGACTGCCGCCCGCAGCCGCCGCAGGGCGACGCGCATCTGATGGACGTATTCGGGATCAGGCTCCGCATCGGCAAGAAATCCGGGCAGATTCGCCTCGAACTGACACAGGCAGCTTCGCGCAATCCGCCGAAAGGCGGCGTCGGCCGGCTCGTCAGGGCTGAGGGCCGGCAAATCGGCTTTGGCCGGCGCGAGCGCGAGGTTGCCGGCCAACTGATAGCCGCGTTGCGCCTTGCTGCGCGGCTCGAGCTGAAAGGGCAGGTCGGCGGCGAGTTGCTCGGCGAGCTCGAATAAAGCGGCGACCGCGCCGGCTTTGAGTTCCAGCTCAACCTCGGAGATTGGCCAGGCGCGCGCGCCGGCGCGCGCTTCGCCCCGATCCAGCGCGACTTCGATCAGGGCGTCGTCACGGGCGACCTGCCAAGTTTCGCGGAAAACCTCCGTCTCGAAGCGCGGGGCGAGCCGGGCGACGAGTTCGGGCGGAAGGCTGGCCTGCGCTTCGGGAGGCAAGGCGTCCAGCCGCAAGCGTCTGCCCCGAACCGGCGTTTCCCACTCTCGCCGCTCGGAAAGCGCGCCGCCCGAACCCTGCCGCGCCTTGACGGCTTGCGTCCAGCGCCGCCCAACCCGCCGGAGGCGCAGGGCGATGCCCCGCTGAAGCAGGGCGGCGTCGCTGGTGTCGAAATAGATGGCATGCAGCTTGGCGCGCGTCCGCGGGAGCTGGCGGAGGGCGGGATGCCGCCTGAAGCGGCGCGCCACGGCCGGCTCCAAACGAAGCTTGATTTCAACTTCCGCCGGAGATGGGCGCGCCGCCGTTTCGGCAACCGGCGGCGCGCTTGTCGTCGCTCGTCCCATGGGTTTGACCTTCTTGTCGTCGCGTCCCGGCGCGCAGCGGCCGCGGGGCGCTTTCGGCTCGCGCTTTCAGCTCGCTACGGGCAGCGACCTTCTCGGAGCGCCCCGTCCCGCGCCGCTTCCTGGGAAGCGTTTCCTGGTCACCGCGCCGGGCCAATCGCCCCTGTCCCGTCGCCGGAGCGAGCTTACGCGGTCGTTCGCTTCGCCGGCGCGAAGAACTTGCGCCACGTGGCGCGCAGCGACCCCGATATCTCCGCATCGTCGAGCGCGCCGGCGGCGCGCAGCGCCGCATGGCATTCGGGCAACCGGTAGTGCGGCACGCTTGGATACAAATGATGCTCGATGTGGTAGTGCATCTGGTGCGGAAAGAGCCAGAAGCGAACGTGCCACGGCGCGAGGTTCGTCCGCGCCGCCCGCAGCGGCGTCGAAGTGTCCGTCACCGCGCCGTGCTCGCACAGCGCTCGGAGCCGCAACACGAACTGAAGCAGCGTCACCAGCGGCAGCAGCCACAGGACGAAGTATGCCGGCCACCAGCCGGTCGCCGCGGTCGCGCCCAGCAAGGCGACATGCAATGCCGCGACGAGCCGCCGGTCGGCGCGCGCGGCGCGGCGCAGCGTCTCCGAGGCGTCATCCGTCAGAGACGCCTGAGCGGCTGGGCCATCTGGCGTCGCTTTGCGGAGCGGCCTGCCGAAGAAATACAGGTAGTTTTTGACGGCCGTGACGCCGAGCAGGTCTTTGAGAAACTTTTTCGCCAGTTTCCGCCGCCCGCGCGGGTAGCCGGCCATCAGCGCCATATCCGGGTCGGCCGGCGTGTAGAGGTGGTTATGGTGGACGCGGTGCAGGATGCGGTAAGTGTGCATCGAGACGCCCAGCGGCGCGGCGCACAGCATCCCGACGGCGTCATTGAGCCACCGCGTATGAAACATCCGGTAGTGCGCCGCCTGATGGGCCAGAATCGCCAGCCCATGTTGCGCGGCGGCGATGCCAAAAGGCGCGAGACACCACAAGACGGGATGGTTGGCCCACAGCGTCGCGGTCGCGAGACCGACGATGACGCCCCAATCCAGCGCCAGCGAAGCGGTCGCCCGCCACGGCGACAGAGCGGAGAGCCGCTTGACGACCGCCGGGGCGAGCGGCGAGCGCTTGACCGTCTGGCGAAACTCCTCGCCTGGTTGTCCGACGCCAGTCACGCTCCCGCCTCCCGCTATGCCGCGCCCGCCAAGCGGCAGATGCGCTCGATGCAGTCGCCGATGACCTTGTTCGGAGTGGACGCGCCGGCAGTAATGCCGATGGTGACTTCGCCTTCCGGCAGCCAGTCCCGCGAGGTCGTTTCCTGTTTGCTAAAGGCGGGCTTGTGCCGAATCTCGCGGGACGAGACCAGGCATTCCGGGGCGTTAATGTGGTAGGTCGGCAGGCGCTCGGCGGCGATTTCACACAGGTGCTCGGTGTTGCTGCTGTTGTAGCCGCCAACCACGACGGCCAGATCGAGCGGCTCTTCAATCAGCTTCAGAATGGCGTCCTGGCGCTCTTGCGTGGCGCTGCAAATGGTGTCAAACGACCGGAAGCGCGCCTTGAGCTCTTCGGGGCCATAGCGCCGCGCCATGGCCTGCCGGATCATTTCGGCGATTTCGAGCGATTCGCTGGAAAGCATCGTCGTTTGGTTGGCCAGCCCGACCCGCTCCAGGTCGCGGTCGGGGTCGAAGCCCGGCGTCGCCACCGCCGCATACTTCGCCAAAAACGCCGCCCGGTCGCCGCGCCCTTCAATGTAGTCGCAAACATCCTGCGCCTGCGGGCGGTCGCGGACGACGAGAAATTTCCCGCTCTCGTAAAGCGTCGTTCGGGAGCGAGTCGCCTCGGTTTCCTCGTGGTCATACTTGCCGTGAATGATTGCCGTGAAGCCTTCGCGGGCGTATTTCTCGACGCGCTTCCACACGTGAACGACCGAGCCGCAGGTCGTGTCTACCAGCAGGCAACCGATGCTTTTGAGCCGCTCAAGCTCGCGAGTCGGCGCGCCAAAGGCCGGAATGAGCACGATGTCGTCGGTGGTGACCTCGTCGCCCGGACGCAAGAAGCGATAGCCCATCTTGGTCAACTGCTCATTGACCGTCGGATTGTGAATGATTTCGCCCGTCAAATAAACGCGCCGGCCGGGAAACCGAACATGCGTTTCATAAGCCAGGTCTAGCGCGTGATCCACGCCATAGCAAAAGCCAAACTCCTGGGCGAGGCGAAAGGTCAGGCGCCCGACGCGGTGCGTCCCGCCGGCCGCCTTGATGAGCTGCACCAGAACGCTGTCAAAGTCGTTTTTGATGTCGTCGTGGACCTCAGCGCGCAGACCGAACCCGCCGCGGGAAGGATTTTGGCGGGCAGCGGTCACAGTCGCCGCATCATTCGCTATGGACATGAGAAACACCTAATCCGGGAAGAGTTAAGTAAACGACCTGTCGCGAGCTTACACCGCGCCATCCGTCGCCGCCAAGCCATGCGTTCGTCGGCAACGGCTTCGCCCGCTTTTCGCCCGCCTCGGGCGGCAGCCGTAGCCGAGGTCGCCAGGGATGGCGACCCGCCTTCGCCGATCCTTCCTCGGCGACCCTCCCGGGCGCGCCACAGCTGGGGGCGCGGAGGGCTGCGCCGCCGTCCCTAAATCCCCGCCGGCGCAGCCGAAAGCGCGCTGTCCGAGTCGCGGATGGTAGGCGCGGCGACGACTTTTCGTGTAGAGTTGGAGGCTTCGCGCAGCGGCTCGCCGCCGCCCGAAGACCGTCCGCCTTGCGAAGGAAAGCGCCCGTATGACTGGATTCGCGCCCCGCTTTGCCCAACCTGTGGTCGAGTCGCCAGCCGCGCCGTTGCGCGCCGCGCGCCCAGCTCCGGCGTCGGCCGCATCGGTCGCCGCCGCCATCGACCGCGCTCAGGACTACCTGCTCGCGAGGCAGTTCCCCGAAGGCTACTGGTGGGCGGAGCTCGAAGCGAACGTGACGCTGACGGCGGAATACGTTTTTCTCCACAAAATACTCGGGACGGACGGCGCGCGGGGGCGGCAGTTGGCGAAAATCCGAACATATCTGCGTCGTCAGCAGCGCGACTACGGCGGCTGGGAGCTGTATTACGGCGATGGCGGCGAGCTTTCCACCAGCATCGAGGCCTATTTCGCGCTCAAGCTGCTGGGCGACGCGCCCGACGCGCCCCACATGGCGCGGGCCCGGGATTTCATTCTGGCGCGCGGCGGCATCACGAAAGCCCGCATTTTCACCAAGATTCACCTGGCGCTGTTTGGCGCCTTCCCCTGGGAAGGCTGCCCGACGCTCCCGCCCTGGATCATGCTCCTGCCGGATTGGTTTCCCTTCACCATCTATGAACTCGCCAGTTGGGCGCGCAGCTCCACGGTGCCGCTCCTGCTGGTCGGCGACAAAAAGCCGGTGGTCAGACTCCCCGGCGGCGATGCGGACGAGCTATACGCCGAAGGCCGGGCCAACGCCGACCTCGCGCTGCCCAACCCGGACGGGACGCTCTCGCTCGGCGGCGCGTTCATCGGCTTGGACAAAGCCCTCAAGTTGATGGAGCGACTCAACTTCTCGCCGCGCAAAGCCGAAGCCCTGGCGCTGGCCGAGCGCTGGACGCTCGAGCACCAGGACGAAAGCGGCGATTGGGGCGGCATCATCCCGGCCATGCTCAACTCGCTGCTGGGATTGCACTGCCGGGGCTACGCGCCCGACCATCCGGCGATGCGGAAAGGCATCGAGGCGGTGGAGCGGTTCTGCATCGAGACGGAAGACGAATTCCACGCGCAGCCCTGCGTGTCGCCGGTCTGGGACACGGGTCTGACGATTCTCGCGCTGCTCGACTCGGGGCTTCCGAGCAACCACCCGGCGCTCGTCAAGGCTGGCGAATGGCTGCTTTCCAAGCAAATCCTCCGCGATGGCGACTGGCGCTTCAAAAACAAGACGGGGCCGGCCGGCGGGTGGGCGTTCGAGTTTTGGAACGACTTTTTCCCCGACGTGGATGACACGGCCGTGGTCGTCATGGCGCTCCATCGCCTGCGCCTGCCGGATGAGGCTGAAAAGCGCCGCCGTATCGAGTTGGCCACGCGATGGACGCTCTCCATGCAGAGTAAAAACGGCGGCTGGGGCGCGTTCGACGTGGACAACGATATGGAAATCCTCAACGAGATTCCCTACGGCGACCTCAAGGCTATGATCGATCCGCCGACGGCCGACCTGACGGGCCACATTCTCGAAATGCTCGGCGTGACCGGCTACGCCGCGCCGCGCGAGCAGGTCGAGCGCGCCGTCGCCTTCATCAAGAGCAAGCAGGAACCGGAAGGCTGCTGGTGGGGACGGTGGGGCGTCAACTACATCTACGGCACCCACATGGTCATTTGCGGGCTGGTCGCCCTGGGCCTCGATCCGCGCGAGGCCTTCATCATGCGCGGCACGCAGTGGCTCAACTCCTGCCAAAACGAGGACGGCGGCTGGGGCGAAACCTGCGCCAGCTACGGCGACCGCAAGCTGATGGGCGTCGGCGACAGCGCGCCGTCGCAAACGGCCTGGGCTCTGCTGGGCCTTATCGCTGGCGGCGAAGGGAAGTCGGATTGCGCCCGGCGCGGCATTGAGTATCTCGTCACGCGCCAGAATGATGACGGCGGCTGGACGGAGGCGGCGTTCACGGGCACGGGCTTCCCCAACCACTTCTATATGAACTACCACTTTTATCGGCACTATTTCCCGCTCATGGCGCTGGGACGCTACCGCCCCTTTGCCAAATGACGTTGCCAAGCGACGTTGGCGCTCGGGAAACCAGAGAATTCGTCTAAATTTCCGGTAAAGAAAATTCTTGCCCCGCTAGCTGGAATAGAGTACTGTCACCTTGCTCCCTGGGTTTTTTCAGTAGTCTGCCTGACCGATGGAATTGCTGATAAGAACTTTGCCCCGCCGCGCCGCGGCTCGCTTCCAAGGAGGGTATGATGAGTGCCTATACGAATGGTCACGTTCCAGCTTATCAAGTCGCCGTCATTGACGAACTCAATCATGCAGCCAAGGCGGTGGAGAAGTTCGGGCTTCCAGTCACCGCGACCTACACGCTCGAAGCTGCAGGCGCTCGGCTATCGGAGTTGAGCAAGTATCAAATCATTGTCGTTGGCGTTTCGCTGTTTCCCATTCGTCGCCGGATCGTGAATGAGCTGCGCCGCGTCGCGCCAGACGCCTGTCTGGTCTTTCTGCGGCGATCGCACGAGTTTTCCAACGGGCAATCCCCGCTGGGAGTCAAGAACACGGTTTCAGCCGATTTTATGCTGAGCGCGTCGTCGTCGGATGAAGTCTGGCTGGCCGCCCAGTCCCTCAGAAAAATGTTCCCGCTGCCGATGACGCCTGACCTCGAGCCGCCAGCCGAGGCCTTTCTGATGGATCGCGTGATGAAGGTCGTGGCAGCGCACTATCAGGATCCAACCCTCAATCTGCGGGCGGTTGCCAGCCGGCTCAACCTGTCTTCGGGGCAGTTGTCGCGCTTGCTCAACCGGCACGCCGGCATGCGGTTTCGGCAGTTGCTTCAGCAGACGCGCCTTGAAGCGGCCAAGCAACTGCTGATGACTTCCAACGGCAACACCATCAAGGAAGTGGCCTACAAGGTGGGCTTCGCGGACAGCGATTATTTCTCGCGGGCGTTCAAGCGGTACACGGGCTGTTGCGCGACCGAGTATCGGGAAAACAGCGCCCTTCAATAGGCGGCGGGG
>CALCKX010000004.1 GCA_937966115.1 uncultured Chloracidobacterium sp. | reverse complement strand
CCTGCAAGGCGCGCTCGACCGCCGCGTTATCCCGGCGCGCGCGCAACGCCGCCAGCCGCTCCCGCTGCGCTCGCTCGGCGCGCTCGTCAATGAGGAGCAGCGGCACTTCCTGCGACTCCGACTGCGTAAAGCCATTGACGCCCACAATCACCTTGTCCCGGGCGTCAACCGCCTTCTGATACTGGTACGAGGACTCTTGAATCTCTTTCTGGGGGAAGCCGGCCTCGATGGCGGCGACCATCCCGCCCATCGCGTCGATGCGGCGGATGTATTCGAGCGCCTCCGCTTCGAGATCATTGGTCAGCTTCTCGACGAAATAGCTTCCGCCGAGCGGATCGACCGTATTGGTCACGCCCGTCTCGTGGGCGATGATTTGCTGGGTCCGCAGGGCGATGGTCGCCGCCTGCTCCGACGGCAGCGCGAGCGTTTCATCGAGCGAGTTGGTGTGCAGGGACTGCGTTCCCCCGAGCACCGCCGCCAGCGCCTGAATCGCTACCCGCGCGACGTTGTTGTAGGGCTGCTGCGCCGTCAGGGTGCAGCCTGCCGTTTGGGCGTGGAAACGCAACATCCAGGAACGCTCCTGGCGCGCCCCGAAGCGGTCGCGCATGATACGCGCCCAGAGCCGGCGCGCCGCCCGATACTTCGCGATTTCCTCGAAGAAGTCGTTGTGGGCGTTGAAGAAGAACGACAGTCGCGGCGCAAAGTCATCCACTTCAAGTCCGGCGTCCACGCAGTGTTGCACATACTCCATGCCGTCGCGCAGGGTGAAAGCCAGCTCCTGCGCCGCCGTCGCGCCGGCTTCTCGAATGTGATAGCCCGAAATCGAAACCGGGTTGAACTTCGGCAGGCGCTCGACGCAGAACGCGATGCTGTCGGTCACCAGCCGCATCGCCGGGCGCGGCGGATAGATCCACTCCTTCTGGGCGATGTATTCCTTGAGGATGTCGTTCTGAAGCGTGCCAGACACTTTCCGCAGGTCAGCCCCCTGCTTTTCCGCCGTCACGATGAACATGGCGAAAATGACCGACGCCGGGGCGTTGATGGTCATTGAGGTCGTGACTTTTTCCAGCGGAATCCCATCGAAGAGCGTTTCCATGTCGGCCAGGCTCGACACCGCCACGCCGCACTTGCCAACCTCGCCCAACGAGAACGGGCTGTCCGCGTCGTAGCCCATCAGCGTCGGCAGATCGAAAGCGACGGAGAGTCCGGTTTGCCCCTGCTCAAGCAGGTATTTGAAGCGCCGGTTGGTGTCTTCCGGCGAGCCGAATCCGGCAAACTGGCGCATTGTCCACGGCTTGCCGCGATAGCCCGTCGCGTGAACGCCCCGCGTGTAAGGGAACTCGCCCGGAAACCCGAGATCGCGCGCATAGTTGAAGTCCGGCAGGTCGTTCGGCGTGTAGAGCCGCTTGACTGGACGCAGCGAAACCGTCGTGAAGGTCGAGCGGCTTTCCGGCATCTTGGCGAGCGTTTGCGCCAGCGTGGTCGCTTCCCAGCGGCGCTCGCCAGCCTGTAGCGCGTCTAGCTCCGCGCTTGCGTCTAGCTTCGTAGAAACTGCGCTCATCTGTGGCTTCCCTTCAGATCTTTCACGATTTTCCGCCTTGCTTCGGCAGGCGACGACCGCCGCGCGTCAGCCTTCGACTATAGCCGAGCGGAGAGACCGACGGCAACGCGAGGGCTGCGCGCCTCCAATGATTCACTCTAGATAATTCACTCTGGAATGGGACGCCCCAGGCTTTGGTAAATCAGCTCGATTTCCTTTTTCTTCTCGGCCGCTTCCTGATGGCCAGCGTCTAGCGCCAACGCCTGCCGATACATGCGGAGCGCCGCCGGGTAGTATATCCGCGGCCCGGCTTGCCCTAGCTCGCGCAGCGCATTGCCATATTCGACCTTGGCGGCGACGAGACGCCCCCTGAGGGCGGCGTCCTGCGGCGCGCCGGCATAACTTTCCTGCAACTCGCGCGTCTTTTCAGCCAGCGCCGCGGTTTCAGGCTTGAGCAGCTTGAGGAAATTTTCATCCGTCACCGGATCGCCATACTTCGGCGCCGCCTGACCGGCTGGAGCCGCGGGCTGGTCGGCCGCCGCGGCGGACGGCGGCGACTGCGGGCTGGACCCATAACCGCCGGCCGCCGGGGCATTCGAGGAAACTGGACGGGGAGCGTCGCCGCAGGCGCCAACCAATGCGCATCCCGCCAAGCCTCCCGCCGCAACGGCGGCTTTTAAAAACGTCGCGAGGTTCATAAGCCTGTCTCCATGCTTGTCGAATCAAGTAGTTTCACGCTATCACAACCGGCGAAAGGCAACCACCAGTCCCCGGCGCCCAGCCCGGGTCGCCCGCCGGCGCGGGCTCGATGACAGCCGCGGACAGCGCCTCGCGGCTCTCCAGCGCGATCACCGCCGCAAAGCCTTCGCCCGCCAAGCCCGGACGCGCCTGCCGGAGCGCGGCATGCTGCCGCTCGATGACCGATGGCGGCACGCGGCGCCCCGGACGGGCGGCATTGCCCGCGAGGCATGAGGCCAGTGGCAGATCAAAGACAATCAACAGGACTTCCACGCCCTGCGCCGCCGCGAAAGCCCGCAGCCGCGCGCGCGCCGCCAACTGGGCATGCGTGGCGTCCACGACGACGCGCTTGCCGCGCGCCAGCCGCCGCGCCGCAACGAAATACAGCGCGTCGAAAGCGTCCTCGGTCGCCGTCTGATCGCTTTCGTCGTCGGCGACCAACGCGCGGAAGGCGTCTGACGACAGCACCTCCGTCGGCGCGAAGCGCTGGCGCGCAAAGGTCGTCTTGCCCGAGCCGGACGCTCCAGCCAGGGCGACCAGCGTTCGCGGCGGGATGCGGATGTGGACGGAGGCGGAGCGGGGCGGATTGTCTTCCATCGCTGCGGGACGGCGACTAGTCGAAGATATAGGTCTCGATGACGCGCGCCACGCCGTCCTCGGTATTGGGCGCGGTGAGTTCAAATCCCATGGCCTTGAGTTCCGGCTCGGCGTTGCCCATGAGGATACCGCGTCCGGCATAGCGCAACATATCCAGGTCGTTGTAGTTGTCCCCAACGGCCAGGATTTCCTCCGGCGCGATCCCAAGCTGGGCGGCGACATGGGCGATGCCGGTGGCTTTCGAGCAGGCCGGATGCATCAGGTCGAGAATCGTCATGTCATTGTGCGGGTAGGTCGTCATGAGCAGGCGGGCCTCGGCGGCCAGGTCGCGCTCGAGCGCCTGCGCCAGCTCCTGCATGGGGGCGCAGGGGCCGCAAAACATGACCTGCGTCACCGGCGCGGCGACCGACAAGCGGAGATCATCCACTTCCTGGACATAGCGGCGGTTGATTTCCAGGTAGTACCGCAGCGAGGCGTTTCGCTCGGAAACGCCGTCGGTCAGAATCCGCCCGTCGCCCTCCGGGTCGTCCAGCGCGATGGTGTCCGCCCCAAAGGCCTTTCCAAAGGCGAGCAATTCGCGCGCCACGTCCAGGTCGAGCGGCTGGTAGTGACAGACGGCAGCCGTCGCGATGTCTTTGACGAGCGCCCCGTTGTGGGTCACGATGGGCGTCGTGAGTCCGGCGTCCTGCGCGATGGGGCGCGCTGAATGAAATCGCCGCCCGGTGGCGATCACTACGGCGACGCCATACGCCTGGATCGCGCAGTCCATCGCGGCGCGCGTGCGCGGCGTCAGCTTGCTGTCCGGGCCGAGCAACGTGCCGTCCAAGTCAACGGCTAGCATGCGATAACGGGTCATGGCAAAAGCCCCCCAACGTCGGATGCCTGGAACGGTTCAGGCCTGAAACGATTCACCGAGCCGCGCCAAATCGTCAATGACGACATCCGCCCCGGTCAGCTCGGAAGCGGCGCGAAAGCCGTACGTGACGCCGCAGGTCAGCGTTCCCGCGGCGCGTCCGGCGCGAATGTCATTCGGGCTATCGCCAATCATCACGGCCGCGGTCGGATGGCTGACGCCGCAGGCCGCCAGCCCGGCGAGCACCGGGGCCGGATGCGGCTTCCGTTCCGGCAGGGTATCGCCTCCGATGACGCCGACGAAATAAGACCGCAAGCCCAAGCCGCGCAGGATCGCCTCGGAAAAGGCGGCCGGCTTATTGGTGACCACCGCCTTGGGCGTCGCAGCAAAGCGCTCGAGCGCCGGCCCGACGCTTGGGTAAGCGCGCGTCGTCGCCAGGAGGCGCTCGGCGTAACGGGTCTTGAAGGTCTCCAGCGCCTCGGCGACGAAAGCCTCGGAAAAGGGGGCGTCCGGGCGGGCGGGCGCCAGACCGCGCTCAACCAGGCGCCGCGCGCCATCGCCCACAAAGCGGGTCACCGCCTCGACGCCGAGCGGCGGCAGCCCAAAGTCGGCCAAGGTCGCATCCAGCGCCGCGGCCAGATCGCGTCGAGAGTCCACCAGCGTGCCGTCCAGGTCGAACAGCAGGGCGCGGACGCGATATATCGGCGCGGTCTCAGCCAAGCGGCTTCCCCATGTCGCGCAGGAGCTTGAAAGCGGCGCGAATGGGCACCGCGAGGTTGTTGCCCGGCACCTGCCCGCCGCCTTCGTCCACCGTGACTTGGGCGTTGATGCCAATGACCTTTCCGGCGCTGTTGAAGATCGGGCTGCCCGAGCCGCCTTCCTGCGTCGCGGCGTCATGAACGATGCGGCCGGCCACCAATCGAGTCACATGGCCCTGCGTGACGAGCGGGACAAGCTCGCCGCGCTGGGCCAGTAGAATCGCTTTGTCCGAAACCTTGAGACGCCGCTCGAGATCGCGCTTGAGCTGACCGTCGGCGAGTTGCGCGACCAGCACCTCGACGCCGTTTGGAAAGCCCATCAGCAAAATCGCCTGCCCGGTAATGTCCGGCATCGCCCCCGGGTCTTCCGCGCCAAAGCCGTCAATGGGCAGGATGGGGATCTTGGCGTCGCCCGGCGCGAACGAGCACAGCGCCACGTCGCTTTCCTGCGAGAAGCCGACGGGCTTGAGCGTGAAGGGCGTTTTGTGATCGGCGAAATAGGCTTGGATTTCCTTGACATAGGGCTTGCCGCCAAGCTGCGTGATCAGCTTATCGGTGGGATCGGTCCACCACGGCTGCGCGATATGCCGGTTCGTCAGGATGACGCCTTCGGCCACGACGAATCCCGTCCCGCTGAATTCTTCAAAGAACTCGTTGCCCGTCCCCTCGAAGCTCACGTTGAGCTTGCCATCGGCGGACAGCGCCCGACTGTCGTCAAAGCTGTGATCGAGGTAGCGTAACGGGCGCTGTTGCGCGTCGCGGTAGGCGTAGGATCCAACGATCAAACACACCCCGCCCCGGTAGCTGGTCGCAATTTTCGGCGCGAAGTTGATCGCTTCCTCGTAGTCCTTGATTCGGCTCTTGAGCTTTTCGTTTTCGTCGAGGAGCGTGTCAATCTGCGCGCCTGAGTCGCGGTTCTTGCTTCGCAGGTCCTCGGTGAGCTTGGCGTAGTTCCACAAAAACACGAATACGATGACTGTGGCCGACATGACGGAAACCGGAATCAGCACCGTCAGCAGCAGCGCGACCGCTCGCACCCAGGCCGGCATCTCGGCATACAGGGCGAAGACCAGCTCCTTGAGAAAGCGCGTGGCCGTCCGCGGGTGGAGTTGTCCGCCGTCATCCACTTCCGGGAAGTGCATGACGCCATAGGCGGCGGGCTGGCTTGCCGCCGCCGGCGTTGTCACAACCTGCACCAGCATCTTGGCGCCCGCACGGCTATCCAGCGCGTCGAGCGGCTCGACCGCGACCACGTCGCCGTCGGCAAGCGGGATAGGCGACCCGTTCGCGGGCGTGCGAAGCTCGTCGTTGATGCGAAAGGAATAATGATCGGCATCATGAACGAACAGCTCCAGCCGCTGCGCGCGCCGGTGAATGGCCGCCACCGCGCCTGGCGACTCCCCGGCCGGCAGATCCAAAACGACATCGCAGCCCGCCCCGGCGCCAATCGTGACCGCTTCCTTGTCAAAGACAAAGGAGCGCCTCCGCCCCGCCCCGGTCAGGGACACGACAAGCAAGTTGGAGACCGCGTTACCGATGCCCATAGCGACTAGTCAACTGAATCCTTAGCGACAGAAAGCGACTCGGCCTGGCGGCGCGCCCAAGCCCCGTCCTCCGGGAAGGCCTGACTTGCTCAGCTGTGCGGGATGCGTTTCACAAGCGCGAAAGCCGAGACGAAACCGCCAACGCTAGGCAACTTTATGTTACTTTCGGACTGGCTGGACGACAAGGCTTTCCGCTTCTCTTTCGCGCCAGTCCCCATACTTTTTGCCGGCCGCGCCTCAAAAGCGAGCGCGAAAAGCGAGCGCGTCGCTCGCGACCGAGGCGCCGAAGCATCCTCCGATGAGCGACTCATCAAACGCCGCGCAGAAGCTTTTCCTGGTTGGCTTCATGGGTTGCGGCAAAACGACGCTGGGACGACTGACGGCGGCGCGCTTGGGCGGGCGCTTTCTTGACCTGGACGAGGAAATCGCGGCGACGTCCGGACGGGCGATCCGCGACATTTTCCAGACCGAAGGCGAAGCTGGCTTCCGGCGGCGCGAAAGCGATCTGTTGCGCCAGCTATGCGCCGAAAATTACCGCGACCGACGCTGGAGCGTAATTGCGCTTGGCGGCGGCGCGTTCGCGGCGCCCGAAAATCGCGCCTGCATCGCCCGGTCCGGGTGCAGCCTCTGGCTCGATGCGCCATTCGAGATTCTGGCGTCGCGCGTGACCGCGGATGGCAGCCGTCCGCTGTGGACTTCCCTGGAAGACGCCCGCTGGCGCTACCAGTCGCGGCGCGACGACTATGCGCGGGCCGACCTGCATCTGGCGGTTGACAACGCCCCGGCCCGCGAAACGGTCGGCCGGATCATCCGGCTTCTCGCCGCCTGGCATTTTGTGCGCAAACAACGCGCAAGCCAATTGGCGCGCAAAATAACTTGACAGCTCATCGGCCGAAGCTGGTATAAAGACGGACAGCCTTGGCGGCGCCAATTGAGCGCGCCGGAGGCGGCTTATCGCGGGGTGGAGCAGTCCGGTAGCTCGTTGGGCTCATAACCCAAAGGTCACGGGTTCAAATCCCGTCCCCGCATCCATTCAAAGCCCCGATGACCTCGGGGCTTTGGCATTTCTCCCGACGCTTTTTCGCCCAAACGGGCTGGCTTTATCGCTGAGCGCGCCTCATTGCCCGGCGACCCTCTGTCGCCGGGCTTGCTCCAGCCATTCCTGAACCAGGGGCGAGTCTGGCAGCAGCCGCGCAGCGACGGTCAGCTCGCGCTCCGCCCCCGCCGCGTCGCCTTCCTCGAGCAACAGGACGCCGAGTCTGGCGCGCGGGCCGGCGGCCTGCGGCAGCGACTGGACGAGTCGCCGATAAAGCTCAATGGCCGCCGCCCTTTGCCCGGCGGCAACCAGCGCCTCGCTGGCGGATAGGAGCGACTGCGGGGCGTCAGGGGCGTAGCGGATGGCAGTCTCCGCCTCGGCGACCGCCTGCTCCGTTTCGCCCAGCTCCGCCAGTGCGCGGGCGTACAGCCCGTAAATCATGCCCCAGTCGTTGGCGGGAAGCGGCAACGCCGGAGGCTTCTTGGCCAGCAGGCGCTCTAGACGGGACCTGGCCGCCGCGAACGAGCCGGCGTCAATATCGAGCGTCGCCAGCCGGATATGCGCCGCCAGCGAGCGCGGCTCGACTTGCACAGCCTTTTCGTAGAACGCGCGGGCCTGCGCTGGCTGGTACGGCGCAATGGCGTCGCCGACGTTGACATAGCCCAGCGGATGCTGCGGGTCGGTCTCGATGAAGCGGCTAAACAGCGCGTAGTTGTTGCGCCAATCAAAATTCCGAGCGGTTGTGTGATACGCATAACCAACAACCAGACTGACCAGGCAGAGGGTCAAGCCGAGTTGCATCACTATAGAACGCAAGCGCCAGCCTATGCCGGCTAGTGTGACCTCGAGTTGCGGCGCACGTTCCCAAGCCAGCCAAGTCCCGTAGCCGAGTGCAATGGCGTAACTCACCGATGGAAGATATAACCACCGCTCGCCGATGAGCGCCC
>CALCKX010000003.1 GCA_937966115.1 uncultured Chloracidobacterium sp. | reverse complement strand
TCCGGAAACGCCGATGGTGACGCGCACGCCCGGATGCTGAAGCTGGAATTCCTCGGCAACGGCTTCCGCCAAGGGGTACACCGTGCTCGATCCGTCCACCCTGATAACGGGATAACCGCTTCCCGCCGGCGCACAGTAGGGGGCGAGAGCCGCGAGCAGCGCCAGACCGATGACCAACGCGGTATTGAGCGACATGAGCGCGCCTCGGGCGTGGAGATGCGCCCATGCTAAAGCGTTGCCCGTTACCAGAGCCTTTCAAGGATGTAACATGCGCGACAAGGCGCCGTTTGGCGCCCGCGTCAGGAATGCGGGCGCAGCGTCCGCGACCGCGGGCGAGCCACGACCGGCAGCCGCTCCCGGAGCGCCTGCCGGACCACATGCCCGCCCGGATTGAGGTGCTTGCGCATGTGGTTGATCATGAGGTAGCCGTCCTGGAACTTGAAGGGCGTTTCGCCAGTCGTGTAGTGGCCGCAGTACATCCAGGCCGACTTGTAGGGCGCGCGATGCCGCTCGAACTCGCTCATCGCATGGCGCGTCAGGTGCGGCAGAAAGGTCAGATCATAGCGCGCGGCGATGAGCAGGGTTTTCTTGGCCCGGCTCTCCGGGCGACCCAGGCGCTCGATGTATGGGAATGGGCTGATTGGCAGCCAGTAGTCGCGCAGGTCATAGCGCGTGACGCGCTGCTCCAGCCCAGCTCGGACGTGGCTGGTCGAAATCCCTGTCCAGACGACATCGGCGAAGTAGCTCGAGACATGGTTGAACGCCGCCACCTGCAAGCGCGGGTCGAAGGCGTAGGCGAGAAACGCCACGCACGAGCCAATGCTTGTGCCAATGATGCCAAAGCGGGCATAGCCCTGGCTTTCAAGCCAATCCAGCGTAAGCCGAACTTCGTGAACCGCCTGCCGCACGGCTTGGATCGTCCGTCCGATGTTCGGGCTCACCATGTAATCCGCCCGCACTTGGTGGGCTGGCCGACGGCTGCCATGGTAAGGCAAGCTCAACCGCACCGAGGCGATGCCAAAAGCGTTGAGACCCTGACAGACTGAGACATGGCTCGACTGATCGGCATTCCACTGCGGGAGCACCAAGACGACCGGGGGGCGCGTCGTCGCGCCTGGACGCTCGCGGACTGGAAAGTAGCGCGCCCAAGCTAGGTTGTTCGGCTCATCCGGCGTTTGAATGGAGCTGGGAAAGGTCAGCCATCCGTCATGCAAATGCCAGTCGGTCAAGGGCGGCGGCGTGAAAAACCGCTCGCTGGCCGGGAGCGTGCGGCGGGCGTACTCGCGCAGAAAGCCCGGCTCGTCGGCAAAGTCAGCGATGGACAAGGGCGCGTCGAGATGCTCGGCCTGGGCGGCGAGATGCTCCAGACCCCAGGCGAAAGGCGTCGCCCGGCGGTGTCGATCCACTTTCGACAACCGAATTTCCCAGGCTTGAATGAGGCGTTTCAGCATTGCGGCGCGCAGATCCCCCCCCTAGCCCGCCGCCGACGCTTCGCCAACTGCGCCGCCGGTCACGGCCGCGTCGCTGAAAATGACGAAGGTGTCTTCGTCAATCGGCCCCAGTCCGACATGTCGCTCGCCCTCGAACTCGCGCACCCAGGCGACGACCATAAGCTCCTTGCGCTCAGCATTGATGGTCGGCAGGGCCAGGGTGAGCTTTTCGCCAAGCTCGACTTCCAGCGGCGTCACCACGCAGGCGCCGCGCCGACTGATGGAAACGCACTGCGCGGCGGCGTCCCGCTTGAGACCGCCTTTGCCGCGCCCTTCGATAATCACCGGCAATCGGCAGGTCAGCCGATTCTCGCGCCGCATGGTTTCTCTCAACTCATCGGTTTCTGCCATGACGATCTTCGCCCCCCTGTCGGCCACTTGCTTAGCTACTTGCCCGGCTGTGGCGACTGCTCCCCAAAGCGTATCCAACTGTAGAAGCCTATCCAACCATAGCCAAGCATTCGTTTTCTAGCTTGCCGTCACAAAAGCCGGACAGTAAAGTCGAATGGCTTTCCCTCTCTGCGCTTTAGAAGTTATGCCTTTTCCATCCGCCGCTATGTCGCTTCATTTCCGGCCGCGCCGAAACTCTCGCTGGCACCGGCTCTGGTCATCCATCCTTGGCGCGGCGCTCGGGCTGTTCCTGATTGGCGGACCCGCGCAGCCGGCGCCGCCGGCGGCCTGCGAAACGCGCCCGGCGGCGGAGACCGTCGCGCAACGCAACGCGCAGGTTTTTGATACGGTGTGTCGGCTAGTCGAGCGCAAATATTATGACCCAAAGCTGCGCGGCGCGAAATGGGTGGAGCTGACCGGGCAGTTTCGGCGCGCGGCGCTGGCTGCCGCGGACGAGTCCGCGCTCTACGGGGTGATCAACCAGTTGCTTGGCAGCCTGCAGGATCAGCACACTTTTGCCATTTCCCCGACGCGGGCGCGCGAGGAAAAACAGGGCGCGCGGGTTGGTCTCGGCATTCAGTTGCGCAAAGTCGAAGGCCAGTGGGTCATCACGCGCGTGCTCGGCGGCTCCGCGGCCCAGGAAGCTGGGCTCCGCCCGGGGTGGCTCATCGTCGAGCTGGATGGCCGCTCCTTCGATGGGTTCAAAGTCGGGCAAAGCTTCAAGGCCGGGCAATCCGCGCGGCTCAAGCTGCTCGACTCAAACGATCACGCCAAGCGCGTCGAAGTTGTCTGTCGCCCCTTCGCCACCACGCCGGAGCAACGCGCGCAACTTTTCCCGGAAGGCGCGCTTTACATTCGCTTCAGCGAATTCGCCCCCAAAACCGCCGATTGGCTGGAAGAGCAAATTCAGGCCCACCCGCAAGCCAAGG
>CALCKX010000002.1 GCA_937966115.1 uncultured Chloracidobacterium sp. | reverse complement strand
GGGACAACGTGGCGCTGGCGGTGGAGCTGATTACGCCGATTGCGATGGAGAAGGGGCTGCGGTTCGCGATTCGGGAAGGCGGGCGGACGGTTGGCGCTGGGACGATCTCGGAAATTATCGAGTAGGCGTAGCCTTGCAGGCTTTAGCGGGAATAGCAGGAGGAACACATGAGCGAGAAGATAAGAATCAGATTAGAGGCCTACGATCATCGTATTCTTGATCAATCCGCCTTGGAAATTATCGAAACCGCCCGCCGGACAGGATCACAAGTCGCCGGTCCAATTCCGCTCCCCACCGCGAAAAGCCGCTTCACCGTGCTTCGCTCGCCGCACGTTGATAAAAAATCGCGCGAACAGTTTGAGATCCGCACTCACAAGCGCTTGCTGGATATTATGTCGACGCCTGAAACGATAGATGCCCTAATGAAATTGGATCTGCCCGCCGGCGTCGATGTTCAGATAAAAACTTTCTTCAAGGAAAAAAGATAAGTCGTCCTGAGCGGGGAGAATATGGCTAACGGCATCTTAGGCATAAAAGTTGGCATGACGCAGATTTTTCAAGATAATGGCGTTCTCGTGCCGGTTACGGTGATCAAGGCTGGGCCCTGTGTTGTGACGCAACACAAAACCCAAGCCAAAGATGGCTACGAAGCTATTCAAGTTGGGCTGGTCGAGCCTAATCCGCCTAAAAAAGTTACCAAGCCCATTCGCGGTCACTTTGAAAAGACTGCTAATGGAACGCCTCCGACGCGACTACTCAAAGAGTTTCGGGTTGAGGATGTCAATAGCTTTCCCGTAGGCTCTCTCATTCTAGCTAACGTATTTAGTCCTAATGAGCTGGTGACAATCACTGGCAAGTCAAAGGGGCGCGGTTTTGCTGGCTTCATCAAGCGCCATGGCTTTGGAGGCGGGCGAGCGACTCACGGCTCGATGTTTCATCGCGCGCCTGGCTCAATAGGCGCCTCAGCGTTTCCGTCGCGAGTTTTCAAGGGGAGCCGGATGGCCGGGCACATGGGTAATCAAAACTGCACTGTGAAAAACCTAAAGATTGTTAAGGTTGATGAAGGCCTCGGGCTTATACTAGTCAAGGGTGCTGTCCCCGGCGCGAATGGCGGGTACTTAATCATAAAAAAAGCCTCATCATAAGCGGAGTATAGGGTAATGTCCACAGTCAAAGTATACAGTCTAGATAATACGCCGCTTCATGATTTAGAGATAAGCGGCGCTTTAGCCAACCCTAAGCTAAACAATACGCTAGTATGGGAGGCCGTTCATGAGTATCGCGCTCGGGGACGTGCTGGAACTGTAGCTACGAAGACAAGGGGAAATGTTTCAGGCTCGGGTAGAAAGCTGTGGAAGCAGAAGGGAACTGGACGGGCGCGTATCTCAAGTATCCGCTCTCCACTGTGGAAAGGCGGCGGAAACGTTCACGGGCCTCGGCCAAGGGATTGGTCATATAATCTCCCAAAGAAGAAGCGATGGCGGGCGGTGGCGAGCGTCTTTGCTGAGCGTTTGCGCGAAGGCGGAGTCATAGTTGTCGATGATCTTACGCTTTCTAGCCATAAAACCAAGCTGCTCAGATCCAAGATGGATGCGCTGGGGCTTCGGGGTTATAAGACTCTGATCATCGATTCCTCTGAGAATAGAAACTTGATGCTAGCCTCCAGGAACCTTTCAGGCGTCAAAACTGTAAGTTCGCTAGCTATCAATGTCTATGATTTGCTCCTGCATGAAAAACTGCTAATTAGCCAACCTGCGCTTACTACTCTATCGAACGGCATTCTGCGTATACTCAATGGAAAGTAGAGGCGTACTGGCATGAATATATATGAAGTCATAAAATCTGTAATCGTAAGCGAGAAAGCACTCAACCTGAAGGAACGTTCGCCTGGAACCAATCAAGTTATCACGCTGCGAGTAAATCGAGCTTCCAATAAAGCGGATATAAAAAATGCTGTTGAAGCTTTTTTCAATGTGAAAGTTGATTCAGTAAACACAATAAACTATCTCGGGAAAAATGTGAGGCGCGGCCGCATTTCAGGAAAGAAAAGTGACTGGAAAAAAGCCTATGTCAGGCTAGCTGCTGGGTATAGTATTAGCGACTACTTAGAGGCTTTATAAGGCACTGGTTGTTCAGGGCTCGCGTTAGTGTAACTTGGAGATAAAATATGCCAGTTAAGAGTGTCAAGCCTACCTCTCCCGCAAGGAGATTTCAATCTTTCGTAATCGACCCCGACTTATCCCGCGAGCGTCCGCTGAAGTCTCTTACTGAGAAGAAGAGGAAGATTTCAGGGAGAAACAATGATGGCCGTGTTACGACCCGTCACCGAGGAGGCGGTCATAAGAGGCTCTACCGAATTATAGATTTCAAGAGAAATAAAATTGGAATCCCTGGTAAAGTAGAAAGAATAGAATATGATCCAAATCGTTCATCTAGAATTGCTTTGATAAGTTACGTTGATGGTGAGAAGAGATATATTCTTGCGCCAGTCGAGTTGAAAATCGGTCAGGTTGTAGTGTCAGGTCCCGATTCGGATATAGTGCCAGGCAATGCCTTGCCTATACAGAAAATACCGCTTGGCACAGAGCTACATAATATCGAGCTGAGACCAGGAAAGGGAGGACAGCTAGTAAGAGCTGCGGGCGCGAAGGCTCAGCTAATAGCGAAGGATGGTCAGATGGCGCAGATACGTATGCCGTCTGGCGAAGTGAGGAAAGTGCCGGTCATTTGCTATGCGACGGTTGGTCAAGTTGGAAACCTGGACCATGAGAACATATCCCTTGGCAAGGCTGGACGCGCTCGCTGGCGCGGGTTACGCCCAGAGGTGCGTGGCGTCGCTATGAATCCAGTTGATCACCCCCATGGAGGCGGTGAGGGTAGGACGTCAGGCGGTCGCCATCCAGTGACCCCCTGGGGGATGCAAACTCGAGGTCGTAAAACGCGACGGAATAAAAAGACCGAGAAGTATATCGTTCGCCGAGCGAAATAGTTCAGGCTTATAAGAAGTCTAAGACTAGCGGAGAGACCATGCCTCGTTCAATAAGAAAAGGACCTTTTGTAGATAACGCAGTGCGTGATATTATCGTGCGTCTAAATGAGACAAATGAACGGCGCGTTATCAAGACCTGGTCTAGAAGGTCTACCATCATCCCAGATATGGTAGGTCACACTTTTGCAGTGCATAATGGGAAAAAATTTATTCCAGTATTCATATCTGAAAATATGGTTGGACATAAACTTGGCGAATTCGCTCAAACTCGTTCTTTCAAGGGTCATGCCGGTGATAAGAATGAGAAGTCAGCTAAGCGGAGATAGAGAGGTTTAAGTGATGCGTTCTATTGCCTTTCTTCGAGCTTCAAAAGGCTCGCCTCAAAAAGCCAGACTGATTATAGATCAGATTCGCGGTCGTAATGTCACAGAGGCTCTAGCTCTTCTTGACTTGAGTAATAAAAGGTCTTCTTCAATTCTTAGGAAAGTTCTTTGGTCTGCTATATCCAATGCTGAATGCCTTGCCGAGCAAAGAAACATCAAGCTAAATATAGATGAGTTATTTATTAGGGAATGTAGTATTGAAACAGGTCTGACAAAGCACCGTCGCCGTGTTCGACCAGCTCCAATGGGTCGAGCTTACAGAGAGCAAAGACGGCTTTTCAATGTTAGGTTTGTCTTGTCTGACTCCGTTGAGTAGTATAGCTACCTTTTTGGTAAGGAAAAATGGGACAAAAAGTTCATCCTTATGGTTTCCGGCTAGGTGTTGTTCGTAACTGGCGCTCAACCTGGTACTCGAATAAAAGCGCTGAGTTTGCAAGGCTTATATCCGAGGATTTTCTTTTGCGAAAGGAACTAAAAAAGCGTTTTTCAGGCGCTGGAGTCGCTTCAATAGACATAGAGCGTGCTGTCAACAAGCTGAAGATAGTGGTTCATACGTCTAGGCCTGGGGTAATCATTGGAAGGAAGGGCGCTGAGATAGACAAGCTCAAGTCAGAGATACAAAGGAAGACAGGGCGTGATGTAATCATTAATATCCAAGAAATACAAAAGCCTGAGCTGAATGCTCAGTTGCAAGCTGAGCAGATTGCTTCGCAAATTGAAAAGCGTATCGCTTTTAGACGCGCCATGCGAAAAGTGACGGAAAGTTCTCGAAGATTCGGGGCGCAAGGCGTAAGGGTAATAGTTTCAGGCAGGTTAAATGGCGCTGAAATTGCTAGAAGTGAGCAGTACTTAGAGGGGAGAATGCCCCTTCATACTTTGCGTTCAGACATTGATTACGGCTTTGCTGAAGCGCGCACTACGTATGGTGTCATTGGAATCAAGGTATGGATATACAAAGGGGACGTGTTTTCCGTGCGACGCGTCAGTAGTCAGGCTGACTCATGGAAATCTACTTCCAGCAAGTAGAATAGAGAAACATCATGGCTGAATATAAATCTCCAAAAAAGACAAAATACAGAAAACAGCAGCGAGGTCGTCGGTCGGGACTGGCCACATCTGGTTCAAGTATTAGCTTTGGTCAATTCGGTTTAAAAGCTCTTGAGGCTGCTTGGATAACTAGTCGTCAGATAGAGGCTGCAAGAATAGCTATATCCCGTTCCCTAAAGCGCGGCGGGAAAATATGGATTAGAATATTTCCGGACAAACCCATTACAAAAAAGCCCGCTGAGACGAGAATGGGGAAGGGGAAGGGCGCTCCCGAAGGTTGGGTAGCGGTTGTCAAGCCAGGCAGGATACTATTTGAGGTTGAGGGTGTCAACGAGACGCTTGCTCGTGAAGCAATGTATTTAGCCGCCCAAAAGCTGCCAATAAAGGTTAAGTTCATTGTGAGAGACTTGGAGAATGGAGCAATACTATAATGACTATTCAGGAGATTCGTGCCAAGACTCTTCAAGAGTTGGTTTCGCTAAGTAAAGTGACTCGGTTCGAGCTCTCTAAATTACATTTGAAAAAAAAATTAGGAGTTAGCGAGGCTGGGAATAAAATTTCTTCCCTGAGAAAGGATATTGCTCGAATTGAAACTGTAATAATGGAAAAAAAATCGGCAGGCGAGGTTTAGATCTAAATGAATAGCAAGAAGCTTGAGAAAATCGGATTTGTTGTCAGTGCAAAATCAAAAAAGACAGTGACTGTCAAAATTGAGAGGCTTGTTATGCACCCTATATACAAAAAGTTTATACGACGACGCTCAAAATTTCTTGCCCATGACGAGCTCTCCTGCGGGGTTGGGGACAAAGTAAAAATAGTTGAATCCCGTCCATTATCTGCAAGAAAGCGCTGGATAGTAGAGGAAATTATTCAAAAATTATAAACTTCCTAAAACAAACAAATGAGGTGTTAGCTAAATGATTCAAATGCGGACTCTACTTGATGTCGCTGATAACTCCGGGGCGCGAAAGATTTCTTGCATACTCCCGCTTGGAGGCTCTGTTGGCAAACGCGTTTCATTAGGCGATATTATTACTGCAAACGTGAAGGAGGCTTCGTCAGATGGGTCTGTCAAAAAGGGGCAGGTAGTGAAGGCTGTTGTGGTTAGAACTCGAAAGGAGGTTCGCAGAAAGGATGGCAGTTATGTACGCTTTGATCAAAATGCCGCAGTTTTAGTGAAGCGAGGGAGCGAAGGTTGGGATCCGGTAGGGACGCGGGTTTCTGGACCAATTGCTAGAGAGCTTCGAGATAAAAAGTTTATGAAGATAGTTTCATTAGCTCCCGAGGTAGTATGAAGAGTGGAAAGCTAGTAAAAAATATAAAAGTAAATGATCTAGTTACTGTAATTTCTGGTCGTGACAAGGGTAAATCAGGAGTAATTAAGAGAATAGACCGTGTTACCCTGAGAGTTCTAGTGGATAGCATCTTCATAGTAAAAAAGCATTTGAAGAGCAATGCTTCTCCTCAGGGTGAAGGTGGTATTGTTGATCGAGAAGCCTGGATTTCCTTGTCAAAAATTAGAAAGAACGTTAGATGACTATATCTCTCCTTATAGAAGGGAGAATGGTGATGCTGGATGTCGAGAAGAAAGAAAAGATAGTGAGTCACATGCGTGATAGGTTTGGGTATAAAAATGTTATGTCAATTCCGCGGCTTGAAAAAATTGTTATTAACATGGGCCTCGGCAAGGATTACATATTATCAAAAAATATGAAAGTTTTAGAAACAGGGGTTTCCGAGTTAGCGCTTATTACAGGTCAGAAGCCAGTTGTAACACGTGCAAAGCTCTCAATAGCCTCATTCAAGCTTCGAGAGAAGGACCCGATAGGCGTGATGGTTACTCTACGTGGGAAGAAAATGTACGAATTTTTCGAAAGGCTAGTCAATATAGCCTTGCCAAGAGTGCGTGATTTTCGTGGAGTCTCCCCTAAATCATTTGATGGGCGAGGTAACTATACGCTGGGTATAAAAGAGCAAATTATGTTCCCAGAAATAGATATAACCAAAGTTGAAAGGCTTAGAGGCATGAATATAACATTTGTGACTTCAGCAAAAACAGACGAAGAAGCTCGAGAGTTACTATTTTGTTTAGGCATGCCTTTTAGGAAGTAAATGGGAGGTAGGCAAGTATCTCCCTGAAGATGACTTGTTAGCTTAGCCAACTATTAAGGTAAATGAAGTATGCTAGATCCAATAAGTGACCTTCTGACTAGGATAAGAAATGCAATAAGCGCCAGACATTCAAAAGTTGATGTAAGTTTCTCTAAGATTAAGGTAGAGATAGTAAGGATACTACGAGAAGAGGGTTATATTAACAACTACAAGATTACTGGAGATGGAAGCAGGAAAATGATCCGTATTTATATACGGTACGCCCAATCAGCAGGGCCTGCTATTCAATGCTTGCAGCGCGGCTCTCGCTCCGGCAAGAGAGTATATGTTGGCGTTGAGCAAATCCCTCGTCCGCTAAACGGTCTCGGTATTTGCATTCTGAGCACCTCGCAGGGAATAGTTACTGGCAAGGATGCGATTGAAAAGCGTTTAGGTGGAGAGCTTCTCTGTATAGTCTACTAAATGGGTTTGCTGGTTCGCATCCAAGGTTAGGTGTAGCTATGTCTAGAATAGGTAAGCAGTCAATAAATTTATCTGGCGCTGAAGTCAGGCGCGATTGTGGTAGGCTCTCTGTAAGAAAAGGGGGGCAAGTCACTGAATTGAAAGTTTGTGACGAGATAGGTATCAATATACAGGGAGATGTCTTAACTGTAGAGGCAAGCAATACTCAATCTAGACCTTATCAGGGCTTGACAAGAACTCTTATCGACAATGCCGTCAAGGGCATGTCTTCAAATTTTGCAATAAGTCTAGACCTAGTTGGCGTTGGCTATAAAGTGGAGAATAAAAATGGTAAGCTGATATTTAATCTTGGCTACTCGCATCCCGTAGAGTTTGAGTTACCCAGCGGTTTAGAATGTCAAATAGAAAAAATGCCAAAACAAATACAGCAGTATCAGACAACGCTGACGATAAAAGGACCTAATAAGGAGCAGGTTGGCCAGGTTGCAGCGAACCTGGTTAACCTAAGGAAGCCTGATGCTTACAAGGGTAAAGGGCTGAGATACTCAGCTAAGCCCTTAGTTTTGAAGCCAGGTAAATCTGGTGGTAAAGGCAGTAAAAAATAAGTATATGATAAAAGGAAAATCATTGCGTTTTCGTTTATGTGTTTATCGTAGCGCTAAGCACATATATGCGCAGATAATAGATGATACCAGGGGGATCACTATATGCTCTGCAAGTTCCCTTGCTTCAAAGGATAATCATTTTCCCCCGGACAGCGCTTCCCAGCTAGTTGGAAAAGTGCGCCAAGCAAGTGAAGTTGGTAGGCAGATTGCGCAAAAGGCTAAGCAGCTTGGTGTCGTGAAGGTATTTTTTGACAGGAACGGATACAAGTATCACGGACGAGTAAGACAATTAGCTGAGTCAGCTAGGTTAGAAGGGCTGAGCTTTTGAGGTGGAAAAATATGAAAAATAAACCCATGCCAGAGCTAGATGGCTCAGAATTGAAAGACTCGGTTATAGCTATCAAGCGAGTGACCAAAGTTGTCAAAGGCGGAAAGAACATGAGTTTTAGTGCTCTTGTCGTTGTTGGAAATGGCAATGGAGTCGCTGGCTTCGGCAGTGGCAAAGCCTCTGAAGTGCCTGTCGCTATAAGAAAGGGTATAGAGTCAGCAAAGAAAAATTTAGTCAAAGTGAGTTTGAGCAAAGGAACTCTGCCGCACGGCATAGTAGGGAAGTTTGGTGCTGGGAAAGTGCTCATAAAACCCGCCAAAGAAGGTAAAGGGGTTATTGCTGGGGCTACATTGAGATCTGTTTTACAAGTCCTCGGCGTTCGTGATGCTGTTACTAAAGTTTTAGGTTCTAATAATCCTGCAAACATAGTTCGGGCTACTTTTCAAGGATTATCCACTATCCGTTCCCAGGAGCAAGTCGCTCTAGTGAGAGGCAAGAGCGTATCTGATCTAAAGATTGGGCGAGGAGCTAAATACGATGCTTAGCTTAGGAAAACTTATTTGTGTAAAAAAAGCGGTAAAGAAAAGAGTAGGTCGTGGCCCTGGCTCCGGGTTGGGTAAAACGTCTGGTAGGGGCATAAAAGGTCAGAAATCCCGCTCTGGCTATGTCTTGAAGCGTGGTTTTGAGGGGGGGCAAATGCCCCTTCATAGAAGGCTTCCTAAGCGTGGTGATCTACGAGGCAAGAAGCGCAAAAAAACCATTCTCATAAGTATCAGTCAGATACTTTCTCATTATGAGTCTGGACAGATTGTATCATCTCAGTCTTTACTTGAAAAAGGATTAGTTAGATCACCTAAAGAAAGCGTTAAGATAGTTGGCTTCACAGAGTCAGATAAGAAATTGCATTTTACTGATGTAAAGATTTCACTAAGAGCAAAATCTAATTTCGGTTACTGACCTGGATGAACATGCTGGAAGCATCAAAGAAAATAATAGTTAGCATAGCGACATCGAAAGACATTAGAAGCAGAGTCATTTTTGTCTTGTTGATGCTTCTTCTGTACCGATTAGGCAGTCATATTCGAGTGCCTGGAATAGATCAGGATAAGCTTAAATTACTTTGGCAGACGTTACAAAGCTCTCTTGTCGGCGTTCTAGATCTATTCTCTGGCGGTAACTTGAAAGTCATATCAATTTTTGCCCTTGGAATTACTCCATATATAACAGCGTCAATCGTCATACAGCTTTTGACAGTTGCCATACCGTCTTTGAAGAAGCTGCAGGAAGAAGGTGAAGCTGGAAGAAAGAAAATAAATCAATACACAAGATACTCTACAATAGGGCTATCTGTTATACAGTCCACAGCGATAACATTCTGGATATTATCGCAGCCTGGACTAGTGAATATACCATCCAGTGTTTTTGTTCCTGTAGCTGTCACTACTCTCACGACTGGGACAGCCTTGGTAATGTGGATAGGCGAGCAGATAACTGAAAGAGGAATAGGGAATGGAATTAGCTTACTTATATTCGCTGGGATTGTTGTGAGATTCCCGTCAGTACTATCTCAGTTTCTTAACAATCTAGGTAGTGATCCGGTATCTGCTTTAGAGTCCTTAGCGATAGCTTTGTTTTTACTACTACTCATCATCGCTATAGTATTCGTGGAGAAATCTTATCGCCCTATCCAAATAGAATATGCAAAACGCCGAGTGGAGGGAGCTGCTTCTAAATCTTATCTTCCACTGAAAATTAACATGTCTGGTGTGATACCAGTAATATTTGCTTCATCCTTGCTTGCTTTCCCGCTGACTATTGCTCAGTTTTCCTCTTCTGATGGCTTGCTAGCGGATTCTCTATCAAGGTACTTGCGACCAAGTCATCCAGTTTATGAACTTGTTTTCACAATAAGTATCATCTTCTTCTCATTTTTTTACGTATCTGTAATTTTTGATGTTCAAGAAGTATCCAATAATCTGAGAAAATATGGAAGTTACATCCCTGGAATAAGGCCTGGAAAATCAACTGCTTTTTACTTAGAGTCTATCATAAATAGACTAACCTTGGTTGGGGCGATATATTTATCTTTGGTATGTTTTTTACCACAGTTCATAGCCAGTGGATTAGATATTGGCGAGCTGCCATTTATTGGCGAATGGCTCTACTCAGCTATATCGACTAACATAGCTTTATCTTGGATAGTAAAAGGCTTCGGCTACACATTCTACTTTGGAGGGACGTCTTTGTTGATAGCAGTTGGCGTTTCTATGGATACGGCTCAGCAGGTGGAAGCTAGGCTACTTACTAAGAAGTATGAACCATCCAGTGGTGGAGGAGTTAGGGTTAGAGGAAGGCGGACGATTCAGGAGACTAGTGATGCAAGGTAAAGCTTCTCCTGTTATTATACTTGTTGGACCTCCAGGGTCTGGAAAAGGTACTCAGTCAAGTAGGTTAGTATCGTTACTTAGCATTCCCAAGATATCAACGGGAGATATTTTACGTTCAGTTGCTTCTGAGGAATCTGAATTTTCTAAGAAGATAAGGGATGTGATGTCCTCGGGCGGTTTTGTCTCAGATGAGACATTGGCATTGCTTTTGACTTCTAGGCTTTCATCGCCTGATTGCACTCAAGGATTTATTCTAGACGGATATCCACGGAACGTTAGTCAGGCTAGATATTTGGATAGAATACTAGACAAGCGAAAGTATCAAATTTTAGTTTTGGAAATACTTGTAAGTGAAGAAAGTTTGATAAAAAGAATACTAGGCCGCTTTTCTTGTAGTAAATGTGGAGCTATATACAATCAGTATTTTTCAAAGCCAAAAGTTGACGGAGTGTGTGATAGCTGTGGCGCTACTGAGTTTGTTTTTCGGTCTGATGATAACGAATCAGTAGTTAGGGAAAGACTAAAAGAGTATGAGCGTCAAACGCTTCCAGTTTTGAACTTTTATGATGAAAAGAAAATCTTACATAGGATTGATGGGAACGAATCCTCTGACAAAGTCTATAACAATATAGTATCCTGTCTGCTATCAAGTAAATTGATAGAGTTTGACAAATGATCATAGCGAAGACTCCAAAAGAAATAGAAATAATGCACTCTGCTGGCAGGTACTTGGCTGAACTACTCTTGATGCTTAGAGATAGTGTGTTTCCTGAAACTACAACTTCGAGATTGAATGAAATTGCTGAGAAATGGCTTCACTCAAAGTCTCTATACTCTCCATTCAAGGGTTACCGAGGATATCCCTGTAGCATATGCGTATCTGTCAATGAGCAAGTTGTTCACGGAATTCCGGGGAAAAGGGTAATTAAGGAGGGAGATTTAGTTAGTATTGATGCCGGAGTTGTTTTTAATAATTATGTAGCAGATGCGGCAATAACGCTCTCAGTTGGCGCTTCATCTAAAGTCTTAGAAGACTTAGTAAGAACCACAGAGTCTTCCCTTTACTCTGGTATAAGCCAAATGGTAGAGGGTAATCGACTTTACGATATTACGCACGCCATTCAGTCTCATGTTGAAGCAAATAAGTATAGTCTGGTAAAAGAATTCTGTGGGCATGGCGTTGGGCGGAAAATGCATGAGGAGCCACAAGTTCCAAACTGTGGACATAAGCCTCACACTGGTCCGCGTCTCCGATGTGGTTGGGTTTTGGCCATAGAGCCGATGGTAAACATGGGTTTACCTGATGTTAGAATAGAGAGTGATGGTTGGACAGTGGTCACGCGTGATGGCAGGCCCTCTGCTCATTTCGAGCACACTGTTGCTATTACGTCTAACGGTCCTCTTATCTTGACCGCTCTTTGACGAAAGCGCCTGGCTGCCTCTTAGAGGTTGCACTTAGAAGTGGATTATGTCCAAAGAAGATTCAATCGAGGCATCAGCATTTGTATTAGAGGCTCTTCCAAACGCTACGTTTCGTGTTGAGCTTGAAAATAAGCACATTGTACTTGCTCGGATTTCAGGAAAGATGCGGAAAAATTTTATAAAAATATTGCCTGGAGATAGAGTTTTGGTTGAACTTTCTCCGTATGACTTAACAAGAGGCAGGATTGTCTATCGTTACAAATGAAAGGCTAGACTTTAGTTTTTTGGAGATCTATCGTCATGAAAGTTCGCTCTTCAGTTAAGAAGATATGTAAATCCTGTAAAATTATTACTAGATTTGGCGTAACTAGGGTTATTTGTATTAATCCTAAGCATAAACAACGCCAAGGGTAATGTTTCCTGAGATAGTGAGTGGGATAGTGAGGAGGATTGTATGGCTCGCGTTGCTGGCGTAGATTTACCAGAAAACAAAAGAGTAGAAATAGCCTTAACTTATATTTATGGTATCGGTAGATCTTTATCAGCTAAAATTTTAGACAAAGCAAACGTTGACCCAAACATTAAAATGCATAGCTTATCCGAAGATGAACTTGGGCGCATAAGGGCTGTCATAGATAGTTCTGTTGTTGTCGAAGGTGATCTAAGGAAACAAGTTCAGCTTGATATAAAGCGCCTTATGGAAACCCAGTCTTACAGAGGTTTGAGGCATAGGAAAAACTTACCTGTTAGAGGGCAGCGCACGCACACGAATGCAAGAACTCGTAAGGGCCCAAGACGTGCAACAATAGCTAAGAAGAAAGCGCCTGGTAAGAAGTAAGCTAAGACAGACTATTTTCTTGGGGATGGAAGCCTATTTATGCCAAAGAAAAGTAATCAGTCAAAATCTTCTTTGAAGAAGAAGACTTTCAAAAAGAAAGAGAAGAAGAATATTCCTCAGGGAATTATTCATATTCAAGCTTCTTTTAATAATACTTTGGTCAGCGTGACTGATTTGAATGGTAACCTGTTATCTGCTAGCAGTTCTGGAGCGCTTGGCTTCAAGGGTTCAAGAAAAGGAACGCCTTTTGCGGCGCAGCAAGCTGCTGCAAAAGCTGTTTCGATTGCAAAAGAGTCCGGTCTACAGTCTTGTGAGGTTCGTATAAGCGGACCAGGATCTGGCAGAGAGTCGGCTATAAGAGCGATACAAGCAAATGGAGTGGAAGTTCGGCTAATACGCGATGTAACCCCTATACCGCACAATGGTTGTCGTCCTCGGAAGAAGCGGAGAGTTTAGACTGCGTGGACGCAATCACAGCAACGAGTTGTGGCACTTTATCTGAACAGAGTTAGCGTTAGCGCTGATAATTGAGGAGGGTGGAGTTTTGGCAAGGTATCGTGATGCAGTTTGTCGCCTTTGTCGTCGTGAGGGTAGTAAACTATTCTTAAAGGGTAATCGATGCTACAAACCTTCTTGTCCTATTGAAAAGCGAGGCACTTATCCGCCAGGGCAGCACGGCAAGGATGTAAAAAGGGGGAAGTTGACTGGATACGGCGAACAACTAAGAGAGAAACAGAAGGTAAAGCGTATATATGGAATGCTTGAAGGACAGTTCAGAAACTATTTTGAGAGAGCTTCTCGTCAGCGAGGAATAGTTGGCGAAAACCTATTGGTTCTGCTCGAGAGGCGGTTGGATAACGTTGTTTACAGAATAGGATTCGCAACTTCAAGAGCGCAGGCACGGCAACTGGTTAATCATGGACACATAAGGGTGAATGGCAAAAAGATAGATATTCCATCTTTCCAGGTTAGAATTGGAGACGTTATCTCAGTGAAGGAGGGAAGCGCAAAAAATCCCCATATCCTTCAATCGTTCGAGACGGCAGTTGGAAGAGGACGCCCAGGATGGCTTGAAGTTGAAGGTAAAAATGTATTGTCTTGCCGCGTAGTTTCCTTTCCGAGGAGGGAGGATATTACTCAGTCAATTAGCGAGCAAATGATTGTTGAGTTATACTCAAAGTAAGTCTCGTATCATAGGATGGCATTTCTCGGACTACAACAAAAAGAGCAAACAGGAAAACAGACTATGTGGATATCTTTTCAACGTCCTAAAAAGCTAGATTGTGACCTGGAAACTCTCACGGAAACGTATGGTTGCTTCTATGCGCAACCTTTTGAAAGAGGATTCGGGACAACAATTGGTAATAGTATCCGTCGAGCTTTGTATTCTTCTATGGAAGGGGCGGCGATAACAGCCGTGAAAATAGAGGGCGCTCTTCACGAGTTTTCCTCAATACCTGGCGTTGTTGAAGATGCTACTGATATCATCTTAAATCTCAAAAAAATTCCATTTAGAATGTCCCCCAGTCAATCAGTTTCAACACTACGCTTGAAGGCTATTGAGCCGGGAGAGATATACTCTTCTAACATTGAGCCAGAGGGGGATGTGGAGATCCTTGACAAGACATTGTACATTGCTACGGTAAGTGAAGGTGGATCGCTGTCTGTTGAGATGAGATTGAAGATGGGGAGAGGTTATGTTTCAGCTGATAGAAATTTTGACGAAGACCTCGCAATAGGCTATATTCCCATTGATTCAGTTCACTCTCCTATAAAGCGCGTGCGTTGTAATGTCGAGTCTGCACGACTTGGGCAGGATACGGATTACGAAAAACTAATTTTAGAAGTTTGGACAAATGGAAGTATAAAGCCCACAGACTCTCTTGGTCTAGCTGCTAAGTTAGTTAAAGACCACATGTCGATATTTATAAACTTTGAAGAGTCTGAAGTCGAGGTAGAGCCGTCTGAGGTCCATCCGCCGAAGCGAGTTCACAATGAGAATCTAGATAGGTCGGTTGAAGAGCTAGAGTTGAGTGTTCGCTCTTATAACTGCCTAAAAAATGCCGATATAAGAACTATTAGAGAGTTGGTTCAAAAAAATGAGCAAGAAATGCTCAAGACCAAAAACTTTGGACGCAAGTCCCTTAACGAAATAAAAGAGATACTCGCGGCTATGGGTCTTGGACTTGGAGCTATATTTGATGAAGAGGGAAATATTGTTGGGTATAGGAATGAATAACGCTAGTTGCAAATGATGCTGAAAGGGAACTTATGAGGCACTTAAATGCGCACAGAAAACTTGGACGTACGTCGTCACACAGAAAGTCACTTTTGAGAAGCTTAGCTACGTCCTTAGTTCTCAATGAGCGGATCATTACGACTTTACAGAAAGCTAAGGAATTACGCCCTTTTGTTGAGCGCGCTGTGACGCTTGGCAAGCGAGGGGATCTTCATGCAAGGCGTTTGGCAGCAAGCTATTTTCACGCCGGCAATCAAAACTGGAATGCCAATCCCAAACGTTTGCGGAATGGCGTTAGTAGGACTGCGGGGGTGGCTGCCTTAGCTAAGCTCTTTGATGTCTTATCTGCGCGCTACTCAGATCGAAAAGGCGGCTACACCAGGATTCTTAAACTTGGAAGCCGAAGGGGGGATGGCGCCGAACTAGCGCTGATTGAGTTTGTTGAATCAGAAACCAAGTAAGCGCATCTCTACAAGGATCCAAAGTGCGTGCCTTAGCTTCGATGCAGTGATATTTCACTAGGTGTCGAAGCTAAAAATTTTTACTGGAGACTAGGTTTGTGAACCTAAAAGAGATAAAAGAGCTGATAGACTTTATTAGTGACAAGCAGATTGCCGAGCTAGAAATTGACAAAGCTGGCTTGAAGCTTCGTATTAAGACATCTCGCTCTGCTGATGCGGAGAGTCGCTCTCTGCTGACTTCTCCCGCTGTTGAGCTGGCAAAGCCACCTATCCGGGAACTGGCTGCGCAATCTGACTCTTCGCTAAGTGAAGAGGATTTGCACATCGTCAGGTCTCCAATCGTTGGGACGTTTTACAGAGCGCCTAGTCCAGAAGCTCAGCCTTTTGTCGATGTTGGCTCAAAAGTATCGCCTGGCACAGTGCTTTGCATTGTTGAAGCAATGAAGCTTATGAATGAAGTCGAGTCTGATGTTGCTGGCGAAATTGTGAAAATACATCCTGAAAACGGCAAGCCAGTTGAGTTTGGTCAGCCACTATTTTCTATTAGAAGGAATATATAGTGACTTTATTCAAGAAGGTGCTAATAGCGAATCGCGGCGAAATAGCCTGTCGCGTTATATGGGCCTGCCGTGAGCTTGGCCTAAAAACAGTTGCTATTTATTCACAAGCGGATGCTGACTCGCTACACGCTCGATTCGCAGACGAGGCAGTTTGTATTGGACCGCCCCCTTCAAAGCAAAGTTACTTGAACATCCCAGCTGTGATTAGCGCGGCAGAAGTCACAAATGCTGACGCAATTCATCCCGGATATGGCTTCCTATCTGAAAATGCTCGTTTTGCCGAGGTTTGCGAAGCTTGTAACATAACTTTTATTGGTCCTGGGCCGAACGCTATCAGAATGATGGGCGACAAGTCCACTGCTAAGGCGACAATGAGAGCTGCGGGAGTTCCAGTTGTACCTGGAAGCGATAGCCTTGTTGACTCATTAGACGCTGCAAAGATGGCGGCAGGCCAGATTGGCTTTCCAATCATGATTAAGGCCACTGCTGGCGGCGGCGGGCGCGGCATGCGAGTTGTGCGGTCGGAGGCGGAGCTTCAGGCAAACTTTGAATCAGCCCAGGCGGAAGCTGCCGCCGCCTTTGGCAATCCGGGCGTTTACATAGAGAAATATATTGAGAATCCTCGTCATATTGAGGTCCAAGTTCTAGCTGATAAACATGGTAATGTTGTCCATTTTGGAGAGCGTGATTGTTCCATCCAGCGTAGGAATCAAAAACTTGTTGAAGAGTCTCCAAGCCCAGTCGTAACCCCTGAGATGCGTGCCCGAATAGGACAGGCTGCGCTTGATGCTTGCCGTGGGGCAAATTATGTTAGCGCCGGAACAGTTGAATTCATTGTCGATGAGGAGCTGAATTTCTATTTCATGGAAATGAATACGCGCATACAAGTCGAGCACCCAGTGACAGAGTATGTAGCCAATGTAGATCTAGTGCGCGAGCAAATTCTTATAGCTGCTGGCGAAAAACTTAATTTTTCGCAAGATAACATCAGTCTGAGCGGGCATTCGATTGAATGCAGGATAAATGCTGAAGACCCGGAGAAGTTTACACCATCGCCTGGTTATATCACCTCTCTCAATTTACCTGGCGGACCTGGGGTGAGAGTTGATACCCATGTTTATCCTGGATACCAGGTTCCTCCCCACTATGATTCACTAGTCGCTAAGCTTATCGTCCACGCGCCGACGCGTGAACGCGCAATCGCTCGCATGAAGCGAGCTCTAGAGACATTTGTTATTGAGGGTATCAAAACAACAATTCCTCTCCATCAGCGTATCATGGAAAGCGATGTCTTTAAGTCAGGGCGTTTTTCAACTCGTTTTCTTGAAAAATTTCTAGGCTAATACCTTCTTAAGACTCAATAGCCTTTGACTTTCTCTTGTATAGCGCGCTAGCTGCCTGTTGCGCTTGATCTAGGCTTGATATTCTGTTTTCAATTGCGAGTTCTCGAACTTGATTTAGTAAACTTTTCATGTGGGGTCCGGGCGGAATACCTGCTTTCAGGAGACTGCGTCCCTTTGGCTTCAGGCAAGGATCATTTTTTATGGAGTCAAGAATTTTTAGCTTTTCATCAAGCCAACTTGAGAACTCATTTGAGTGATCTAGGTGCAGAGACCTAAGGAGGTAGCTCATCAATTTTAGATCAACAAGTTTTTCTAGTCTTAGGAAAACTCCATTTTCTACTTTCTCTCTTCCTGGTTGAAAGAATAGCTTATACGGTAACAGATGTAATGTAGTTAGAGATATAATCTGCTCTCTGAGCTTATATCCTCGGCGACTATATATTCCTAATCTATCCAATAACTCCAAAAATCTTGGCAGAGCTAATCTTATTCCAAGAACAGATATTAGCACTGAAAGCTGCTCTGGCTCGCTAAGTTGCTTAACCAGAGTCTTGCCCTTGTCGATTGACTTTAGAGTGTAGTTCCACAAGGAGTCTTTTGAATAAAGACTATTGTTCATTGGGGAGCTATAGAGATCCCAAAGCATAGGGAAAATTTGTGTAGTTATGCCAAGAGTTGAAAAATAGCTTAACCCTACGGATGGCCTGGGAGCTAATAATAACAGCTTTTCAAACTCCGCGTAAATTCTTTCTCTTGGTATATCTTTTAGAGAAGTTTGCTGGCACAGTAAAATTGTTTCAGCGGATATAGTTAGACCATATCGAGCGGACAATTGCGCTGCCCGTAGAACTCGCAGCGAATCTTCTCTAAAAGTCCTGGAGTTGACTGCGCGAAGCTTTTTACTTTTCAGATCACTCACTCCCTGACAGGGGTCTATGATGGTTCTAGTTAGAGGGTCTTGCAGGATGGCATTGATTGTAAAGTCCCGCCGGCTGACGGCATCCTGAAAGCTCATCCATGGATCTCCTTCGATAAGAAAACCGCGGTGTCCGTAACCTCGCTTGGATTCGCGCCTGGGAAGCGATACGTCTATCTCCGCTGATGCATCGGCCTGCGGTCTGAGCTTATAGACTGCAAATTGCTCCCCAACTGCGCTAATTTTCCCCTGTTGCTCTAGCAAGGCTCTCAAGATGGAGCTTGGCAAGCCATAAACTTCAAGGTCATAATCTTTTACTGGTAGCCCTAGCAGACTGTCCCGCACGCAACCACCAACAAAAAACGCCCTCCCTCCCGAGGCTTCTATGGTTTTGCAAATTGTGATGAGCCATTCAGGGATAGCTGATGACATTACGACTAAAGCGCATTGATATGGCTACTAACTAGCGCAGGCTCAAAGCTTATCCAAGCTTAGCTCGCTTATTGAGGTGAAAATAAAATTAGCATTTTTTAGTTTTTCTTTAGGAAAAGAGTTGGTTATTGCAGCGCAGAGCAGACCAGCTGACTTAGCGGCTTGGACTCCCGCTATGGAGTCTTCGATGGCAAGACATTCCGATGCTAGGAGTTGGGGCTTGTTTCCTTGTAGCTTGCCTAGCTCTTGGAGGGCGAGCAGATAACCTTCCGGCGATGGCTTTCCTTGTTGAACATCTTCAGCGCTGACAATTACGCTGAAGCGCTCAAGCAGGTCATGTGCGGTAAGGGCTTCAGTGATCTCTTCTCTCAACGCTCCTGAACAAATTCCCAGAGAGATTTCTTTTGAATATTTTTTTATCCATTCAGGAATACCTTGAAAAAGTTTAACCTTTTGCAAGCTTAGCTTCAGTATCCTAGACTTATACTGGATAAGCTCCGAGAGTTTTTCTGAAGAAAGGGACGCTCCAAAAGCTTCCTTGAAGCAATCTTTGTCGCTCAGCGCGATATAGCGATCATTGTACTCCTGATGGTCAATGTAAATGCCTTCCCTAGCAAGCGTTTCTCTAAGTCCTGCAAAGTGAGCTTCTTCGCTGTCCGCGATGATACCATCGAAGTCAAAAATTACAGCTCTTATCATATTTGTTCGATTTTGCTAAGTTGCTTCATCCGTTCTCTGACCTTTACCTTTCAGGAGTCATCGAAATGAAGTTTACCGCTTTTTTTGCAAAACTGCTTACTTTCTCGCTTTTGACGCTGCCTTTCGTTGCCTTTGGGCAGGGGAGCGTTGGGATAGGACGCGCTCCACGGACAGCTAGCGAGATAAAACGTAATCTGAAGACAATTTTGATTGTAAAGTCGATAAACTCCGATCTCTACACAATAGATGCCACTGATGAGATCACAGGCGACGAGTTGACATATCGCATTTCACGGAACGCCAAGATTAGTTCTGAAAAGGGATTTCCGATTATTGGAAAATCTAGGGAGATTCGCCTATCTGACATCAAGCCTGGGCAGCGAATTGAGGTAGTTTACCGCGAGTCTTTACCCACGCAAGTGACGAGAGTGACTTTGTTGAAGGACAAGGGCGAGTAGGCAAGCGCTTAGTACTTTGACAGTCCGTCTTCGCTTTTTATGAGGCTGACGCCATTGCTGGTTCCGATGCGAGTCGCGCCAGCTGCGATGAGTTGCTGGGCTGCCTCTCGACTTCGAATGCCGCCTGACGCCTTGACGCCAATCGCTGGCCCTACCGCTTGACGAAGCAGCCTTACATCGCCGATGGTCGCTCCTCCTTGGCTAAATCCAGTTGATGTTTTGACGAAGTCCGCGTTGGCTGCTTGGATAAGCTGGCAAGCCTTTAGTTTCTCCGTATCGTCAAGCAAGGCCGCTTCGATGATAACCTTGCACAAGGCGTGATGCTGATGAGCTACTTCAGTGACGGCGCGAATATCAGCCTCGACAAACGAGAAATCACCTTCCTTTAGCTTGCCGATTGCCAAAACCATGTCTATTTCCTTAGCGCCGTTTTCAAGAGCTTGTCGAGCCTCGAAGACCTTAGCTTCGGTTGTCGTTGCTCCAAGGGGGAAGCCGACGACAGTGCAAACGGCAGTCGCTCGGCCAGCAAGCGCTCGAGCGGCTTGAGAAACCCAGACTGGATTTACGCATACGGCTGCGAAGCCGTATGCCTGCGCTTCGTCGCAGCATCTTACAATGTCGGCCGAGGTGGCTTCCGGCTTCAGCAGGGTGTGATCGATAAACGAGGCCAACGAGACGGATTGCTCGCTCTTCAGGTCCATGGCTGCGCAATGCCTCAATTGCTTTGCAAAGCTTGGGTGACAGTTTCGCGGGCAAAGCGATCATCGCTTTGCATAAGTTGAAGTAGTATCGCTTCTCCAGCATCGCCAAGCTTTTTGAGAGCCTGGGCGGCGTTATGCCGCACCCACCAAGCTTTGTCGCTGACTGCTTCTTGGAGCGAGAGCAGCCCGTCCGCAAGTTGCAGATCGCCAATCGCTCGCGCTGCGACTGCGCGCACTTCCCAGCTTTGGTCTTTGAGGGCGCGGAGGATGCTTTCAATTTCCCGAGACGACTCAACGCCAAGCGCCGTCAGGGCGCGGATAGCGCGAGTGCGGAGATTGACAGATTCGCTATCCAGGAGACGTAGCGCGGCTTGCCGCCCGGCGGTCGGGTTGATGTAGTTTCTCGCGCGAGGACCGAAATCGCTGATCAGGTCGAGCACGGTCATAATGATTCGCTCGCGGCGCTCCCGCATGCCGCCGGCGGAATCCAACAGCTCCAGGAGGGGAAGCGTTAGATCGAGCTGCATATCAAGCAGGCGATTGGCGGCCTGCATCAGCTGCCAGCCATTGGCTCCCGAGAGCGCAATGACGATGGGCTTGATCCCGCGGGCATCCGCCAGCTCGGTCAGCGCCCAGATGGCGACCAATCGTAACTCGGCGGAGTGGTGCTTGCTCACGCGCTCCAGGGTGTCAAGGGCTGGCAGGTGGCGCAGTCTTCCAAGTCGAAATGTCGCGTGCGACTGCTCTTCCAGGGTGCCGTTGCGAATGGTTTGCATGTCGTCGGCCACTAGTCCAAGCGACTCGTAAAGCAGCGCCAAAGGCTTGCGTATGGTATCGGGAGACTCTCCGTAAGCTTCGACAATGACGTGCTTGAGGGCTGCCACTTCGTCGCGGGTCGTTGCCTGGAAGGACTGAGAGAGGGCTATCAAGTCTTCGGGAGACTTTGCCTGCGCTATGGCGTCACGCAGCTTGCCTAGCTGACCGCGATAGCGTTCGTAGTGCTGTTTTTGCCGCTCGACCCGTTGCGCCTGGAGGGTGCGGTAGAACAGCGTAAGGGCCAGCCCGCCTATGGGAATCGCCACCAACAGACTGGAAATCAATAGTAACCAGCCGAACATCGAGCTTGTTCCTTTACGGGGGTTGAGCGTCTTGGCAATCCTGATCGCCTGGCGACGCCGCCGAAACGATAGGGAAAGCCGCTTTTTTCGGCAATCTCAAACTTCACGCCTTGGCTTTGTGAACTGTATTTATGAACTGTAGATGAGCGCGCGGATAAGAGAAAGGCGCGGGAGCCGCGCTGTCTCCCGCACCTGACGCAATGCAGCGTCGGTTCTCTGGCTAAATTCGTTCGGGTCGCCTAGATGGAAAAGACCGGGTAGCCCTGCGCCTCAAAGGCTCGATCCGCCAAATACCGGCGCAGCCCAACGGTGTCAACGAGTTCATACTTGCTGAAGCGCTTGACCGCCGCGAGCTGTATGCGAAGGTTGTCGCCTTCCGACAACGTGGGCAGGATGCGCCGCGCCGTCAGCTCGATCCTGCCCACGGCGTCGTTGATAAAGACCTGCGTTGCGGCAAGCGCATCGCGAGTCGTCACCTCCGCGCCCCGCGCCTGGCAGAGCTTGAGCGCCCGAAGATAACAGCTTTCCATCGCGAAGGTATCCATTGCAATGTCGCTGAACGCAATCAGGACCTCCTGCTCGTCGCTCAGCTTCTGCCCATACTTCTGGACGGCAATCCCGGCAATAAGCAGCGCGATCTTCTTGCAGTCCACGATGGCTTTCCGCTCTTTGGTCAGCGGGGCGTCATCCGCTTCGTCAAAGGACGGCCCGGACAACAGCTCGTCCAAGATGCGCTGGGTCGCCTGCATGATCGGCAGCTCGCCGCGCATGCCGCGCTTGAGCAGCATGCCGGGAATGAGCAGGCGGTTGATTTCGTTCGTGCCCTCGAAAATGCGATTGATCCGCGCATCGCGGTAGGCCCTGGCCACCGGATACTCTTCCGAATAGCCATAGCCCCCGAAGGTTTGCACCGCCTCGTCCGCGACATAGCCGAGCATTTCGCTGCCATAGACTTTCATGATCGAGCATTCGATGGCGTATTCCTCGATGCCCTTGAGGATGCGCTCGGCGTCGTCGGCGTCAATGTCCGCCAGAATGTTATGAATGAGTCCGGCGGTTCGGTAAGACATGCTTTCCGTCGCGTAGATGCGCGCTACCATTTCGCCAATCTTGTGCTTGATCGCGCCAAAGGAGCCAATCGGGCGATCGAACTGCTTTCGCTCCATCGCGTACTTGGTCGTGTGCTCGAGAATAGACTTTGCGCCGCCAACCACGCCGCCGCCCAGCTTGTAGCGTCCCAAGTTCAGGCAGTTGAATGCGATGAGGTGTCCCTTGCCAATTTCGCCGAGCAGGTTTTCTTTCGGCACCGGAACGTTTTCGAGGATGAGCTGCCGGGTGGATGAGCTGTGAATGCCCATCTTGTCCTCTTCCTTGCCGGTCGAAACGCCAGGATAGTCGCGGTGGACGATAAAAGCCGAAAACTTCTCGCCATCCACTTTACAGAAGACGATAAAAATGTCGGCGAAACCGGCGTTGGAAATCCACATCTTCGTGCCGTTGAGGATGTAGTGCGTGCCTTCCTCGTTGAGCCTGGCCCTGGCCCGCGCGCCAAGGGCGTCCGAGCCGCTGCCTGGCTCGGAGAGCGCATAGGCGGCCAGCCACTCGCCGGTTCCAAGCTTGGGCAAGTAATGCGCTTTTTGCTCCGGCGTGCCGAAGTAGGTGATCGGCCACGTGCCGATGCCGGTGTGTCCGCCAAGCGAGACCGAGAATCCGCCAGACCGCGAAATGAATTCCGACACCAGCATTTGGCATACTTTGTCAAGCTCAAGCCCGTCATACTTGGCTGGAATATCGCCAGCTAACAGTCCAATGTCAGCTGCTTTGCGGAGCAAGCTAACGGTGAGACTGAAGTCGCCGGTCTTATATTGGCTTTCGAGCTTATCCATGTTTGGCAGCACTTCGTTATTGACGAAGTCGGCTGTTGTCTTGGCGATCATGCGTTGCTCGTCATTGAAGTCTTCTGGCGTGAAGACTTCGCTTGGCGAAACCATTTCAATGAGAAAGCTTCCGCCTTTGGGATAGGTCGCAGGGAGTTCAGGGGCAGGTCTTGCGGCTGACATGGGTGAATATCCTTTCCAAGAGGACGAAGATCGCTTCCCGTCCTGCATCGTGGGCGTGGGGGTGAATGGTTAGCGTCGAGGGAGGCGCAACGCTTATCTACGCGGTGAAGACTTCAGGAACGCGAAGCTCTTGAATGAACGCTCAAACATGGCCGCGCCTTCCGGACGTTCCCAAACTCCGGCTGGCGCCGCAGCTTGAATGATGTAGAAATTATTCTGGTGGAGAATGCCGTACTCAACCGTTCGGTAGGTTTTTTCCCCAGTAATTTCATAGACGAAGAGCACCGCTTCCTTCCCAGCTAAGGTCGCGTTCTCAAACTTGAGAATGCGAAGCTGCGAGGAGGCGATTTCAGAGGTCATCTGCTCCTGAGCGGCGCGGCGATTGTCAGCGTAACTTACTTTCACCTGGCGCAAGCGCGATTCCATGCCGTTCGGCATGACAACGCTTGGAAGCGCGATGACGGCAAAGCGCGGAGACCAGGCGTCAGACTCCTCAGCTAGGCAAGCCAGTCTGGGCAAGCCTGAGTCTTCTTCATTGATCACCGTCCACAGGCGGTCCGGCTTGGCGAAGCGAATGCCCAAGGTTTCGCTGACGACTTCCGGGCTGGAAGCGGCGCGGGGATTGACTTCGGGCTTGTCCTGGGCGCCAGCGAGGCCATGACCGGCGAAAAAGATGGTCAGCCCGAGCAAAAGCCGATGAAACAAATGCCCTGCGGAATTTGTCATAAGCAGTGATGACTCCTTACGCTTCGTTGGCGAAAACTTCGAAGATGCCGGCAGCGCCCATGCCGCCGCCAACGCACATCGTGACCAGGCCATAGCCGCCGCCCCGGCGACGCAGCTCATAGATCAGCGAGGCAGTCAGTTTCGCGCCGGTGCAGCCGAGCGGGTGGCCGAGCGCAATCGCGCCGCCGTTGACATTGACGCGCTCAGGGTCTAGCGCCAGCGCTTTCATCACCGCCAGCGACTGCGCGGCGAAGGCTTCGTTCAGCTCGATGAGCTTAATGTCGTCGAGCGTCAGCCCGGCGCGCTTCAGGGCTTTGGGGATCGCTTCCACTGGCCCGATGCCCATGATCTCCGGAGCGACGCCGCCGGTTGCAAACGCGACAAAGCGGGCGAGCGGCTTGAGGCCGAGTTCCATCGCTTTCGCCTCTGACATCACCACCGCCGCCGCCGCGCCATCGCTGGTCTGCGACGCGTTGCCGGCCGTGACTTGTCCCGCGACGTGAAAGGCTGGCTTGAGCTTGGCGAGGGCTTCGAGGGTCGTGTCGGGGCGCGGGCCTTCATCCGCTTCAAAGACTTGCTCGCTGGTGACGGTTTTGCCGCGCGCGTCGCGTTGCTTGTAGGCAACGGTGACTGGCGCGATTTCCTGACCGAACTTGCCCGCCTGCTGCGCGGCGACGGCGCGCTGGTGGCTGCGGTACGAAAAGGCGTCCGCGTCCTCGCGCGAGATTTCATACTTGCGCGCCACCATTTCAGCCGTCAGCCCCATGCTCAGGTAAACGTCCGGGTAGGTTTCGACGAGCGTCGGATTCGGCGACAGCTTGTTGCCGGTCATGGGAATGAGCGACATGCTTTCCGTGCCGCCAGCGACCACGACCTCCGCCCCGCCCGCCCGGATTCGCTCGGCGGCGAAGGCGATGGCTTGCAACCCGGAAGCGCAGAAGCGGTTAACTGTCACGGCGCTGACCGACACCGGCAGCCCGGCGCGTAAAGCGGCAATCCGGGCGACGTTCATCCCTTGCTCGCCTTCCGGCATCGCGCAGCCAAGGATTACATCGTCAATGGCGGATGGGTCGAGCGGGGCGGCGCGCTCAACGGCAGCTCGGATGGCGACGGCGCCGAAATCGTCCGGACGGACGTGGGCAAGCGCGCCTTTCTTGGCTTTTCCAACCGGCGTTCGGACGGCGGAGACAATGACGGCTTCCTGCATTGGGCAATACCTCGAAAAAGAGTCGGGTGTCGGCGGTCAGCTCCCGCTCCCGCCGAGAATCTTCAGCGCGGCGCGGTATGGCTCTTCGAGGGCGGCGATTTCCTGGACGCGCTCCTCGTAATACTGCGTGAACATCTCGCGCTGCTCGGCGTCCTTGGCGAGGCCGATTTGTTGTTTCCAGTGACGAAGCCAAATGTTGGCTTCCTTGTAGCGTTTGACGATTTCTTCAGGCGTTCGAGCCATAAGGCCTCCACAGGGTAAGCAAGATGCGGCGTCAGTCGCCGGCCTAGTTGCGCAGCGGCTTGCCGGTTTTGAGCGTATGCTGAATGCGTTCCTGCGTTTTGCGCTCGCCTAGCAAGCTCAAAAAGCCTTCTCGCTCCAAATCGAGCAGGTCTTGTTCCGAAACAACGCTGGGATGGTTGAGGTCGCCGCCAGTCAGCACCTTGGCTACCTTCGCGCCGATGAGCGCGTCATGCTCGGTGGCGTAGCCGGCGCGAACCATCTGGTGCAGCCCAAGCTTGAGCGTGGCCAGCCCCGACTCGCCGAGCGCCGGAATGTCCGTTCGCATCGCCGGCTGCCGGTAGCCCTCCAGCGCCAGCGCCAGAACAGTTTGCTTCGCATCGGCGATGAGGCGGTCGCGGTTCATCGTAATGCCGTCGGTCGGGCGCAAGTAGCCGAGCGCGCGCGCTTCCTCGGCGCTGGTCGAGGTCTTGGCCAGCATGATGTTTTGAAAGGCCTCCTTGACGAAAGCCATCAGGTCGGCCTCGGTGCCGCGCGCCCGGTCGGCGCAGCGCAGGAGCATTTCCTTAGTTCCGCCGCCCGCCGGAAGCAGCCCGACGCCGACTTCGACCAGTCCGATATAGCTTTCAGCCGAAGCCCGGACGCGGTCAGCGTGGAGCGTCATTTCGCAGCCGCCGCCCAGCGTCAGCCCAAACGGGGCGACCACCGTCGGCTTGGGCGAGTAGCGCAGCGACATGACCGCGTTCTGGAACGTCCGAATGGCCTGGTTGAGCTCATCCCACTCGCCTTCCTGGGCGCCCATCAGCATCATCATGAGATTCGCGCCGGCGCTGAAGTTCTCGCCCTGGTTGCCGACGACCAGCCCGACGAAGTTCTGCGCGACTTCCTTGATGGCGAACTGGATCAGGCTGATCATATCCGCGCCAAGCGCGTTCATCTTGGCGTGAAACTCCAGGCAGGCCACGCCATCGCCAAGGTCAATGAGCGATGCGCCCGCGTTTTTCTTGATGACGCCGACGCGCTCCTTGACCGACTTGAGCAAAATCACGCCGCTCCGGTCGCTGACTGGCGCGTAAGCCTTTTGCGCCGGAACGAATACGACGGTCTGCGGGCTGCTCGCGTCGTAAAAGCTCGACTTGCCCGCCGCGAGCAGATCGGCGACCAGCGGCGGGATCGGCTTGCCGTCGGCCTCCAGGCGCTTAACGGTCTCGGCGACGCCCAGCGCGTCCCAGGTCTCAAAGGGACCCAGCTCCCAGTTGTAGCCCCACTTCATCGCCCGGTCCACCTGGACCAAGTCATCGGTGATTTCGGGAATCCGGTTGGCGGCATACGCCAGCGCGTCGCCCAGAACCGACCACAGAAATTGACCGACCTTGTCTTGACCGTTGACAAGGAAGCGCAGCCGCTCCCGCGCATCGCCGATGCGCTTGGCTTCCTCGAGGGAAGGGAAGGCGACCTTGGGCTGCGGGCGGTAATCCAGGGCACGGTAGTCCAGCTCGTAAATCTCGCGCCCAGTCTCGGTCTGGACGCGCTTGTAGAAGCCCTGTCCGGCCTTGTCGCCCACCCAGCGGCGCTCGACCATCTGGCGGATGAAATCCGGCGGGATGAAGATCGCTCGGCACTCGTCGTCCGGGATGGTTTCGTAAACGGTCTGCGCGACGGCGACCGTCGTATCCAGCCCCGAAAGATCGCCGGTGCGGAAGGTCGCGCTGTTGGGGCGACCGATGGCGGGGCCGGTCATTTTATCCACTTCGGTAATCGAAAGCCCTATCTCCATCATGACTTGGATCGTTCGCATGAAGCCGTAGATGCCGATGCGATTGGCGATGAAGTTGGGCCGGTCGTTGGCATAGACAATGCCCTTGCCGAGCAGCTCGTCGCACAGCTTGGAGGCGAAACAGGCGGCTTCCGGATCGGTGTCGGGCGTCCGAATCAGCTCGACGAGATACATGTAGCGCGGCGGATTGAAGAAATGCGTTCCCAGGAAGTTCCGCCGGAAGTCGTCTGACCGGCCCTGCGCCAGCGAGGCGATGGGAATGCCCGAGGTGTTGGACGTGATGAGGCTGCCCGGCTTGCGGAACGGCTCGATCTTTTCGTAAAGCGCCCGCTTGATGGGCAGGCTTTCGGTGACGGCCTCGATGATCCAGTCGGCGTCCGCGAGCCATTCGAGGTGGTCCTCGAAATTGCCGGCCCGAATGCGCGAAGCGTGGCTGGCAAGAAAAAAGGGCGCCGGCTTGAGCTTGTGCATTTTCTCAAGAGCGGAAAGCGCGAAGCGGCTGCGCGTTTTGGCGTCCGCCTCCGGCGGCGCATCGGGCGGAACAATGTCGAGCAAAGCCACGGGAATGCCGGCGTTGGCAAGGTGCGCCGCAATCTGCGCGCCCATGACGCCCGCGCCGAGCACCGCCGCCTTTTCCATTTTACGAGCCATAATCACATACCCTTCCAAGGTTGAATGTCGCTTGTCGCGCCCGCCGGGTCGGGAAGCTGGCTGAAGTCAGCCGGCCGCCGCCGCGCTCTCGCTGTAAATCGAGTCAATTTCGGCTTTGTATTTCTCGTCCACGACTCGCCGCTTGACTTTGAGCGTGGGCGTCAGCTCGCCGCTTTCAATTGTCAGCTCGCTTTCGAGCAGGGCGATGTTCTTGATTTTTTCCCAGGGCGCGAGGCGGGGCGTCAGGCGGTCGACTTCCCGCCGGTAAAAGTCGAGGATTCTGGGATGCCTGAGCTGCTCCTTGTAGCTGGCTGAAGCCACGCCGGCCTCGCGCGCCAGCGCCTCGATGGTCGAGGGCGTCGGCACGATGAGCGCGCCAGGAAATTTCCGCCCGTTGCCGACCACCACCGCCTGCGCGATATGCGGCGAAGTCGTCAGCGCGTTTTCAATGGGCTGGGGCGCGACGTATTTGCCGCCCGATGTTTTGAACAGGTCTTTCTTGCGATCGGTGATGCGCAAAAAGCCGTCGACGTCGATTTCGCCGATGTCGCCGGTGCGAAACCAGCCGTCTGGCGTGAAGACTTCGGCGGTCTTGTCAGGCTTGTTGTAGTACCCGCGCATGACGTGCCGCCCGCGAGTGAGAATCTCGCCATCGGGCGCGATTTTGATTTCGACGCCTTTCAGCGGCTTGCCGACCGTGCCGGGCCGGTTTTCATGCTTGGTGTTGGAGGTGATGACCGGGGATGTTTCCGTCAGGCCGTAGCCCTGCAAAATCGTGAGTTCCATGGCCGAAAAGGCATGCATCACGTCTTCGGCCAGCGCCGCCCCGCCGGAGGAGAAAAACTTCACGCGGGGCGCGATTTTATTCTTGATTTTAGACAGCACCAGCGCCCGCGCGATGTCGTACTGAAGCGACAGCAGCGGCGGCGCGCCGCCTTGGTGCTGGGCGCGGGAATAGGCGCGCCCGGTCTGGAGCGCCCACGTGAACAGCTTGGTCTTGACGCCGCCGGCCCGGCGCCCTTCGTCTTCGATTTTGGCCAGAATCTTCTCGAAAATGCGCGGCACGCTCGTCATCACCGTCGGCTTGACTTCCATGAGGTTTTGCGCGACGGCATCCACGCTTTCGGCGAAATACATCGAGACGCCGGAATAAACGAAGACGTTCATGACCGTTCGCTCATAGACGTGCGAGAGCGGCAGGTACGAAAGCGCGATATCGTCCGGCCCGAGGTCGGTCAGACGCTCGACATTCGCCACCAGGTTGAAGGTCAGGTTGTCATGCGTGAGCATGACGCCCTTCGGATCGCCAGTGGTGCCCGAGGTGTAAATGAGCGTTGCCAAGTCGTCGGGCGCGGCGGCGCGGGCCATCTCGTCAATAAAGTCGCCGACCGGGCCGCGGTCGCCAAGCTGCGCCAGCTCTTCGAAGGTCAGGACTTTCACCCGCGCCGGCAGCGCCGTCGTCACGGTCACCGGGTCGAAGGCGATGATGAACTTCAGTTGGGGCAGCTCGCCGATGGCGGCCGCCACCTTATCGAATTGTTTTTGGCTCGACAGCGCCAGGGCTTCCGCGCCGGCGTCGTTGAGGATGTAGGCGATTTGCTCGCTGGTCGAGGTGGCGTAAATCGGCACGTCCACCGCTCCGCAGCTCAGCAGCGCTACATCCGTAATCGTCCACTCCAGGCGATTTTCAGAAAGCAGCCCGACGCGGTCGCCCCGCTGAATGCCAAGGGCGCGGAAGCCGGCGCGAATCTTGCGAACTTGCTCGGCGAAGCTCGCATGGGAGACCTTGACCCATTGTCCATCGCGCTTGTAGGCGAAAGCGTCTTCCTTGGCATGGTTGCGGATAGCCGCCGCGTAAGCCTCGCAAAGCGTCGTCGGTTGTTTTGCCGCGGAAGGGGACGTTCCGTAAGCCATGGTTCATTCCTCGCTGAGCGACACGGGTTGCGAAGCTCCATTGGGCGCGAAGCCGTGGAGCAGGAGATCGAGCACCGGCTCGACCGCCTCCGCCAGCGGCTTGCCCCGCCGGCTCAGAATCCAGTTAGTCGCCATTTCGTCGAGCGCGCCAAAGAACACCTTCGTGGCGATGCGCGGGTTGATGCCGGGGCGAAACTCGCCGGCGCGCTGCCCGGCCTCGATGACTTGCTGGATAAGGTCCAGGTATTCGCTGAGCTTCTTGGTCGAGAACTCCTCCATGAACTTGGTCGAGTGCCGAATCTCAACTTCAAACACCACCGCCAAATCCCGGTCGCGGCCCAGCATGTCCAGATGCAGCCGGGCAATCTCGCGCAGTTGGGCGAGCGGGCTCGGCAGCGGGGCAATCGCGGCGCGAACGTGGGCGATGAAGGAATCCAGCATCTCCGTGATGATGGAAAAAAGCAGATCGTCCTTGTTCTTGAAGTAGAGGTACACCGTGCCGTCGGCAACCCCGGCTTCACGCGCCACGTCGGACACCTTCGAGTTGAAGTAACCGTTTCGAGCGAAAACCGAGATAGCCGCGCGCAGGATGGCGTCATGCTTGCCATTCTCGCCCTTCGGAGCGGGAACGGATGGCCTAACGGATGGTTTGTCGGCCGCCCGGGCGGCCACCTGTCGCGCCATGGCGGCAAACCTTGTCTGAGACGTTGTGCGAAGTTATCAGGACGCGGAGCGCGCGTCGGGATCGCGCGCTGAATGAACCATCATTCAGAACTCTAGGCCGAACCGACTTGTAATGCAACGGAAAAAATCCGCGTCGCGCAGGCTGGCCTCGCCGGTCGCTGGGAAAACCAAGTTGCGCGCCCGCCAGGGACAGGCGAGAATGCGCGCCTCCCTCCTCGCGCTATCCCTTGCGGCCTTTTGCATCACCGTTTATGGCGAATCGGACGGCTCTGCTAACGGCGGGACGCGCCTACCAGGATTTTCGCCTCTGGAGCGGCATCGGCTCGATTGGCTGGAATTTGCTATTTTTCACGATCTTCGTTCTGGCCGGCTTGCACGTGGCCTTGTTTCAGGGGCTGGGCGTTGACAGCCGACCTTCGCTCTGGATGGCGGCGCTTGGCTTCAGCGTCTTTTACGTCCTCTACGCCGCGCTCAACTTCCCCCTCGATTTGCTGACCGGCTGGGCTTCCGAGCGCAGCTTCGGCATGACGCGCCGGACGCTGCGTCAGTGGCTAGTGGCCTATGGAATTGGCGTGAGCGCGCAGGGAGCGATGTTTGTTCTCGGCCTGACCGCTCTATGGCAACTGCGCGAATGGCTGCCGAGCGGCTGGGGATGGGCGGCGGCCGCTCTGGTCGCGCTCGTTTCCTTGGGGCTGGCGTTCTTACAGCCCTTTCTGCTGCCGCCGGTCATTTGCTTCCGCTCGGCTGACGCTGGCTCGGCTGACGGTGGCTCGGCTGACGCTGGCTCGGCGCTCGCTGCCGTGCCGCCCGCGCTCCGGGCCGACGCGCCACGGATCGCTGTCTTTACCGGCGATGACGATGAGGCGGTCAATGGCGGCCTTGTCGGATGGGGGCCAACGACGCGCCTGTGGCTGAGCCAGACCACGCTCGACAAGCTGCGGGCGGAACAGGTGGCCTGTCTGATCATCCGCGAAATCGGCCATCGCCAGACCGGCCACCGGACGTTGGGCGTCGTCGTCTCGAGTCTCTGGCTGGCCGTCGGGCTGGCTTTCGCGGCGGCGCTGACGGACTGGGCCGCGACTGGCGGCGCGGCGGATATGCTGGTCCTCGCGGTTGGCCTGACTTGGTGGAGCTTCGCGGGACTGTTTGCGCTGCCCGCGCTTGGAAGGCGGAGCGTGCTGGCGGCGGATAAATTTTACCTTGACAACGGGGGCGATCCCCAGACGTTACGCGAAACGCTGGCGACGCTGGCGGAGATCAACCGCGCTCAGCCGGATATTGCCGGCGGCAAGCAGCAGGTGTTTCATCCGCTGCCCAGCCTCGACGCCCGTCTGGCCCACATTGAAGCTTGCGTCGCAGGAGGTCGGTAAGCCTATGTTGCCATTGCCGCGATTGACGTTTTGGCTTTCGATGCCGTGGGGCAATCTCATCGCGCGGTCGTTGCACTGCCACGTCGGGAAGCCCCATCTGTGGTTTCTGCCGCCGTCTTGGGTGTGAGGCCATTCGCTTACAACGCGCCATACACCTGGGCGTAATACTGGCGGTAGGCCCCGCTCCGAGCGCGCGCCACCCAAGCGGTATGCTCGCGGTACCAGGAGACGGTTTGCGCCAGGCCCTCCGCAAGGGCGATCTCGGGCCGCCACCCCAGCTCGCGCTCGATTTTTGAGCAATCCACTGCGTAACGCCGGTCATGACCAAGGCGATCCGCGACTTCCGTCAGCAGCGAGGTCGGCTTGCCGAGCAAGTCGAGCAGGGTCGTGAGCAGCGCGCGATTGGACAGCGGCGATCGCCCGCCGATGTGGTAGGTCGCGCCTGGCCGACCTTTTTCCAGCGCCACCCGCAGCGCGGCGCAGTGGTCTTCAACGTGAATCCAGTCTCGCACTTGCTGACCATCGCCATAGATGGGAATTGGGTGGTCCTCGAGCGCGTTGGTCAGCGCCAGCGGGATGAGCTTTTCCGGGAACTGGTAAGGTCCATAGTTGTTGCTCGCGCGAATGATGACCGCATCCAGCCCGAACGTATGCGCCGCGGCGCGGACGAGGTGTTCCGCGGCGGCTTTGCTCGCGGCATAGGGGCTGCTGGGCGCAAGCGGCGAATCCTCCGCGAAAAGCTGTCCCTCGGGAATGCTGCCGCCAACTTCGTCGGTCGAGATGTGCAGGAAGCGGCGGGCGCCTTTTTCCCGGGCGACATCGAGCAGCGCCTGCGTGCCCAGCACGTTCGTCGAAATGAACTCGCGGGCGCTCAGGATGCTGCGATCCACATGCGATTCGGCCGCGAAATGGACAATCGCGTCACAGCCGTCAGGCATGGCCGCCCGCAGCGCCTCGGCGTCGCAAATGTCGCCGCGCGCAAACTGGTAGCCCGGATAATCGGCGACTTCGGCCACGTTGTCGAGGTTGCCGGCGTAGGTTAGCTTGTCAAAGTTGATGACGGCGTCGGTCGGATACCGCTTCAGCCAAGTCCGAATGAAAGCCGAGCCGATGAAACCCGCGCCGCCCGTGATGAAAATTGCCATGCGCCTTCTGTCCTTAGGTGTCGGGTCGAAAGGTATCGGGTCAAAGCTGACCTGGCCTATAGCACGCAGGTCCGGGGGCGCGCAAAGCCGCCCAACGCCGAGCGCTCTGGCGCGCGCCCGGCGCGGGCAAAGCGCCAGCCATGGGTTGCCGCCCCGGGATGCGCTCGGTATAGTTTCAAACGCTTCCAATCGAGCGACGCCGCCAGGCGCGCGCTTCGGGCGTCACCCCCTGAACGTTTTTCGCTCGCTTCAGCCCTTACGCATCAAGGATGTGCCATGTCCACTGACGCGCTCAAACTAGAGTCCTCTCTCCCGTCGTCATCCGCGCCTTCTTCGTCAGAAGCCCAATCGGCTTGGCCGCGGAGCTTGCTGTTCGTCCTCCCGATTGTCGCGGCGACCATTCTGGTGTTGGCGCGCGCTTCCGGGATGGCGCCGTCCTTCTTGAAAGAAGGCAACCTGACGGTCCTGGCGTTGCTAGCCTACTTGGGCGCGACCGCCGCGTTCGTGATGTGGATGCTGGGGCGCGAGTCGCTGCTACTGCGCCTTGGCCTTGGCGTTATGGCTTTTGGCTACGCGATGAACCTGGCGGCCTGGGGCGCGCGGTGGATTGAATACGTCGAGTTCGAGAAGACCAAGCCCGCCATGCAGGCTATCTGGCACGCGCTGCCGCTGATGGAGAAAATCTCGCACACCTACCCGCTCAACAATCTCTACGACATCGGGCTGGCATTCACAGGCTTCGCGGTTCTCTCTAGCCTGATCATCGCGACGCGCGACAAGTATCGCTTCATTGGCGCGGTAACGATGCCGCTGGCGGCGCTCACGCTGACGCTCGTCGTGTTCTTGGGCAGCGAAGTGACCACGCTCCAACCGATTTTACGGAGCTACTGGCGGCCGATTCACGTCAGCATCGCCGCGATCAGCTACGGCGTGTGTCTGGTCAGCTTCGGGATTGCCGTGCTGTATCTGCTCAAGGATGGCGTCCGAATCGAGAGCATGGCGCTGTGCGTAGCGGTCTTTGGCCTGGCGACTTACGCGACGATTGGCGACTACAAAGTGCTGACGACGGGCGCGTACGGCTTGGGCGTCCGGTGGATGGGCAGCGGGCTGAATCTGTCCGGCGGCGGCTCGCTGCGGGCGACGCTGCCCGGCGTCGGGACGCTGATGCTCTTTGGCTGGCTGGTCTATGCGGCGGCGGGCATCGCCTTGGCGGTTTACTGCTTTCGTCAGGAGGAGCTGGCGCGGCAGTGGGGTAATCGCCTCATGGTCGCGGCGCTGATCGTGCAAGCGCTGGTTTTCGGCGCGATTTTCTATCAGATGAAATCGCCCATGGACATCAAGCAGGCCATCAGCCCAGATCAGCATCAGGCCTTTGGCGCGTGGCTGGCGAAGCGCTCGGACATTGACCCGGCGACCCTCGCGCCGCAGCAGTTGAAAGCGGAAGGGGAGCGCTGGCTCAGTCAAAACGCCGGCGGCCTGGAGATTGGCTTCAACTCGAATCCGGTCGAGCTGGCCGCCATTTTGACCCTCATCGCCTGCACGGCGTTTGTCGCGCTCTTTGCCTGGCGCGGTCGCCCCATGCTGGAAAAGCTCCCCGGCTTGGACGCGCTGGACGACCTGACCTACAAAACCGTCTCGGTCGCCTTTCCGTTGCTGCTGATGATGCTAGTGACGGGCGCGGTATGGGCGAATGAGTCGTGGGGCACATACTGGAGCTGGGATCCGAAAGAAACCTGGGCGCTGGTCACTTGGCTGGCGTATGCCGGCTACCTTCACACGCGGATTGTCCACGGATGGAAAGGGCGCGCCTCGGCTTACTTTGCCGTCCTGGGCTTTATCTTCGTGCTGTTCACGTATCTGGGCGTCAGCTTTCTGCTGCCGGGCTTGCACTCGTATGCCGGCGTGGATTAGCCGCCAGTCTCATCGTCGCGCCCGCGGATGGGCGGCCGCCTGAGCCAAGCCGGCCCACCATTCGCCATCGGCGCGTTCGGCGACGATTCTAAGTCCGACGGCTTCCAGCGCGGCCAGCGCGCCGGCCCGTCGCTCCTGCAACACCCCGGCCGCGATGAGCTTCCCTCCGGGCCGCAGCATGCGCGCCAGCTCTGGCGCTAGCGACGCGATGACTTCCGCAGTGAGGTTGGCCAGCGCCAGATCGAAGCGGCGGTCGGGATAATCCGTCGCGCTTCCGACCGCGAGTCGGATGCGCTCCTCGACGCCGTTGAGGCGAGCGTTTTCGATGGCGATGGCAACTGCGTCGGGGTCGGTATCGCAGGCTTCGCAATCGGCTTGGGCGAAGAGCTTGGCGGCGGCGATGGCCAAGATGCCGGTTCCGGTGCCGACATCCGCGACGGCCCGAGGCGGCGTCGGCAGGTCTTCGAGCAGGATCAGGCAGGCGCGGGTCGTTTCGTGGGTGCCTGTGCCAAAAGCCATCCCGGGTTCGATGTCGAGGTGGATTCGTTCCGCCCAGTCGGGCTGCGCGCGGGCTTCGGCGCGTCGCCACGGCGGAACAACGAGCCAGCGTCGGCCGACTGGCTGCGCCTTCCAGTCGGCTTTCCACTTCGCCAGCCAATCTTCGCAAGGTCGCTGCTCGACTGAAAAATCTCGCAAGCGCTCGGCTGGGTAGCCGAATGCCGCCAGCGTCCGCTCGAGCGCCGCTTGAAGCGCGGAAGCGCCCGGCGCGACTGAAAAGGACGCCCGCAGGGTGAGCGCCGCTTCGGTTTCAGCGAGCGTTTCGATGCCCTCCGCCCCGGCTTGCCAGAGGGCTTCGCCGACGGCGTCCGCGGCGTCGGGCGGAATGGTCGCCTGCGCAAGGTAGAACGACATGCTCTCGGGTAGCGAAATGGACAAGATAAAGTCAGGTTTTAGCCAATCCCCAGCTCGTCCAGGCGACGCTCATCGTTGCGCCAGCGGGGCTCGACCTTGACGAAGATTTCAAGAAACACCGGGCGTTCCAGCATAGCCTCGATCTCGGCGCGGGCGGCGGTCGCCATATCGCGCAGGCGCAGCCCGCCGCGTCCCAGCACGATGGCGCGTTGCGATTGTCGCTCGACCAGAATGACGCACGCCAGATTGAGGCCGCCGTCCGCGCGCTCTTCCCATTTTTCGACGGCGACGGCGACGACAAAGGGCAGCTCGTCGGAGAGGTGGCGCAGGAGCTGTTCCCGGAGAAATTCCGCGACCAGCTTTCGCTCGGTCTGGTCGGTGAGGTCGTCTTCGGCAAACGGCGGCGGCGCGACTGGCAAGGCGCGGAGCAGGCAGTCGAGAAGCGCTCCCGTCCCTTCGCCGGTGAGCGCCGAGATGGGGAGGTAGTCGAGGAAGTCGTGTTCGTTGCGGTAGAAGTCGGTCAGCGTCAGGAGCTTGCCCTTGTCGCGCAGGCGGTCAGTCTTATTGAGCGCCAAGAGCGCCGGACGGCCGGATTGCTTGACCAGATCGAGCGTAAACCGGTCGCCGTTGCCGGTTGAAACCGACGCGTCGCGCAGCAGCACGACGACATCCACCGTCGCCAGCGCGTCAAGAACCGCCTGCATCATCCGCTTATTGAGGCGGTAGCCCGGCTTGTGAACGCCAGGCGTGTCCACGAAGACCACCTGTCCTTCCGGGCGCGTCACGATGCCTAGGATACGGGAGCGGGTGGTTTGCGGCTTGTCGGAGACGGCGGCGATCTTTTCGCCGACCAGGTAGTTGATGAGCGTGGATTTGCCGGCGTTTGGACGCCCGACGAGAGCGACGAAGCCGCTCCGGGCGACGCTTTCGCTTGCCGAGAGCGGTTCATTCGGAGCGGGCGCGGGGATGGTCTCAGATCGCTCCATAAGCCGCGCGGGTCACTGTCGGGAGCTTTGCGCCGACTGGATGGCGATGCCGGAAACCGTCGCTTTGGCAGCCGCTTTCAACTCGTTGAACATGACATGAACTCGCTGCCAGCAAGCGACGGCAAACTGTTCCTTCGTGCTGAAGTCAGCCGGCAGGAGGGGCTGACCATACTTGATCCACACGCGCGTGGTGAGCTGCTCAAAGACTTTCTCCGAGCCAAAAATCGCAATTGGAACGATGCCGATGTTTTCCTGCCAGGCCGTCCAAATGAGTCCCCAGCGCGGCTCAGGCTTCGGCTCGCCAGTCTTGCTGCGCGAGCCTTCGGGAAAAAGGTAGATGGAGCTGACTTCGCGCATGCGGCGCACGGCGTCGCGGTGGATGCGCTTGCGGTCTTCCGGGTCGTCCCGGTCAAAGAGAAGGTTGCCGCCAATGTTGCCGGCAAAAGCGATGATGGGGACGCTCCTGACCTCTTTCTTGCCGATGAACGGATAGGGACTGAGCGAGAGCAACAGCGGCGTGTCCGCCAAGCTCAGGTGATTGCTGATGAACAAATGGTTTTTCATCAGCGGGCCGCGGGTGTGGCGCTGTCCTTCGGCGGCGAGCCGGACGCCGAAAATCCACCGAAGCAAATATGAAAAGAGCTGAAATGGATACGTCATGATGCGCGTCCGGGCCGGTTGCCGGAAGGGAAGCGCGACCAGCGCCGGGACAAGCAGAATGAGCGCCGCCAGCAAGATGGTCGTCGCCAGCCGTAGCGCCGTGATGATTTTCATGTCGGTCTGCCTTTTCCTAAAAACCTTCGTTCCTAGAGGCCTTCGGTTTCCCAGCTCTTGAGCTGGGCGAGGGCGTTACGGTCGGTCAAGTCATTGCGCAGCGGCGTGATGGCCACCAGCCCGTCAGTGATGGCCGCGTAGTCCGCGTCGGGCGACTCATCCCGCCCCTCGGCTTCCGTGCCAATCCAGTAGTAGGGCCGGCCGCGCGGGTCAAAGCGTTCCTCGATATTCGTGCAGAGGAGCTTGGCGCCGGTGCGCGTGAAGCGATAGCCCCGAATCGGGCCGGGGGGGATGTTGACGTTAAGCAAGGTATTTGGGGGGAGTCCCGAACGCAGCACCCGGCGCGTCAGGCGCTGCGCGAAGTCGGCGGCCGGCGCGTAGTCGAACTCGGTCCGCGACACCAGCGAGAACGCGATGCTGGGAATGCCGTTGACCGCGCCTTCCAGCGCGCCGGCGACGGTGCCGGAATAGGTTACGCTGTCGCCGAGGTTGGCGCCGCGGTTGATGCCGGAAACCACGATGTCCGGGCGCGGCTGACCCTTGAGGAGCCAGTGCAGCGCGAGGACGATGCAATCGGTCGGCGTGCCTTCGACCGCATGCCATCCGTCCCGCTCGCGCTGCTTGCGCACGCGCAGCGGCCGCCCGAGCGTCACCGAGCGCGAGCAGCCGCTGTGTTCGCTGGCCGGGGCCACGACCATCACATCGCCCAGAGGCTCCAGGCGCTCGACCAGCGCGCGCAGCCCCGACGCGTAGATACTGTCATCATTAGTTACGAGGATAAGCGGCATGGCAGGGTCAATAGCCTAAATTGGCGACCCGCGCCAAGTCGGTTTGGCGAGCTGCGGGCCGCGGCGGGACGGCGGTTGAAAGCGAAACGGCGAGGCAGTCAGGACCGTCTCGCCGAGCGGAGCGTCAAAAGTGGTCGGGATGACTGGATTTGAACCAGCGACCTCACGCACCCCAAGCGTGCGCGCTACCAGGCTGCGCCACATCCCGTTGGGCTCGTCGCTATCAACGACGGCCCGCGATTGAATCACAATCCCCAATGGTTGTCACGCCGCCGCTGAAAAGCGGGCGGCTGCCTCCAAAGGGGCCGGCAGTCGCCTGCGGGCGCTTCAGCGGGAGCGCGTTTCAGGCGGGCGACTCTGTTCCGTCGGCGACCGTTTCAGCAGGATGGTGTCCTGCGATTCGGGCAAGACCGTTGCAGCCTCCTCTTCGTCGCTGGGCGGTCTTTCCAGCTTCAGTCGCTCGGTCGCGCCCATCACCCCGCGGTAAGGCGGGACGCCAGCCGCCGCCGCCAGGCGGTCGCCCAGCTCCCGCGCTGTGGGGCGCTCTTCCGGCGACTTGGCCAAGGCTTGAAGGACAATCGCGGCAATGGCCGGGGGGACGCCCTCCAGCGGGGGCGGCGGCTCGCTAAGGTGCCCGATGATGACGCCGAACAGCCCGCTCCCGGTTGGAGCGAACGGCGTCCGCCCGCAGAGCATTTCGTACAAGACAATGCCGGCGCTATAAACGTCCGAGCGTCCATCGTAGGGGCGCTCATCGAGGCGTTCCGGCGCCATGTAGATAGGCGTCCCGACCGCGCCGCCCGTTTCGGTCATGGCCGCCAGCGGGTCGTTGGCGTCCGGCTCGACGAGCTTGGCGATGCCGAAGTCCACGACCTTGACGACTTCCCCCTCCGGGGCTTGGTGCAGGAAGATATTGTCCGGCTTGATGTCGCGGTGAATGACGCCGGACTCATGAGCCGCCGCCAGCGCGTCGCACACGGGCAGCATGATGGCTAGGCAGCGCTCCACGGAGAGTCGTCCGCAGAGCTTGAGTTCCATCGCCAGCGAGACGCCTTGCAGCAGCTCCATGACGAGGTAGGCGATGCCGTCCGCCGACACGCCGGAATCAATGACGTTCACGGCGTTGGGGTGGTTGATCCGACAGGCGGAAATGCCTTCCCGCCGGAAGCGCTCGACGCTGGTCGTTGTCGCGTTTTTGCCGCTTGGACGAAAAATCTTGATGGCGACTGGGCGCTGCAGCGCGATTTGCTCGGCGCGATAGACGACGCCGAAGCCGCCGCCGCCGATTTTCTCGCCGAGTCGGTACTTGCCGTCAACCACCCTCCCTGGCAGCACATCTGTCAGCGCGGTGAAGATTGCGTCGGCGCGGCGGTGGAGTTCCGCCAGCGCCTCGTTCTTGCGCGCCAGCTCGCGGTTTTTGACCTGCGCTTCCCGCTGCGCTGCCTGAACATCCGCCAGCGCCCGCTCCAGCGCGGCGTTTTTCTCCTGAAGTTGCGCCGAGCGAACCGCGACCTGTCGCTCCAGCGCGACCGCGCGCTGGCGCAGCCTCAGCGTGCGCCAGCGGAAGCCAGCCCAAGCGAGCAGCCCGAGCGCGCACGCCAGCAGGCCCCGCGCCCAGATCGTCTGGTAAAAAAACGGCTGGATGACGATGGTCAGGGTAGCGCCGGCCTCGTTCCATACGCCGTCGTCGTTGCAGGCCGTGACGTGAAACCGGTAGTTGCCCGGCGGAAGGTTGGTGTAGTACGCCGTCCGGCGCGTTCCGGCCTCGACCCAGGCTCGGTCAAAGCCCTCGAGGCGAAAGCGGAAGCGGATGCGCTGCGGCGCGAGGAAGCTCAGGGCCGCATAGTGAATGTCGAGCTTCTCCGCGCCCGGCGGCACCGTCAGGGTCGGTTGGACCAAGCGCGTTTCGCCGTTAATGACGAGTTCTTCGATGGCGATGGGCGGGGGCTGGACGTTGGAGGGCAGGCGCGCCGGGTTCACCGTGGCCGCGCCGCCAATCGTCGCGAATATCAGCGTTCCATCCCGGCGGCGAATGGCGCAGGGCTGCGAAGCGCCGTTGCACTGGTTGGCGCCCATCCCGTCGCTGATGTCGAAGCTGATGCAGTTGACCCGCGCCTGCGCGCCTGCCAGGAAAGCCTCGCGCTCCCGCCGGTCAAGGCGGAAGATGCCGCGGTTACAACTCATCCAAAAGTTGTCTTGGGCGTCGGGCACGATAGCGAAAACCGTATCGTCAAAGAGGCCGTCCTTGTGGGCGATGACGCCAAACCGCCCGTCGCGATGCCAGGCAAGCCCCCCGCCGGTGCCAATCCAGAGCGTGCCGTCGTCCGCTTCATGGAGGGCGAACGCCAAATTGCTGGGCAATCCCTCGCGGACGGTGAAGCGCGTCACCTCCTCGCCCTGTATGCGCAGCAGCCCGCGCCCGTTGGTGCCAACCCACATCGCGCCGTCGCGTCCCTGGACGATGACCCGAATGTTGCCGCCAGTGACTTTATCGTTTTGCGGGTCAATGGTTCGGATGACTCGCCCAGCGCGGAGCACATTGACGCCGCCGCCGACGGTGCCTGCCCAGAGCGTCCCGTCGCGCGCCGCGCAGAGGGCATATACATTGTCGTTGGTCAGCCCCTGCGCGGTTGTGATGGAGGTCCAGCGACGGCCGTCGAAGCGCGCCACTCCGCCTTGATTGAGGCCGAGCCAGATGTCGCCCCGCGCGTCTTCCGCAATGGCGCGAATGCCGAGCGTTCTCAGCCCCTCCGCCAGCCCGTAATGCTTCCACCGCCCGTCCTCGAGGCAGTCAAGCCCGGCTTCATCGAGACCAACCCAGAGCCGCCCGCGCGAGTCCTCCAAAACGACGCGGACGTTCGCATCCGTCAGACCATGATACTTCGTGAGGTTGACGATCTTTGACTCGCGCAGGCGGTTGAGACCGCCGTTCGTTCCAATCCAGTAGCTTCCCTCATGGTCGCGGCAGATAGCGCGAACAAAACGGTGCAGGAGCCCGTCGTCGGGGGTTCGCCAGTCCCACCGACCATTGACGAGCCGCCCCAGCCCCCCGCTTTCAGTGCCCGCCCAGATGGCGCCGTCAGCGTCTTCGTAAATGGCGTGAACGGCGTCGTCGGGAAAGCCCGTCCGGCGCGCATATTGCGCCAGGACTTGCCCCTGTCCGCTCAGATGAAGCAAGCCCTGCTGGTTGGTGCCAACCCAGGCCGTTCCGTCGCGCGCGACATGGAGCGCGTAAACAATGTCATTCGGCTTGCCGCCGTTCGGCGAATAGTTGTGAAAGACGCCATCTCGAAGGACGGATAGACCGCGCCCGTATGTGGCAATCCACAGCGCGCCGTCGGGCGCGACCGCCAGTTGTTGCAGGCTATCCAGCGGCAAGCCGTCTTTGGTCGTGAAGGTTTTCCACTCCCCATCCCGCCGCCAGGTCAGTCCGCGGCTGGTGGCCAGCCACAGCGTCCCGTCGGGCGTTTGCGCCACGTCAATCACAAAGTCGCTCGCCACGCCCTGCTCGGTGGCGAAGCTTTCAAACTCGCCTTCCTGATAGCGGACGACGCCGCCGCCGAAGGTGCCAATCCAGAGCGCGCCCGCGCGATCTTCAAAGATGCACCGGATGTTGTGATTGCGAAAAGCTGGCGTCCGGCGCTTGTCAAAGACGACGAAGCGCGCGCCATCAAAGCGCGCCAGCCCCTCGTAGGTGCCAATCCACAGGTAGCCGCGCCGATCCTGCGCGATGGCCAGCGTCGCTGCCTGGGGCAACTCGTCGCGCCAGGCATCCAGCGTGTAGTCGCGCAGCGGCTTGACATCCGAAGCCAGGGCCAGCGCCGACCATAGGCAAAGCCAGCCAAGCTGAACGCCAAGGTTGTAAAAGCCGACCAGAAAGCGTGACACGTAAGGGCTGAAGAGCGCCCCCGCCGGGCGCTGAGGCAGCGGGCTGCGGATCTCGGCGGCCGGCGCCGGATTCAGATGCGGGCAGCCCACTGAGGCAAAATTCGTGGCGCATCATACCACGTCGCGAACGGCACGGGCAGGTGGTAAACCCCTTCGAGCTGAATGACCTCCGCGCCATCCAGCGTCATGCAGGGTTCCGGCACAATGCCGTCGCCCCATACGTCGCCCGGCGCGGCGAGCAGGCTTTCATACATCGTGTAGGCCGCTCGCTCGGCGAGCGTGCCCTGGCGGTCGCCCTTGATGTAGCGACTGATCACGCTCACATAGCGGATTTTCGGCGCGAAGAACGCGCCGGGGTAATGCTCGTTCGCCCACCGCGTCGAAACCGAACTCGCCGCAGCCCAGCTATGGTGCGGCGTGCCGAGGCAGACCAGGGCGTTGACGAAGCGATGCCCGGCATAGCGGCGTCCGCAGTAGTCGTCTTCGCCAAGGAACTTTCGCGCGAGTCGCCCGCCGGCGCTGTGCCCGACCACCGTCACGGCCTCGCCCGTTTTCTCGGCGACGCGTTCAACGCACTCCGCCAGGACATCGATGACAGGCCGAAAATTCGCGCCGGACGACTGCCACCAATGGTATGGCTCAATCGGCGCAATCCAGGCTTTCCGGTTGAATGGCGTCGCCTGAAGGCGCTTGGCAAGCGGCCAATACGCCCGCCATTCGAGAAAGTGACCGGCGATGATGACAATTGGAGAAGCCATGCGGCACCATCCGGGCGATGGCGCGAGTTGCGTTTTCGCGCCCGCTGATTGAATATAGCGCGCGTCCGCTTCGTCGCCGCCATCAAGCTGGTCGCCAGCGCTTGTCGCTAGCGGCGACGCCGAGTTTCTAGGTTATATCAAAGGGTTTCGAGCAAGGGGTTTCGAGCAAGGGGGCATCCAGGGGTAGCTCCCGCCGGAGGTTGTATGCGTCGTGACCCTCGATACCGTTGTGCACGGTGACTGCCTGGCAATTCTGCGCCAAGTGCCGTCGGAGACGGCTGATCTGACGTTTGCCGACCCGCCCTTCAATCTGGCCAAAAAGTATCAAAGCTATGACGACTGCCGGGGCGGCGAGGAATACCTTGCCTGGTGCCGCCAGTGGCTGCGCGAGCTGCTGCGCATCACAAAGCCCACGGGCAGCCTTTTCGTTCACAACATCCCCAAGTGGCTCACCCATTACGCCGCCTTCCTCAACGCGCAGGCGGACTTTCGCCACTGGATTGCCTGGGATGCGCTCGGAATGCCGCTCGGGAAAACGCTCATGCCGCGTCACTATGGCATTTTGTTTTATGCCAAGGATAAGCGGCGCCAGAAGTTTTATGAAATCCGGCACCCGCACCGGCGCTGTCGCAAGTGCCAGGTCTTGCACAAGGACTACGGCGGCAAAAAGCATGGCCTGCATCCGTTTGGCCCGCTGGTCTCCGATGTCTGGAGCGACTTGCACCGCATCAAGCATGCCTCGCGCCGCGCCGCCCACCCCTGCCAGCTCCCGGAAGCTGTCCTGGAACGGCTCATCCTGATGACGACCGATGAGGGCGATCTCGTGGTGGATCCGTTTGCCGGCACGGGAACGACGCTCGTCGCGGCAAAGAAGCTCGGACGGCGCTACCTCGGCGCGGAACTCGACGCCGGCTATGTCGCCATCGCCCGCGAGCGTCTCGCCCAGACGCCATCCGCTTCGCGCATCGGCGATGTCTGGGTCAGCCAAGCGCGCGGAACGCTGGTGACGATTCGGGATTGCGACTGGGCGCGCTTGCAGGCGTATTATGCCATTCCGGAGCCGGCGGCGGCGCTCGAGACGGCCCCAATCGTGTTTGACCGGCGGCTGGCTGCGGTCGCGCCCGCGCCGCGCGCGATGATGGCGGGAGTTCCGGCGACTCGTCGCCGCAAGACCGCCTAGCGAGCGTTCCTGCGCGGAAGGGCGCTGCCGCCCCGCGCTAGGGCCAGGCGCGCTGACGGCGGGCAAGCCGCTGACGGAGGGAAGGAAGGCGATGGAGAATAGCTCCCTGCGTCTCCGCGTCGTTACGCGAGGAAGTCGAGTCTGCGCATGACCGTCGCTGCCGGCGGCCCGTCGGCGCCGCGCCTCATCTGGGCGGCGTTGCTGTTGGCCGGCTTGTTTCCGCTGTGGTGCGCGTTAGGGCAGGGGTTTGACCTCAATGACGATGCCTACATCACGCTGACCTATGCGAAGAGCCTGGCCGCCGGGCGCGGCTTTGTGTTCAACCATCCGCCGGCGACCTTTGGCACGACGACCCCGCTCCTGGCGCTGGCGGTTGGCGCGCTCGCCGCTCTGCTGCGGGGCGCGCCCGCCGACACGCTCGCCGTGTGGCTTACGGCGCTGGCCTGGATTGCCGTCGGCTGGATCCTCTTCCTCTTCCGGCGGGCGTGGGGCCTGGGCGACGCTTCGGGTCTAGTGGTCGCGCTGGCGGCGTTATTCGGCGGCTGGCGCGGTCCGCTGGGCGTGCTCGGCTCGGAGGCTTTTCTGTTTCACGCGCTGCTGGCGCTGACGCTGTCGCTGCATCTCGTCGGGCGGGATTTCGCCGCCGGGCTGACCGCCGGAGCGCTGTTTCTGACGCGCGGCGAAGGCGTCTTGGCGCTAGGCGTCATCGGCGCGTCCGCGCTTGGTCAGTGGCTTGTGGCGGCGCGACGCGCTACCGTCCGCAATCGGGGCGCGGCGGCGCTCGCGCGTCGCCTGGGCTGGTCGGCGCTGGGCTTTGGCGCGGTCTTCGCGCTGTGGGCGCTCTATGCTTATGCAACCTTTGGACAAGTTCTTCCGGCGACCCTCGCCGCCAAGCGAGCGCAGGTGGCGCTCGGCTGGCCGACCTTCGCCGGCGAGCTAATGACCAGTTGGTGGCGCGCCTGGGGCGTCCCGGCGCTTGGCCATCCGCTGCTCAGCCCCTGGTGGGCGCTGGTTGGGGTTGGCGTTGTCGTCGCCTTTCGGTCGCGACGGCAATGGCTTTTGTGGCTGCTCTGGCTTGGCGCGTACGCGGGCGGCTACGCGGCGCTCGGCGTCGCGGGCTACTGGTGGTATCAGGTTCCCATCTTCCTTTCGCTTCAGCTTTTTTTCGCGCTCGGGCTGGTCGCGGTCTTTGAATCGCTGCGGGCCGCCCGCTCGGAAAAGCTTCGCCTGGCGGGGATGACCGTCGCGGCGCTCGGCCTGGCGTCGAGCCTCTTGCCATCGGCGCGAGCGGTCGCGACCTACCAAGGCGACTGGCGGGCGTCGTCATACCGCGCGCTGGCGGCGTGGTTTCGGGCGCATGCCCGCCCGACCGAGCGCGTCGCCTTCCACGAAGTCGGGTATCTGGGTTTTTACAGCGAGCAGCGCATTGTAGATTTGTGCGGCTTGACGACGCCGGAAACGCTGCCCCATTTCGCCCGGCGCGACCTGACCTGGCCCGTCAGGGCGCTGTCGCCGGAATGGTACGTCGCCAGTCCAACTTGGGACCTTCTACCGGCGCTGCGCGCAGACGCCTGGTTTGATCAAGCTTACCGCCGCGTCGCCGTCTTGCCCGCGCCCGGCGGCGGGGAGCTTCAGATTTTTCAGCGCATCCCGAGGGAGAACGCCGCGCCGCCATGACCACGCTGACGCTCGGCTATTCGCCGTGTCCAAACGATACGCACATTTTTGGCGCGCTGGCGCTCGGGCTGACCCGCGCGCCGGGCGTGACATTCGACATCCGGCTCGCGGACGTGCAGACGCTCAATGAGTGGGCGCTCGAAGGCAGGCTGGATGTCACGAAGCTCTCTTTCGCCGCGCTGCTGACGCCGCCCATTGCGGCCCGATACGCCTTGCTCGACGTTGGCGCGGCGCTGGGCCGCAACTGCGGCCCGCTGGTTGTCGCCCGCGAGCCGTTCGCCGCCGAAGCGCTGCGGCGCAAGCGCATTGTAACGCCGGGGACGCTCACCACGGCGCGCTTGCTGATGCGTCTGTTCACCGATGATGCGCCCAGCGCGGGGGAACTGCCGTTTGAGCGCATCATGCCGGCTGTCGCGGCCGGGGCGTATGACGCCGGCGTCATCATTCACGAGAGTCGCTTCGTGTATCCGACCTTTGGGCTGACGCGCATTGTCGATCTGGGCGAGTGGTGGGAAACGACGACCGGGCTGCCGCTGCCGCTCGGCGGAATCGCCATCCGCCAGACGCTGGATGAAGCGACGCGCCGGGCGGTGACGACGGCCATTCGGGAAAGCTTGGACTACGCCGACGCTCGCCCGGAGGATGTTCGCCCGTACATTGCCGCGCATGCGCAGGAGATGTCATCCGAAGTTCAGGCGCAGCACATCGCGCTCTACGTCAACGAGTTCACGCGCGATTTAGGCGAGGAGGGCCGCGCCGCCATTGACTGGCTGCGCTGTCGGGCGCGCTCGTTGACGGATGGCGCTCGGCGCTAGCGCGAACAGCGGCTAGCCCGGCGGCCACGCCAGGATCATCGCCGTGACCAGCCCCGTGGGCGGCTCGTCAAAAAAATCGAACTCGCTGACGCGGACGAAGCCAAGCGCCTCGAGGCTGCGATAGCGCGCCAGGCCGGTGACGCGCGACCAGTAGGCGAGGACGGTTTGCGCGCCGGCCGCGCGCGCCGCCGCGAGGCGCGCCGCGTCGAGCTTGTGACTCAGCCCTTGGCGGCGGGCGTCCGGGTGGACGACCAAGCGGTTGATGGAGGCGATTGGCGGGGTGATTTCACAGGCCAGTTGGGCAAAGAGGTGTCCGCCCGGCGCTTGGCTGAGCGTCGAGTGAATTGAAAGCCGCCCGGCGGCAACCAGTCGCTCTCCGACAAACGCCGCCCAGTGGCGGAATGGCGGGCCTTCCTCGCCCGGATCGCGCCACTTGCCATCGTGAAACTGGTCTGCCGAAAGCCCGGCGGTTGCCCAGCATTCAGCGCGCAGGCGCTGGATGCGGGCAATGATCGCCGGGTCGGAGACTTCGGCGATGCGAAAGGCTTCGGCTGTCACTTCTTGCCTCCATCCTGGAACTGACTTGCGACTCGGGCGCGCTGCTCAGTCGGCGGCAGCGCAGGCGAGAGATGAATGAGAAGCTAGGCCCTTGGCGTCAGGGGAGCGACGGTAAAGGTTGGTATGCTCCCGCCGCCCGCGCTGACGTTGATCACGACGCTTTCCGAGGTCCGCGCGACGGCGCCGGCAATCCGTCCGCCAAGGTAGAATGGGTTGACGTTATACTTCATCGGGCGAAAGGCGAAGCCGCCGTCGGGCTGCCGGATTGGAAAGACTTCAGTTGGCGTGGAAACGCGCTGTTGGAGCACCCACAGCGCGTCGTCTCTGAGCGCTCGCGTCAGCGCGTTCGCCCAAGTCGCGTCGTCGGTTTCGCTGCCGACATAAACATTCGTTCCGCCGTAGGCGTCCGCCGGCTTGAGCACGAAATCCGCCCGATGACGCGCGGCATGCTCGCACAGATCAATGCGACGACCATCAGGCAGGCGAGTGGATTGCTCGACCACGATGCGCGTCCAGGGCAGATGCTGGAGCAGCGTTTGCCGCAGGTCGTCGGCCAGGAAGGCGAGCTGCTCCGGGTCGGTCAAAAAGCTGAAGAACGCTTTGTTTTCGCTGACGCGACATCGAAACGCGTTGACGAAACAGGCGGCGCGGGCTTCATAGGCGGCGATGAAGTGGCGCGTTTCATCGAGCTTGGCGAGCAGCTCGCTCGTGACCACCCGCCGATAAACGATGTCCAGCCGAAGGTCGCCGGCGTAAAGTCGCCCGTCGCGCAGCTCGACTTCGCGCGGATCGGCGATCGCCGCCGCGTGGCCTTGCGCGGCAAAGTAGTCCCGCAGGATGACTTGGTCGGACGATGTGCGCACATCCGTCCAATCGACGATGCCAATGTTCGGATGCTCCCGTCCGCCAAACGCGGCGTAGGCTCCGAGCAGCGCGGCCAGTAGCGCCGGGCGCGGCTCGTCGCCCGCGACACAAAATCGCTCGGCGAATCGCTTGAGAATGGGAAGCTCAAGGTAGATTTCCGTCATCGCCGCCGAGTAGCCGATGCCGGCCGGGGCGTCATGGTTGAACTCCAGAAAAAACACGCCGTCCGCCGCAGGAAAGGCGTCCAAGCGCGTCCAGACCACAGCATCGTCGTAGCCCGGATGGATGCGCAAGAGGCGGCGCTCGGCATCCTGAAGGCGGAGCGCCGCGTAAAGCCGCTCGCGGTCGCCCCCGAAGAGTCCGCGTTCCGCCGTTAGCGCGGCGCGCAGGACGCTAGCCGCGGCGGCTTCGAGCCGTCGCCGCTCCTCAAGGGTAAAGAAATGCGGCCGCAGGTGAGCTGGCATCGCCTTGCCGGCGAATAAAATGCCGCGGCCGACAAGCGCCGCGTCGAGCTGGTCGGCATCGGCGCTCGCTGCCGGAAGGTCATCCATGATGAGCTGATGAAAATAATCGGCAGCCGGCGGCATGTCGTGCTAAGTCGCCTTACGATTGTTTTTCGGCGATGTCGCCAAGCAGCGGCAGCTTGAACGTTTCATTGCCATAGGCCTTGACCATCAGAAAAAAGGATAGCCCGAGACTGACCAGGAAGATCGCCAGTCCCAAAATGGTTGAAATCAACGAAAGCAAGTTGCTGACGCTGCTCAGGATGGTGCCCAAAACCGAGTTGATGATGCTAATCGCCGTCAGCGCTAGGTGAAAGAAAAGCCCCTGCCAGGCATGAAACTTGACGAATCGGTTGGTCTTTTCCGTGACAACCAAAATGATGGACATGACTAAGCCGACGCAGCAGGGCGCATAGGCGAGCATGCTGGCGACATTGGGCTGCAATCCAAGCGGGCCAGGCTGATTCCCGCCGCCCGGCGGCGCGGATTGATAAGGATTAGGAGGCGGGTATGGCGTTTGCTGATATGGATTTTGCGGGGTCATGACGGCAGATGAACGCTCCTAGCGAATCGGATGGACTGGCCATTGAGGTAATGGCTATTTTTTTTCAATAGGCGTGGCAGTGATGGTATACTCTTTCCCCTCGCGGCGAATCCGAATCTGAATGCCGGCGCCGGGGCGGCTGCGCGCCACCAGGCGGTTGAAGTGCCCGCTGGAGGCGACTGGCGTATTTTCGATGGCGAGGATCACGTCGTCGCGCCGAAGGCCGGCTTGGTCGCCCGGAAGCCCGCGCTCGACCTTGACTACCCGCGCGCCGCCGGTGATTCCTAAACCCCGCCGGTCGAAGGCTGAAATGTCCACGGCTTCAACGCCAATGGAACTGCGGCGCACCCGCCCAAGGCTGCGCAGATCGGGCAGAATATCCCGCAGGATGTTGACTGGAATGGCGAAGCCCAGCCCCTGCCCGCGGGCCAAAACCAGCGTGTTGATTCCAATGACTTCGCCTGTCAGCGCCATGAGCGGGCCGCCGGAGTTGCCAAAGTTGATGGCGGCATCGGTTTGCAGGAAATCGTCATATGCCCCGTCCAGCCCGCTGCGGCCCTTGCCGCTGATGATGCCGACCGTCACGGTATGATCGAGTTCAAAGGGGCTGCCGATGGCGATGACCCAGTCGCCGACCCGAACCGCGTCGCTGTCGCCGAGCGGCAGCGACGGGAGCGGTTTCCCCCCTAGCTCGACTTCGAGCAGGGCCAAGTCGGTGGCTTCGTCATAGCCGCGCACGCTGGCCGGCAAGGCGCGTCCATCCTGGGTCACGACCAGGATGGGGCCGCCGATCTTGAGCGCCTCCCGGATGACGTGGAAATTCGTCACCAGCTCGCCCTTGGCATCCAGGCAAAAGCCGCTGCCGATGGAAGTCCCGCCACCTTCCGAAACCGACTGGATGTTGACAACGCCCCCATTGGCGCGGGCGGCGACGTCGGCGATATTCGGGAATGCCGTCGCCGTCGGGCGCGACCTGGCGCGATCCGCTGGGCGTTGGGCGACGGCGATGACTGAACTTGCGCCCGCCCAAAGGAGACAGCAAGTCAGAAGCCGAAGGCAAGGTGAAGTCATCAAATCGATTCGGACGGCGCCCCAATAGGCGTCGCTTGATGAGATGGCGGCTCATCAAGCGGCGGCGGCGCGGATGAGCCGCCGAACCGTAGCATGGTTAACAATCGCTCTGCATCATAGCCGCAGGCTTCGGCAAGCTCTTCCCGGATGGCATGGAGTTTTTCCAGAAAACGCGGCTTTCGATACATTGGGGCGGTAGTCAAAGCGTGGCTGGCGTCGTGGCGATGAGGCGAAAAACGTTGATGAAGGTGCGCGGCAACCGACGCTCTATATTGACATAGGCTCGCGCCGCTGGCGACCAGGCGTCGTCGAGTATCATACCGTCCGGCCGATATTCGGCAATTGGCAATCCGTCCAAAACCAGCGAAACCCGCCCGGAGGAATGAAAAAATGTCGTGAAATGCCCATGATGATTGGCGGCATAGACCGGCTCGCCCAAATCCATTTCAGCCACTTGACGGTCGCCGGCAAAGGTGGCCATCCGCATGGGGCGCTGGCTGCCGTCGCCAAAGAGCGCGACGTGAAAGTCGCCTCCGATCGATGAGCGCATAATGGATAGCGCCGGAGACGAGAGCGGGATTCGGCGCTTGATGCCGCCGCTCGCGTCGAGGCAGGTCACGGCCGGTCGAATCGGGCCGGAAGCGACGAGGATATCATCCTCGCCGAGGATGATGATCTGAGGCGACTGCAAGTAGTTGCATAACTCGACTTCCCAGAGCTGGCGGCCTTCGGGCGAATAGCCGAAGGCGCCTCTCTGATTGGCCAGAACGAGCAGCGTCTCCGACGGCGTGACCGCCAGGCTCGTGACTGGAAGGCGAAGCTGAAACAATCGTTGTGGAGCGTCCCGGTCCGCTTTGAGCGCGTAAAGGCTTTGATTGGTGGCAAAGTAGCTCGTCGTTGACGCGGGGCTGGAAGTCGCGGCGGCGCAGATGCGCTCCGGCAGGAAGTAGGGGACGAAGCGCCGTCGCTCAAGCTCCAGAAAGCCGGTCGTCCGCTCATCCACGATATAGACCGTTGGGCGCTGCGCCGGGTTGAGCGTGAAAAGTCGCTGACTGCCGGCTAGCTCAACCGTAAACCACGGCTCGAGCCGCTGAGTCGCCTCCAACTCCGCTTCCGGCGACGCAGCGACTGCCGGCGCGGCGCTGAAAGCTTCCGGCGCAGGCAGGGAAGCGGTTGACCCTAGGCAGTTGTCGAGCGCCGCGCGTAGGCTGTGCGCCGAGCGCAGGCGCTCTCCGGGCAATTTTCGCAGGAGGGCTTCGACAATGGGCCGCGCCCCCTCGGGGATGGGGCGCAAATCCGGCGGCTCCTTGGCGTGCTTGGCGAACAGCTCGGCCGCCAGGCCATGAAATGGCCGGTCGCCAGTCAGAATCTCGTAAAAAATGATGCCTAGCGAGTAAAGATCGCTGGCGTAGGTTGAGGAATCATAAAACTGCTCCGGCGCCATGTAGGCCGGCGAGCCATTCGGCTTCTGCTGGTCGAGAACGTTTGCCAAATGATTGGCAATGCCTAGATCGGCAACCTTGTAGGTGGTTGTCCCGGCGCTCGGATCAGGAAAGACCAGAATGTTTTCCGGCTTCAGGTCGCGGTGCAAAACCTGGCGGTCGTGGGCGTAGCTGAGTCCGGCCGCGACGTCGCGCATTACCTGGATGGCTTCCGCCAGGGGCAGCGCGCCGCGCTGGTTGAGCATATCTCGGAGGCTGCCGCCGGCGGCATACTCCAGCACCAGCTTGTTGCGCTGGTTGCCCTGCCCGTAAATCACATCGAAACACCGGACGATGTGGGGATGCTGAAGCGCCACTAGCGAAGACAGCTCGCGGAAAAAGAGATGGGCGGCCTTGCCGCCGCCCAGGAATTCCTTGACTGCATAAAGCTCGCCGGTGAGGGTGTCCCGCGCCAGGTGGACGACGGCGTGCGCTCCGCTGCCGATGAGTTTGAGATTTTCGTATGCCATAGCCGAAGCTCGCTCCATAACCTGCGCTATCCGCAATGGCTCGGCGCGGATAGCCGAGCCGAGCCATCGCGCCGGCGTGAGCAAGGTAGAAGCCTGCGCGCCGGCAGCCTACACGCTGGCGACAACCTGCTCGTGCGTCATGCCGCCCTTGATTTTGTCTTCCGCGCCGCGGAGACGCGCCGCGCCGGTCACCACGAAGCGGCTGGCTTCAGCGCCGCGCGAAATGCACTCGGTCTGGACGCAATCGAGTTCGTGACCGCTGATGTGGCTGAGCATCCCGGCGAGGATGCCCGCGATCATGGGGTCTGAGAAATTTTCCTCGTCGCGGATAATTTCAGCGAAAATCGAGTCTTCCAGCGAGGCGGTCACGATGCCCGTCTCGCGCGCTTGCGCGACATCAATCGCCATGAGACCCCAGCCGTGATAGACGAAGTATTCGCGGAAAAAGCGCAAAAACATCGTCACTGGCATTTCGCGGAGCTGGAGATTGCCGACCGTCTGCGCCTCGCGTTCCAGGCGGCGCATGATGCGCTCGCCCCAAATCCGGCCGCAGGTCTTGAAGATGACCGGCCAGGCGGGACCTGCCTCATCCTTGACCGCCGCATACACGCCGGTCAGGAAATCGGTGGAGAGCAGGCATAGGCGCGTCTTGGCCGGATTCCAGAGCGTGCCTTCACGCAGATCGAAGCCGAGGCGCGCCTCGTCAAAGAAATTCTCGAGACCTTCGAGTAAGTCGGTTGTAGCAAGCATCACGCTCCGTAGTCCTCCGAAAGCACGTTCATGGCGAGGTCAAGGTAGGGTTCCATCAGTCGAAAGCTATTCGGCTGTAACGTTTGCTGACACTCGCGCTTGATGACGTAGTACATGTGATAAATGGACTTGACCTTGCCCTTGAACGGCTTGAGCCGGTTTGCCAGGGCGGGATCAATCTTAGCGAACGCCTCGCGCATGGCGTCAGTCTGTCCGGTTTCCGGGAACTCAAACGCCTGTAAGATGGTCTTCATCCAGATGAGAAGCTTATCTTCAAACCACCGCGTGTCGTCAATCAGCATGGAGAGCGTCGCGTAGGAAAGCACATAGCGCGCGTCACGAACGCACTTGGCCGTGGCATGCTCGTGATGCTGCTCGTAGGGATACATGGCGTAAATCTCTTTTACGCTCCGCCCGACGATGCCGGTTTCCTTGGCGCGCACGTCCTTGGCGGCCTCGATGTGCGCCGAGAGGCTCGGATAATAGCTTTCGAGCTTGGCAAGCTCGACATCCGTGAAGTACTTGCCTTCGGCCTGCCGAAACATGTCCGCCAGGTCAGGGTGGCGATGCGGTTGAATCACAGTAGCTGGCGCTGTCATTGAAAAAGGGTCCTCCGGTGAAAGGTCATAGCCATCCAGCGTCTGGTCCGGCGTCGTCTGGTTGCCCGAGGGCGCGGCGAGTCTTCAGCCGCTTGGCGCGCAAAGTCGTCGCCGCGCGCCTCGACTCTGAGTTGGCCTCAGCTCTTGGATTGCGACGCGCGCACGGCGCTTTCCGTCGCGGCGCGTAGAAAGTCGCTGGCGCCAGGGCTTGACCAAGGCGACTTGGATACCTTGCCAACGCCGCTCGACCCCCAGGGAATGCTCTCGAAGAAAGCCAGCGCCGTCATTTCATCGGCGGCCGTCCCGGCAACGGCCGCCGCGGGGGCGGGAGTCCGGGCCGGAAGGACCGGAGCAAGGCGCGCTGCCGGCGGCGGCGCAAGCTCTCCCGTCATCCGGGTCGCCGCTGTCAGGCGCGTCGAAGCCGGGCGGGCGATGGCGGCGCGAATCGGCGCGCCGCCGCGCTTGGCCCACGGCACCTGCTCCCCAAAAAAGACTTCTGCCGTGTCTTCCAGACTCAGCGCCGCGCGCGCGCGTTGGACGGCAAGGCTAAGCTTTTCGCGGCAGCGGGCGATGCGCTCCAGCAAAGCCTCCTGCTCGTCGAGCAGTTCCTTGGGAAGTGTGAAACTGATAGTCGCCATGGGGATGAGCGTCCTTCTAAATGAGTTGATGCTGTTGAGAGTGAACGCCGCTAAGCGACGCGACTAGTCAACGAGCTTTTCCATGATTTCCTTGGCCGTGGCCCCTTCTCGCCGCCAGAACTCAGCCGCATTGACCTTCTTTTGCGAGCCGACGATGAATTTGCAGCAGTCGTTGCCCATGGAATAGCACTGAACCTCAATGCCGCCCCGCTCCTCGCGGTCGAAAACGCTGAACACGCCGGCGAACATGCCGGCGTACATGTAGCAAACCGGCTTGCCGACTTGCTCCATGGCCTTGGCGACCGCGGAGTTTTTGATGGTGACAAACACCATGCCCTGCTTCTCGAAGCTAAAGTCAATGGCCCAGGCACCCCAGCCCTCGGTCGTGAGCGGCCACCACCAGGATTCGAGAACGAACTTGCGGTTCATTTGCCAAATATCGAGCTTGCCGCCTCCGAACTCGTGGCGCATTTTCTCGGCGAATCGCTTCATGTCGCTGACGCCCCATTCATAGCCGGACTTGTACATCACGAGATTGGAAGCGTCGCCAACCTCTTCGTTGAGTCCGCTGTGCAAGCTGACGATAAAATCCTCGGAAGCGTAAACGCCGCGCTGCCCATCCCGCAGCCGAATGGTGCGCGTGCGCGCGTCGCGGGACAGAAAATCCTCGGGAACGAAATAGTTATGGTAGTTTTTGATGCCGCCATCCGCTACGTTGATTGCCATTGAATAAGCGCTCCTCAGGTGAAGAGTAGGTTGGGTTTGGCTTGACAGGATCGCTCGGGAAGGTCATGTCAGTCAATGTCAGATCAGCCTTGAAGCCAGGCAAAGCCTGGCGCAAGCGCTTGCGCGCAGCGAGGAGGCGACTTCACGAGGCCGACGCCGCTAATTTTGTCATGTCGAAGTCCTCGCCTTCAAGCTCTAAAATTCGCGACTTCGTGATAATTTTCCCACGCTCGATAAGGACTCTTCCGTCGCGCGGGTGCAGGATAGGGGCCTCGGCGCGCTTCCCGACGAGCGCGCGCAGATCTTCAATGCTTTGAAGATACATGCCTTCGGGAAGCTCAACCACCACGCCGTCGCCAATGATGCGAGCCTGGCAGGAAAGCCGCGAGCGAGCCGTGGCGCCGGTAATGGTGCCAAGCGTGCGAATCTCGCGCTCAGTGCGCGGCGTCAGCGCCTGCTCGCCCCTAATGACGAAGACGTGACAGGTCGCGCACAGCCCCATGCCGCCACAGGCCATGGCGACTTCGCATTGCGAAGCCAGTAGCGTGTCAAGCACCTTGGTGTCCGTCTTGACCGAGATCGTTTTGTTGATCGGCTGCAGCGTCAGCGTTTTCATAAGGCTAGCTCCATCGCTCGACAACAATGCTCTGCTTCGGAATCTCGGCAGACTGAAGAGCTTGTTGGTAAAACTTTGTTTCTGGATATTCCCCAGCAGCGTAAAACTTTGTATTCGGGTTTTCAAGATACAGACTTCTGAGCATCACCGGCGTGATGCGTCCTAGTCCGCCCATCCAGCCCGGCGGGCGGATTAGCTGGTTGAGAATGAGAACCCTGGTCAGCGGGCTGTTTTGGTCGAAGTGCTTGAACTCATTATCATAAAGCGCCTGACTTGGGTCGGTCAGCTCGTGAAAGAGCGTGATTCGACGCTGCGGCTGGCGGATGAGGATATAATAGAAGAAGCTCCGCGCGGCCGGGATGCAGTAGTCTGAGCCGATAAAGCAAACTGGATCGCTCGCGTTGACATCGAGCTTGAGATTTCCCATCGGCTCGCCAATCGAGACAGCGTCGCCTACCTGCATCTGATCGTAGAATCGGGTGCCAAAATTCCCGGTTCGCTTGACTGTGACTTGAAAGTATTTCTGATCGTGCGGGGAGGAGCTAAGGGTAAGCGGCGCTTGCCGCTTGTCATCGAGGCGGAAGATGACAAACTGCCCAGGCGTAAAGCTGAAGGGGGAATCGCCAAAGTCAAAGATGAATGAGCGCACATCTGGCGTCTCCTGAATGATCCGCCGCAGAACGTAGGAGTTGGTTTTCATAAGCTAAAGGCGTCGCCGCCGGGCGCAGAATGGGTTTGAGAGACGCTGCGTGCGCAGTGGGGCGATTGAGCTTTCTCTAGCGAGCGGTAGTCTTCGCTTTTCAACGACCTTTGCGCAGGGCGGCTAGCTCGGCTTCGAGCTGGTTGATGTGCGCCACCGTAAGGTTGTTTGTCTGCGCGACTTCCGCCACGATCACGTTCAGCTCCCGCGACAATCGCTCATTTTCGGCCGCCGCTTCTCCATAGACGCGCGATGTTGTTTTTTGATGTCGGCGCGCTTGTCGCTCTAATATCGCAAGCTCGGATTCAGCCTCTTGCAGGGCGTTGAATAGGTCGAGCGTCGCCGTCCCGGCGCGCCTGACTCGCTCATCCACCTGCCGCCGGTGGTCCTGAAAAGCCGACTTGATGCCGTCGAGCTCAGACTGAGCGTCTTCCATGTCAAGCGCCGCCTCGCGGAGACTCTGCTGCAAGCGGAGAATGTAAAGCTTGAGTTGCTCGGCATGGTCGGCAACCCGCGCCTGATGAGTCAATAGAGCTTGCCGGATATCTTCCAGCTCCCGCGAAGCCTCGTTGACGGCCGAGAAGAAGTTGCGCGCCGCCGTATCGTAACGCTCCAGCTCATAGTTGCGCTCCCGCAAAAAGCCGAGCGCTTCGTCTCGCTCCTGGCGCAATCGGCGGATGGTTTGCTCGGCCTCCTCGAGGCGGTGAAGCCCATGCTGGAGCGTCGGGAAGCGGGCGAGCGCGCGATTGACGACGCTTGCGCACCATCCGTAGATGAGACGGGTCAGGGCGGGCAGTTGCCGGACTGAAAGGCGCTCGCTAGGCGCTGACGAAAATGATGGCGAAATGGAAATATCGTTGAGCGGCATGACGAGCGACACCTGTGAGCTGATTTGGATGACGGCTTTGAACGTCACCGTCCTGACGCCCTGGCAAGCGGGCGCCCTGACGGTTCCGCTTGCTCGGTATCACAAGCAAACCCTCGGCCAGGCCAAGAGAAGCTTGGAGTGGCGTTGAAAGCGATCCGAGAGTAGCCTGACGCGACTGAAATTACCAGGGGCAAGGCGGTTTTTCCAGACTTTGGTCACTGATTCGCTCCCTGAGCGGCGCATCGCGAGCGTTGGCATCGCGAGCGTTGATGGAGGCGCTGCCAACGCGAGGGCTTCGGGCGCATTCGTTGGCGACAAGCAATGCTTGCGGAGGCGGCTTTGCCAGCGCTTCAGTCTGGCGCTCAGTTCCGCCATCCCGCAGCGCCTGCGCTGGCGACGACGCTGCCGCTTTGAAGCGGGCGCGTCGAGCGTCGCCGCCAGCGACGCTTCATCCGAGCCGCCCCGCGCGACAAGAGCGCGACGAGCGGGCGGCCGCGCCAGGAATCGCGCCAGGGATGAGGCGCCAGGGAGGGAGCGAAACATATTAGTCGCCAGGCGTCGGGGGCGGGGCGATGTCCGGCGCCGGAGCGTCGCTTTTGACTTCGCGCAGCAAGCCGGCGGCCTTCAGGCCGCTCGCGAGAAACATAATGGCGGCGGCTTGGTCCGATGCGCGGGCGAGGATTTCCCCAAGTTGGAGATGACCATCGAAGAGACGCAGCAAGTTGATGGTCTCTTGCGGAAGATCGTCGGCGTTGACGCGGCGCCGCAGCTCCGGCTCGACGGCGTAAGCTTTCGAGGCTTCGACGCCGGCGTGGAGAAGCTGATGGGTCAGCCTAAGAAGCATTTCGGCGGCTTGCGCCGCCGCGTCGGGCAGTCGTCGCTTGTCGCCGATGGCTTGCGCCGCGTCGTTCCAGTCGCCTTCCGCTTCCGTCTCCGACAAAGCGCTCAGGGCCAGCTCAGCCGTTGCGCTCTGATCCGGCGGCTTGGGCGCGGCGGGGCGGCGCTTGGCTTCCGCTTCGTCGCGGCGGCGAAAGGCTTCCATGAGCAAGCCCATGAGCCGGTCGTGGAGCGTCTGCGGCGGGAGCTCAGCCGGCGGCGCGCTCATCTGAAGCTTGACGCCTTCCCAGAGCAGGATGTCAAAGGCGGCGGCTTCGCCTGCCAGTTGGCCCGTCTCGGCATGGATGAGCTCGCCGTCGCTGAAATATAGATAGCCGACGCGGCCGGCGGCGGTGACGCGGAGCACGCAGCTTTTGCGCTCGACTTCCAGCAGTTGCAGGAACGACGCCAGCGTCAAGCCCTGGATCACGCCTTGCTGGAGAGCGTCCAGCTCATTGCGGATGACGCTGTAGAGCGCGCTGACGCTGAGCGGCTTGCCGAGCACCGGAAAGTCTCCGACCTTGCCGAGCCGCGTCTCGACATCGCCGATCGGCATGCCTGTGGTGATGATGATCGGCGTTCGCCGCGCTTCGCTAAGCAAGTGGGCGATCAGCTCGAAGCCATCCATGACGGGCATTTGCAGGTCCGTGACCACGATATCCGCTGGTTGCCGCGCCAGGGCGTCGAGCGCGGCGCGTCCATGCTCGGCTGTGACGACTTCAAACTCTTCCCGGTAGCGGCTCAGCCACTTGGACACGATCTGGACGATGGTCGCATCATCCTCAACTAGCAGAACCCGTTTCGCCATGCCTGCTCACCCTGCCTCTTCGCCATGCCAGGCTATTCCATGTCGGCCATTCCCGGCCGCGCGCGCCGCCAGCCGCGTCATCGTCTCGCGTCCCGTCCGCGCTCGCTCATCCGCGCTCAGACGCCGGTGGTGACCAAGAACTCCGGCGTGACAATGATCGGACAGGGAAAGCCGCTGACGAGATTGAAGCGCCGGACCCGCGCCTGGCGATGGACGCTAGCAATATGCCCGAAGTTCCAGGTTACAAAAAAGTCTATGTTATGAACAGAAGCCAGGGCGACATGGAGCGCGTCCGCCAGGAAGCGTCGCTGAAAAATGCCGCCGCCAAGGTAGCCGGCGGCCAGCATGGCCGCTTCGTCGCGCAACGGCAGCTGTGGCAGGGGCTGAATGAGGTTGAGATAGGCCGAGCGATGCGGCTCGGCGAGTCGCTCCAGCTCATGCCGGACGAGCGGCGAGACAAAGGCGCGATACTCCCGCATATCGTGTTCCCACCACCGCATGGTCAAGTCGCGGCGGAAGGAATCGTCATTGTCGAGATAAGCTCCGACAACCGAGGTTTCAAGATAGAGCGTGAGTTTCACCGGAATCGCCTAGCCCTTCGGACAGCCCTGCGAGCAATTGACGATAACGCCAAATGCGCCCATACTTTTCGCCTGCCCGACTTGCGTCCCCGACGCAGGCGCCCGCGTCTGAATCTTGCATTTCATCGTCCATGACGGGAGTCGCTGCCATGTCTGACACTGAAAACTCCAAGCCCGACATCGCCCAACTGCTGGAAGCGCATCGGCGCGACCGCGCCTCGCTTCACTGGGAAGGGACATTCCGCGAGTACTTCGAGATGGCGGTCAAGCGCCCCAAGCTGACGCAACTAGCGCATGCCCGCATCTGCGACATGATTCTCGCCGCTGGCACGACTGTCATCAATGAAGGGACGCGCGACGAGATGACGCGCTACAACTTTTTTAGCGACGAGCTGTTCGGCATCGATGAGGCGATTGAGCAGCTGGTTGAGTATTTTAAGTCGGCCGCTCAGCGTCTGGAAGTGCGCAAGCGCATTTTGCTACTGATGGGGCCGGTCGGCGGCGGCAAGTCCACCATTGTGACGCTCCTCAAGCGCGGGCTTGAGAAGTGGACGCGCTCCGAGGCCGGCGCGGTGTACGCCATCAAGGGCGACCCGATGCATGGCGACCCCATGCATCTCATTCCCCAGGACTTGCGCCCGGAAATTCAGAAGCACTACGGGATTTATATCGAGGGCGAGCTTAGCCCGCAGGCGCGCTACGATCTGGAGCATACCTACAAGGGGCGGCACGAGGACGTCATTGTCGAGCGGATCGTTTTCTCTGAAAAAGACCGCGTTGGCATTGGCACCTTCGCGCCCAGCGATCCCAAGTCGCAGGATGTCTCCGAGCTGACCGGCTCGATTGACCTTTCAACCATTGGCGAGGTCGGCGTGGAAAGCGATCCGCGAGCCTATCGCTTCGACGGCGAGCTAAATGTGGCCAACCGCGGCATGATGGAGTTTATTGAAATTCTCAAGTGCGACGAAAAGTTTCTCTACTCGCTCTTGACCTTGTCGCAGGAGCAGGCCATCAAAACCGGGCGTTACGCCATGATCTATGCCGACGAGGTGATTATCTCGCACACCAACGAGAATGAGTATCAATCCTTTGTCGGAAACAAGAAAAACGAGGCTCTCCAGGACCGGATCATCATGATCAAGGTCCCATACAATCTCAAGGTCTCGGAAGAGGAGCGGATTTACAAGAAGCTGCTTTCGCAAAGCAGCCTGCAGGGCGTCCACATCGCCCCGTACACCCTGCGGGTCGCCGCCATGTTCGCCGTGCTGACGCGCCTCGAAGCGCCCAAGCGGGCCAATGTGGACCTGGTCAAAAAGATGAAGCTTTACGACGGCGAGGATGTGGACGGGTTCAAAAGCAAGGATGTCAAGGAGCTCAAGGCGGAGACCGCGCGCGAAGGCATGTTCGGCATTTCGCCCCGCTACATTATCAATCGGCTGTCAAACGCGCTGGTGCAAGAGTCGAAAAAATATATCACGCCCATTGACGCGCTGCGCGCCATCCGGGATGGCTTTGACCAGCACACTGGGATCACAACCGAGGAGCGCGAGCGGTATTTGAATTTGATCGCCCTGGTGCGCAAGGAATATGACGAAATCGCCAAGACAGAAGTTCAGCGGGCGTTTGTCTATTCATTTGAGGAAATGGCCAAGAGCATCTGCGATAACTACCTTGACAATGTGGAAGCCTACTGCAACAAGGAAAAGCTCAAGGATGCCATTACTGAGGAAGAAATGGAGCCGGACGAGAGATTGATGCGCTCGATTGAGGAGCAAATTGGCGTTTCGGAAAACGCCAAAAACATGTTCCGACAGGAAATCCTGATTCGCATTTCGACGTATGCTCGTAAGGGGAAGCGGTTCGAGTACAATTCGCACGAGCGACTGAAAGAGGCCATCGAGAAGAAGATTTTCGCCGACCTGAAGGATATCGTCAAAATCACGACCTCAACCAAGTCTCCGGATGCGGACCAGTTGCGGCGAATTAATGAAGTCATTGACCGATTGGTGAAAAAGCATGGCTACACGTCCGAAAGCGCCAACGAGCTGCTCAACTACGTGGGAAGCTTGCTGTCGCGGTGAGCGGAGCGGTGGAGGCTGCCATGGCCCGGCGGCTTGAGCCGGCGCGTCGCCTGCGCGGGCGGGTTCGGGCGCCCGGCGACAAATCCATTTCGCACCGAATGGCGATGCTGGCCGCCATCGCTGACGGCGAAACCTTGATTGAGAGCTATTCGGCGAGCGCTGACTGCTTGGCGACGCTAGAGTGCCTGAGGCGACTGGGCGTCGCCGCGCAGGCGACCGCCGAGGGCTTGCTCATCCAGGGCGTTGGAAGATCGGGCTTGCGGCCAAGCTCGGGCGCGCTGGACGCCGCCAATTCCGGAACGACCATCCGACTGCTGGCTGGGATTCTGGCCGGTCAGCCCTTCGAAACCGTGATCACTGGCGACGCTTCCTTGCGCCGCCGCCCGATGCGTCGCGTCATCGAGCCGCTGCGGCGCATGGGCGCGACAATCTCGGCTGCGGAGGATGACCTCGCGCCGCTCGTCATTCGCGGCGGTCGCTTGCGGGGCATAACCCATGAGTCCGCGCTGGCGAGCGCGCAGGTGAAGTCCTGTCTGCTGTTGGCCGGTCTCTTTGCCGCTGGCGAAACGGTCGTGATTGAGCCAATCCCGACCCGCGACCACACGGAGCGACTGCTTAGCGCGTTTGGCGTTCCGGTCGTCGTGAGCGGCGCGACGCGCCGGGTTTCTGGCGATTATCGGCTGCAAAGCCCGGGGCGATTGCGCGCGCCAGGCGACTTTTCGGCGGCCGCCTTCCTGCTGGCGGCCGGGCTTATGGTTGAAGACGCGGCGGTGTGCCTTGAAGGCGTTGGATTGAATCCCACTCGCGCCGGGCTGTTGACGGCGCTGCGCGACGCCGGGGCGAGCCTTGACATCAGGAATGAGCGCCTGGAGGGCGGCGAGCCGATCGGCGACTTGTTCGTCAGCTCGACGACGGCGCGCCCGCAACGGCAAATCCGCTTGGAGGGCCCGCTGACCGCTAACGCCATCGATGAAATTCCCGTCTTGTCCGTGCTGGGAGCTTATTTTGGCGGTCTCCACGTGACTGACGCGAGCGAGCTGCGCGTGAAGGAAAGCGACCGCCTCGCGCTGATTGCCCGCAACTTGCGTGCTATGGGCGTCGAGCTGGAAGCGCGCGCTGACGGGCTGACGATCCCTGGAAGGCAACGCTTCCGCGGCGCGACAATCGAGACGGCCGGCGATCACCGGATCGCCATGGCGTTTGCCATCGGGGCGCTGGTCGCCGAGGGTCCTACCTTTATTGACGACCCGGCTTGCGTAGGCGTGTCATTTCCAGGCTTCTTTACCGTTTTGGAGCAGCTTCAGCGGTCAGGCTCAGCCGAAGAGAAGCTGCTTGCGCAGAGCTGACCATGCCAAGGAAGGGATCGCTGCTCGTCGTTGACGACGAGGAGATTATGCGCGATGTGCTGGAGACGCTTCTCTCCGGCGCCAACTACAACGTCAAGCTCGCTCGAACCGGCGAGGAAGGGCTACAGCTTTACCGCGAGCACATCTTTGACGCCGTGTTACTTGATGTCTCGATGCCAGGCATGGGCGGCTTGGCGACCCTCGATGCGCTGCTGACCCTCGACCCGGAAGCCATCGTGGTCATGATCACAGCCTACGCCACGTTCGAGACGGCGGTCAGCGCCTGGCAGCGCGGCGCCTTCAACTGCATCCGCAAGCCATTTGAGAACGAAGACATCTTGCGCGTCGTCGAGGCTGGCATTCGCCGCCGCCGCAAGGACGAGGAGCACGCCCAGCTCAAGCGCGCTTTGCAACAAAGCGCCGACAAGCACGGCATCATCGCCCGCAGCGCCGTCATGCGCGACATTCTGGCGCTCGTGGAGCAAGTCGCCCCGGCGCGAACCCCGGTGCTCAGTCCGGGCGAGTCAGGAACTGGAAAGGAACTCATCGCCCGCGCCATTCACTTTGCCAGCCCGCGGGCGAAAACGGGGCAGTTCGTCCCGGTCAATTGCGGCAACATCCCGACGGAATTGCTTGAAAGCGAGCTTTTCGGTCACGCGCGAGGCGCTTTCACCAGCGCTTTCACGGCTAAGAAAGGGCTATTCGACATTGCTGACGGCGGCACGCTGTTCCTTGACGAGATTGGCAACATCTCCTTTGAAACGCAGAGCAAGCTGCTGCGAGTCATCCAAGAGCGAGAATTCATCCCGCTTGGGGAAACCACGCCTCGCCGCGTGGACGCGCGAATCGTCGCCGCCACGAACCTCGACTTGAAGCAGGCGGTGACGGAGGGGAAGTTCCGGGAGGATTTGTTCTACCGCCTCAACGTCATCACCATCAAAATGCCGCCCTTGCGCGAGCGCCCGGAGGATATTCTGCCGCTGGCGCGGCACTTCATCCGCAAGTACAACGCCGAGAACCAGCGCCAGATGGTTGAGGACATTGATCCGGATGTGCTGGCGCTGCTCGAGGCTTACCCGTTTCCCGGGAACGTGCGGGAGCTTGAAAATGTCATCGAGCGGGCGGTCGTCATTTCGCGCTCGAATCAGTTGTCCATGGAATGCCTGAGGGATGAGATTCTCAATCCGCCGGCGCGCATCGCGTCGCCGTCCCTGTCGGGCAGGCTGCTGTCCGCGCAGCTCGATGTCGCGCAGGGCATACGCTTCTACGACGTGGTCGCTCAGTTCGAGATAGAGCTGATCCAGCGGGCGCTGGATCTGACGCATAACCATCAGAGCAAAGCCGCCAAGCTGCTTGGACTCAACCCTACGACCCTCAATAGCAAGATCAAGAACTACAACATAAAATAACTTTCAGGCGTATTGAGAAAAAAATATGACAACGCTTTCTACATGGGAAATATCTTTCTCAAGCATTTTCGAGAGAGACTTTTCGAGCATTCCCAGTCTGGAGAAATTTACTCGAACAAATAACATAAGCTATCTCTACACTCTCGATGGGCTTGACTGGACAATCTTCGCGCTCTATTTTGGACTGCTCTTCATTCTTGCTGTCTATGGCTTATACCGCCTTCGCATTACCTATTTATTTCTGCGCTACCATAGTTTCCAGCCGAAGCCAAAGGCGATGTTTGGCGAAGACGCCCTGCCGCGCGTGACAGTTCAGCTGCCGCTTTTCAACGAGATGTATGTTGTCGAGCGTCTTCTGGCGGCTTGCGCATCCCTGGACTATCCGAAGGAAAAGCTTGAGATTCAAGTTTTGGATGACTCGACTGATGAGACGCAGACCATTGCCAAGGCGGCGGTGGATCGCTATGCCGCCGAAGGTCTCGATATCGTTTATCTCCACCGAAAGGATCGAACAGGCTTCAAGGCTGGCGCTTTGGGCGAGGGGCTCAAAGTCGCCAAAGGGGAGTTCATTCTGATTTTTGACGCTGACTTTCAGCCCAAGCCGGACTGTATCCGTAAAATGATTCATTATTTTACGGAACCGCGCGTCGGCGTCGTTCAGTTCAGATGGAGCCATCTCAATGCGGATTACAATCTCCTGACCCGCGTGCAAAGCGTCCTGCTCGATGGGCATTTTGTCATTGAGCACACCGCCCGGCATCGGAGCGGCGGCTTCTTCAACTTCAACGGGACAGCCGGCATGTGGCGGCGCGAAGCCATCGAGCGGTCGGGCGGTTGGCAGGCGGACACGCTGGCTGAGGATACCGACCTAAGCTACCGAGCGCAGCTTTTGGGATGGAAGTTTGTTTATGTCCTCGACGAGGACGTGCCGGCAGAGCTTCCGGTCGATATCAACGCTTTCAAGGTTCAGCAGCGTCGCTGGGCAAAGGGCTACACGCAAGTCGCCCTCAAGATTCTACCCCGCCTGGGTGGCCTGAACCTGCCGCTTCATGCCAAGATTGAAACTTTCTTTCATTTATCGGGCAATCTTATCTACCCGTTGATGGTTGTATTCCACTTGCTGCACTTGCCAGTTTTGATCGTTCGCTATAATCAGGGCCTCTTCCATCTCATGCTCCTGGATATTCCGTTCTTGCTCCTTTCGACTTTTTCAGTGACTTCTTACTATTTCATATCGCTCAAGGAGCTGCACGGCAAGCGATGGAAAGATTTACTGATGATTTACCTGGCCATGTCAATTGGCGTTGGCATCTCAATCAGTAATGCAAAAGCTGTTTTAGAAGCTTTGTTTGGCATTCAAAGCGGTTTTGTCAGAACGCCTAAGTACGCTATCAACCAAAATGAGAAAGGGCGGAGTTGGCAGGGAAAGAAATACCGAAGAACGATGGGCTGGCTGCCTCTCCTTGAAATTGCGATGACGGCGTATTTTTTGCTGGCAATTATCTATGCCATTCAAAGTGAAATTTGGGGCGTTTTGCCTTTTCTTTCCATTTTTGTCATTGGTTATGGCTACGTCGGCGTGGCATCGCTGCTCAATGGGCTGGGCGTGAAGGTCGCCAAGCCCGCGCCGGGCGGCCAGCTCTCGCCGGCAGCCGAGTAGCTCGCGCCCTTCCCCGGGCGATTTAAGCGAGCGGAGCGCTTTCGACGCAGGCGTCGCGCAGGCGCTTTTTCCGGCATATTTTGGGGTTGCCGGGGGCGACGAGCCTCCCGAGACAAGCCAGGCCCCAGATGGGCGGCGGATCGTTTCCGCGTCGCCGCTCGCGTCAGTCGCCCGGGCGCGTTAGCGGCTGGACGGGGCGTCCGTTGTCATCGCTGGCGATTCCCCCGGCGATGATAGGGAAAACGCCGGCAGCTCGCTTGGCGTGCGCCGTATCTGCAGCCGCGAGTCAGCGGCGACCTTGCCCTTGGGCAGCGGCGCGGTCGCCGCGCGCGGGAGCGTCATGACGACTTCAGCGCCGCTCGCCCCATCGGCGCGGTTGCCAATAGCGATGCGTCCGCCGTGATCGAGAAGGATTTGGTAGACAATCGCCATGCCCAGCCCCGTGCCGCCTTCGCGGCTCGAGTTGAATGGCTCGAATGGGCGCTCCAGGTTGTTTCGCGGGAAGCCCGTCCCGCTGTCGGTCAAGCGAACTTCGATGTGTTCAGCCTGCGGCGTGATGACGATGCTGAGCTTGCCGCCGGTCGGCATCGCTTGAATGGCATTGCGCGCCAGATTCCAGATCACTTGTCGAATCTGATCGCTATCCGCCACGATAGCCGGCAGGTCCGGCGGGAACTGGAGCGTAATCTCGTGGTCGGCTCGCATTTCAGGGCTGTGGCGCAGCAGGGAAAGCGTGTCGCTGATGAGTCGCTCGAGGTTGACGGTGACGAGTTGCAGCGCCCGCGGGCGAGCGTATTTGAGAAAATCCTCGATGGTGCGATTGAGGCGGTCCGACTCGCGGAGGACGATGCGCATCAGCTTCGACTGCTCCGAGTCAAGCTCAAGCTCCGATTGGAGCATTTGGATGGAGCCGCGCATGGCGGCGAGCGGGTTGCGGATTTCGTGCGCGATGCCGGCCGCCATCTTGCCCAGCGCGGCCAGTCGATCCTGGCGGCGGATTTCCTCCTCGAGCTTGAGAATCTCGGTGAGGTCCTGAAAGGAGAGAACGTAGCCCGTCGCGTCGCCAGATTCAGTCGTCAAAGGCGATACGGCAAAGCCGAGATGCAGGGCGCGCCCATCCGCGGACTGACAGTCGGCTTCAAACCGGCGGAAATCCTCTCGCTGCGGAGCTGGCGCAAGAAGCTCCGGCTCGAGCTTTTGCTCCAGATTCTCAAACACCTCGCCCAGATGCCTGCCGCGGACCACTTTCGCCCGGTAGCCCGTGATTTCCTCGGCGGCGCGGTTGAAGGTCATGATGCGCCCTTTGAGGTCTATGGTGACCAGCCCGCTTTTGACGCTTTCCACAATGCGCTCGTTGAAGGCCCGGAGCTGCGCCAGGTCGCGCGCGGCGGCTTCCAGCTCGGCGTCGCTGCGGCGCAGTCGCTCGGCGAGCTGTCCGCCCAGCACCGTCAGCGCCAGGATGGCAACCACGTAGAGGAGCGGATTGTTTTGCAGATACCGCTCATTTTGCTCGACGATGGCGTAGCCCCCGACCAGCAAGCCGACTTTGAAGGCGACAATGAGCCCGACGTAAGCTAGGGCGCAGGAGACGCCAATCGCGATTGTCCCGATGCGCGGCAAAATCATTGCCGCCACGAAGACAATCACGAGGTAGAGCGGCGCGAGCGGGAACGCTGAATCGCGCATCTGATAGGTCAGCCACGTGACCGCCGCGACATCGCCCGCCAACTGAACGTAGCCTTGCAGCAGGTACTGCTCGGACATGCGCAGCCACGTGAAATAGGCTACCGAAAGCGCGCCAGCGACAACCGCCAGCCAGACCAGCGGCTGGGGATTGATGTCGGCATTCGCCCAGGAGCTATCGGAGCGCGCCATGGCGACGGCCAGCGCGAGCAGTGTCGAGATGACGACCAGCCGCGAGACGATCAGGTTCATGAGGCGGGCGTACAGCGGGTTCATAGGCGCTCCCGTCCGGGCCAAGCGAAGCTCAAAACCTCGAGTCGCTCGTTTGGCCGATGCTCGACGACAAGCGCGCCGATCGCGCCAGCCCGGGCGACATCCTGCGCCAGCCAGTGGCAGCCCTGCGCGTCCCGTATCGTGAACTGGCCTGGGCTGGCGGCGCAAGGCATTTCCAGTCGGAGCAGTCGTCGCAGCGAGGCCTGATCGCTCGCCTTGAGGAACGCTTCCTGGCGCGTCCAGCTCCGTTGCACCGCCCGCGCTCGCGCTTCCTCAGGCAGCGCCTGGAGGCGCCGGCGCTCGCTCTCAGGCAGGCACCGCCGGGCGATGGCGAGCCAGCGGGCGGGCGGGCCGGGCAGCTCGACATCCGCGCCAACGTGGCGACCATCCGCCACGGCGAGCAGTCCCAGGTCGCCGGCATGCGCCAAGTTAAACGACAAGCGCGGGGCCTCCGGCAGGTAGGGCTTGCCATTGGGCGTATAGGCGAACTGGAGCGATTCCGGCGGCGCCCCAAGATATTCGCCCAGGATGCGGCGCAAGTGAGCGCGGCCAAGGCAAAAGCGGCTTGCCGCGCCCGGTCGGCGCAGTTGGCGCGCCCGCCGGCGCTCGGCGGGGCTCAGGATGTCCTGGAGCGCCGCGTCCGCCTCCGCCGGCGACAGCTTCAGCCACCACAGATGGGCTGTCGCCGACCGCAGGGGCGGCCAGTCCGCGGATTGAGTTGCCGATTTCATTCTAGTCTGGTTTAACACCATCGCTGGCAGGTTTGATTCCAGAGTGGCTTTGATTACATCATGTCGCTGCTTATTGCCGAACGCTTATTCGCCGCCCTGCTTGGCGAGCCGACCGCGCCGCTCCACGAGGATGGCTACGTCGGCGACCGGCGTCAGCGCCGAGCTGGCGCGACGCGCCCGCTCCGCTATGAGCTTTTGCTTGACGCGCCAACGCTCAAGCTGCGCCATTATTTGCCATTGCGTCGCCCGCGCCGCCGCATCCCGGTCTTGCTCGTGCCGCCGCTGATGGTGACGGCCGACGTTTTTGATCTGCACCCGAGGCGCAGCCTGGCGCGCTATCTCGTCGAGCAGGGCTATGACGTTTTTCTGCTGGACTACGGCAAGCCGCAGGCCCGCGACCGGCGCTTGTCGCTTGGACGCTATATCGAGCATCGCCTGCGCGCTGGCGCGCGGATGGTCAAGCGGGTCACGGGGAGCGATGAGCTGTCGCTGGTCGGGTACTGCCTGGGCGGCATCTTCGCCAACTGTTACGCGGCGCTCCACCCGCAGGCCGGCATCCGAAACATCGTCACCATCGGCACGCCGACGGATTTCTCAGCGATGCCGCTCCATCGCATTCTGGCCGGCGTTTCTCGTCAGCCGCTCGAAACGCTCGCCGCTCGCTACGGCTACATTCCGGCTGCCGTTTGCAACGCTTCTTTTCATATCCTGCACCCTGACGCGGTTCTGCGGCGGCCGGCGGAGTTCTGGCGCGGACTGAGCGATCCTGATTTTCTGGCGTCGCCGCGCCCCGACGGCGGGCGAAATCTGGAATACGTCAATCTGACGGAAGCCGCCTTCAGGCAACTGTGGCACAACTTGGTGCTCGGTAACGAGCTGGCGGCTGATCAGTTCGTCATTGGTCGCCGCCGGGTTCGCTATGAGCGCATTCGCGCCGCCGTTTTGGTCATCGCCAGTCGGGAAGACCGCTTGGTGCCGCCGGCGGCGGTGACTGCCATTACGAAAAAGCTGACTGTCCAGGATGTCGCCACGCGCTTCGTCAGAGGCGGGCACCTCGGCATGCTGATTGGCTCGCGCGCCGAGCGGGCGTGGCGACTGACAGCCGAGTGGCTGGACGCTCGCTCGCGCCGCCAAGCCGCGCCTAAAGCGAAGCCCAAGGCGAAGCCCAAAGCGAAGCTGGCTGACCTCGTCCCGGCGTCGGGCGCGCCGAAGCGGCTGCCGACGCCCCTGCGCAAGGCCTCGTAACCTGGCGCGCCGGCGTCGCCCAGGCAACCGGCGTCGCTCGAGAAACCGGAGTCCCGGATGAATGCTGTCGCGTATGAAATTCGCGCTGGCGTCGCGGTCGTCACGCTCCAGCGCCCCGAGGCGCGCAACGCCGTGGATGATCCGACGGCGGCGGCGCTCGATGCGGCCTTCGAGCGCTTTGACGCGGATGACGCCTGCGCGGTCGCGGTGTTGACGGGGGCGGGCGGTCATTTCTGCGCTGGGGCCGACCTCAAGGCTGTGGCGGCCGGGGCGCGGGTCAATATCGCGGAAGCCGGCGTCGCCCCAATGGGGCCGACGCGACGGCGGCTGTCAAAGCCGGTCATCGCGGCCATTGAAGGCCACGCCGTCGCGGGCGGGCTGGAGCTGGCGCTCTGGTGCGATTTGCGGGTTGCCGCCGAGACGGCCGTCTTCGGCGTGTTTTGCCGTCGTTTCGGCGTGCCGCTCATCGATGGCGGGACAGTGCGCCTGCCGCGGCTGATTGGCTTTGGACGGGCGATGGACTTGGTTTTGACCGGGCGTCCCGTGCTGGCCCAGGAAGCTTTGGCGATTGGGCTGGTCAATCGCCTCTGCCCGGAAGGCGCGGCGCTCGAAACCGCGCTCGACCTGGCGCAAGCGATAGCCGCTTTTCCCCAGTCCTGCCTGCGCGGCGACCGGCTATCCCTGTATGAACAAGCCGAGCTGGATTGGGCGCGGGCGCTTCAAAATGAGTTTCGGCGGGGCCTGACAGCGCTGGCGTCCGGCGAGGCGCAAGCTGGCGCGCAGCGCTTTTCGGACGGCGGCGGGCGTCACGGAGCCTTTCAATGAGTCGCCCGAGCTGGATGTCGCGCCGGCTGAGCTGTTCCCGCTGGCTGGGCTGCGGGCTCGCCCTGCTCGCGCTGGGCGATTCCGTAGCGACGTCCCAGCCGCGTCCGCGCCTGCGCGCATCCGGCGTCCTGAATGGTCGCGCGACGGTTCCGCTTGTGACGCTGCCCGCTGAATGGCTTTACCTTGACCCGGATGGCGCGCGCCGCGAGCCCCTCGTGACCGAAGCCGCCGTGTATGTTCCGCTGCGCAGCGGGAAAGTGGTCGCCCTGGCGCGGCAGGATGGCACCCGCTTATGGGAGACATCCCCCGGAGTGGCGACAGCGGGGACGCTTTACCGGCTAGGCGACCGCCTCGTCGCCTGCGCGACGCGCCCGCCCGCCGATGGCGATGCCGCGACTGGCGTCGTCCGGCTGCTCGACCTGGCGACCGGCGTGGTGCAGCGAGAAATTTCGTTGCCGCGCCCGATCACGTCGAATTTGGTCAGCGATGGCGTTCGGCTCTATGCGCGCCTTGGCGCAACGGAAGTCGCGGCGCTCGATCCGGGCGATTTTTCCATCCTGTGGCGCGTGTCCGGCGATTTCACCGAGCATCTGACCTGCGACGGCGATGGTCTGCTGGCGGGCCTGACCGCTGGCGCGCTCTGGTCGCTGCGGGCGGCGGATGGCGCTCGGCAGTGGGCTTGCGAGCTTGGCGCCCAGCCCGGCCCGGCGGCGGGCGACGCCGAGCGCGTTTACTGCGGCACCGCGCAAGGCGACGCCGTCGCCATCCGGCGCGCCGACGGCCGGATTCGGTGGCGCCGCCGAACTGGCGGGGCGATAGCCGCGCCGCCGCTCATTGATCGCGGGCGCGCGCTGTTTGCCTCATATGATAATTTTCTCTACGCCTTTGACGGGGCGCGCGGCGAGATGCAGTGGCGACAGCAAATGGCCGGACGCCTGACCGCGCCGCCGACCCCGTTGACGGAGACCACGCTGGCGGTGGCGGCGCTGGATGACGGCGAAATTACGATTGTGAGCCGCCTTGACGGGCGAATCGTGGCGCGGTGGCAGCTTGCGGACGAGCGCCTGTTTTCGGCCCTCTGCCGGGCGCCGGGACTGCTCATTGCAGCGACCGAGCGCGGGATTGCCGCCGTCAAGCTGTAGCGGCTCTCGGAGGCGTCGTTCCCTCTTGCGGAGGCGCATGCGGTCGGGTGGCCGTCGCGGACTTCAAATCCGTCGCGTCCGCGCGGAAGCGCGGATGGGTGGGTTCGACTCCCACACGCCTTCGCCAGACCCAAGGCCGCGCCCAGTCTGGATTGCGCAACCCGGCGACCTGGCGAATAATCCCCTGGCGATGCGCCATCCGTGACTTCGAAGGCAAACGCCGCATATGCCAAACGCTCTGAAGCTGTCTCGTCTTGACGAATCGCCGGCTCCGTTGACGGCAACCCCGCCCTCCAGCTGGCGTCGCCAATTGGTTTGGCCGCTGTCGCTCGCGGTTTCGGCGGCGGGCGGGGCGCTGGCGATGTTTTTGTTCTTGCAGTGGTTCGCCACGACGGACGACCAGCGCCAAGTGGCGGCGCTCGCCGACTTTCAGCCGAGCGTCGTGACGCGGGTTTACGCCGACGACGGGCGCACGGTCATCGGCGAATTCGCCCTTGAGCGGCGCGTCCCGCTCGCCTATGAGGAAATCCCGCCGCGGATGCGGCAGGCGATCATGGCCATTGAGGATTCGCGCTTTGAGCAGCACTGGGGGGTGGACCCAATTGGCCTGGCGCGCGCGACCTGGAAAAACTTTCTGGCCGGGCGCGCCATCGAGGGCGGCTCGACGCTGACCCAGCAGCTCACCAAGATTTTGTTCCTCTCGCCGGAACGAACCCTCGAGCGTAAAATCCGGGAGGCCGTTCTGGCGCTGCAAATTGAGCGGCAGTACAGCAAGGAGCAAATCATGGAGCTGTACTGCAACCAGATTAATCTCGGCGGCGGCGCGTATGGCGTCGAGGCCGGCGCGCAATACTACTTTGGCAAATCCGTCAAGGACTGCTCGATTGAGGAGTGCGCCCTGCTGGCGGCCATCCCCAAGGCGCCTTCCGGCTACTCGCCAATCCTCAAGCCGCAGGAAGCCAAGCGCCGGCGCAACTTGGTGATCGCGAGCATGCTGGAATCGGGCTACATCACGGCGGCCGAGGCCGAGGCGGCCAAAGCGACCGATTTGGAGCTCAACGTCACGTCGGCGCGCGAGCTCAACGCCAGCGGCCCGTTCGCCCACGTCGTCGAGGAGGTGCGGCGCGAGCTCGAGAGCCGCTTTGGCACGCGCGGAACGCATACTGGCGGTCTTCAGGTCATTACGACGATTGACGCGCCGGCGCAGATTCACGCGGTCAATGCCGTGCGGTGGGGGATTCACCGCTATGAGGAGCGTCATGGCGGGTCGCGCCGCGACGCGCCAATCCCCAATGTCCTCGAGGAGCTGAAGGGCAAGGACCTATCCGCCTATCGCCACCCGGAGTGGGCCTATGAGCCATTCAACGGCATGTACTTGCACGGCCTTGTCACCCGCGTCGTCGGACGGACGGCGGAAGTCTCGTTTGGGAAATACCGCGCCACGGTGACGTTTTCGCCGGAGCGCCCGCTGCGCGAAGGCGACCTGCCGATGTTTCTCATCAAAAGCGGCGCGCCGCGCCGAAACGCCTTCGCGCCGGTAACGGAGGCCGCGCCCGGCGCGCCTCCCGCGGCGGCGGCGGCGCGCAAGGGCGGAGAGCGCGAGCTAAGCAAGGAGCCAGGCAAGGCGACAGGCAGGGAAACGGGCAAGGGGCTGGGCAAGCCGGTCGCCGAGACGGTTGCAAGCGACAGAACGCTTCAGGTCGAGTTGCGCTCGCTGCCGGCTATCGCGGGCGCGATGCTCTGCCTCAACGCCCAGACCGGCGAAGTCAAAGCCATGGTGGGTGGCTACGACTTCTCGCAGTCCAAGTTCAACAACGCCACGCAGGCCAATCGGCAGACCGGCTCCTGCTTCAAGCCGTTCATCTACGCGGCCGCCATCGAAAACGGATGGACGCCGGATGATCTCATTGCCGACACGCCTTTCCAGTCGGGCAACTGGTCGCCGCGCAACTACGATGGCGGGTTTACCGGCTCGATTCCGCTGCGCGTCGCCCTGGCCAAGTCGCGGAACATCCCGGCTGTCCGGCTGCTGGCCAATGTGGGGATCCGGCGCGGCGCGGAAATCGTGCGCCGGTTTGGCATCACCAACCCGATGGCGCCCTATTTGCCGTCCGCGCTGGGCGCGACGGAAGTGCCGCTGATTGAGATGGTCTCCGCCTATTCCGTCTTTCCAAATCAGGGGAAGCGGGCCAAGCCGCATCTGATTCGGCGCATTCTCGACTATGACGGACGGACGCTGTTCGATTTCGACAAGGATGAGCCAGAGCGCGAGTCGCGGGTGGTGTCGGCCTATGTCGCGGCCCAGATGGTGGATATGATGCGCGGCGTCATTGACGGCGGAACGGCGTCGAAAATCCGCGCCGTCGCCGAGGGCGACCTCAACAAGCGCCAGCTCGGGGGCAAGACGGGCACGGTCAATGACTGGACCGACGCTTGGTTCATCGGCTATACGCCGTCGCTGACCTGCGGCGTCTGGATTGGCTATCCGGGCGAAAAGCGCACGCTCGGGCGCGGCGAGACGGGCAGCGAGGCGGCGTTGCCGATGTGGATCGAGTTTATGAAGCTTTACCTCCAGGGCAAGCCCCTCGAAGCCTTCGACAAGTCCCCCGCGCCGGACACGGCGCTCGAAAAGCTGCAAGCCGAGCGCGACCGCCAGGAGCGCAAGGAGCTGGAAAGCGGCGTGGCCTCCTTGATGGAGGATACCGGGGCTTCGTCGGCCAAGCAGGCGGCTTCCGGGCGGGAAGCGCCGCCCCGCGAGGAGAACGCCCCCAAGCCGCGCCGCGAGCGAACGCTCATCGAGGAAGCCTTCGGGCAGACGGCCGTGGATGAAGCGCAATCCGCCAAGCGCGCCCAACGGCGCGACGCGCCGAGCGATAGCGCCGCGCCTCAGTCGCCCTCCAAGCCGACCGTCAAAAAGCCGTCTTTTGTGACGGATGAGCCGTCCAAGCCGCCGCGGCGCGAGCCGCCCAAGCGCGAGAGCCCCATCCGCGACCGTTGATCGCCAAGCCGCCGGCGAGATGGCCGCTGAAGGATAACCATGCTGTTCTGGAGACGGAAAAAGGATGAAACGCCGGCTGAGCGGGCTGGTCTGACCACGCTTTTTGGCAGCGAGCCGATTCCGGTCATCCAGTCGCAGGTCGCCGCAGCTCAGCCTGAAGCCGCGAGCGAGCCGCCGCCGCTCATGGCGCCGCCCGCCGAGGCGCCGCCGCCGCTGGCGCGGTCAGTCGAGCCAGCCAGCCCGCCCCCGGCGGCTGAGGTCGCGCCGCCGCCGGAAGCGCCGGTCGAGAAAGAAGCGCGCGGACTGCTATCGCGGTGGTTCGGAACAGGCTCCGCGGCGACCCCGACCGCTGACAAAGTGAGCGCGCCCGCGCCCGCGCCGGCTCCGCCCGCGCCGGCTTCAGCGGTCGCGGCTGAAGCGCCGCGCGAGACTTTCCTGCTGCGTATGAAAAACGCCGTGCAGCGAACGCGGCAGAACCTTGTAGGGCGGCTCGACACGCTGGTGCGCGGCAAGAAAGTCATCAGTCCTGAAGTGCTGGACGAGCTGGAGGAAATTCTGATCGGGGCCGATATCGGCGTTCGCACTACGCTCGATCTCGTCGAGAAAATCCGCGCCCAGGCGGACCGCAAGCTGCTCAGCGACACCGACGAGCTCAAGCGGGCGCTGCGCCAGGAGCTGCTCGCCTTGCTGCGCTCGCCGGTGAAATCCGTATCTGGCCGCGCCGTCCGCTCGGAAAGCGACTTGTCATTGGATATTCGCCCCTACGTCATGATGGTCGTTGGCGTGAATGGCGTCGGGAAGACGACGACTATCGCCAAGCTGGCGAATCTCATCAAGCGCGAAGGGAACGAGGTCATCGTTTGCGCGGCGGATACCTTTCGGGCGGCGGCGGCTGACCAGCTGACGGTTTGGGCCGAGCGAGTCGGCATCCCGATTATCCAGCAAAAGCCGGGAACCGATCCGGCCGCAGTGGTCTATGACGCCATGCAGGCGGCCAAGTCGCGCGACGCCGACGTGGTGATCGTGGACACGGCGGGGCGACTGCACAACAAGGTCAACCTGATGAACGAGCTGGAAAAGATGTCCCGTATCGCCCGGCGGGAGGTTCCGCAAGCGCCCCACGAGGTGCTGCTCGTGCTCGATGCCGCGACTGGGCAAAATGGGCTGGAGCAAGCCCGACAGTTCGCCAAATCCGTGCCTGTGACGGGCCTCGTGCTCACAAAGCTCGATGGAACCGCCAAGGGCGGCATTGTCGTCGCCATCGCCCGCGAGCTCGGCCTGCCGATCCGCTATATCGGCACGGGCGAGCAACTCGATGACTTGACCGTCTTCTCGCCGGAAGCGTTCGTCGACAGCCTGTTCGAGTAGCTCCCCTGGTTGGCGACTAAAGCATCTCGTTGCAGTGCGGACAGAGGATGTCGCTCTCAAAGACGCGACCGCCGCAGTGCGGGCATTCTTGGGATGGCGACGCGGGGCGCGCCCCTTCAGAGGTCGGCGTCACGGACACGATCACGGCGGCGGCGGCGAGAATGTCAGTGCCAGTTTCCTGAAGCAGCGCGACCTCTTCAGGGGCGATGCCGTCGCTCGACACATCCGCCTCGTCAAGCGTTTCCGCTATCGGCGGCGAAGCGAGCGGGATTTCCTGCGTGGCGCTTTCCGGCAACTCGACTTCCGTCACTTCATAAAGTCCGCCGATATGGACGGCGGCGTTTCCCGGGTCAAAGCGGATGCTCAGCCCGGCGGCCGGGTCAGGGGGCTGAAGCTCGGTCGTGATGCGTTCCGGCAGGCTAAAGCTGACGCCCTCGCTGGCTTGCGTAGGAATTGGCGCAAAGAAGTTCGTCGAGGGGTAGGGATCGGTGAAGGAAAGCGCCTGGTCAATGACGGTTTCTGTCACGGGGACGGTTTCTGTCACGGGCGCGGCGGAAATCGGCTGAGCCGGCTGATCCGAAGCGAGACCGGCGGGCGCCAGCGGCTGAGCCGGCGCCTCATCCTCAAAGTAGGAGGCATAGCCGTCGCTGGCGACAACCGAGTACGGATCGGGCAGCTCGCTGGTTGGCGTGCGCGCGGCGGCGACTTCCGCTTCGGCTTCCGCAGGCGTCGCCAGCGGGCCGGTTGGAACGGATGGCGAGATGACCGGCGCCGGCGGCGGGTCGGCGGCGGGCGGCGGAAGCGCCAAGTCGGCTGCCGCCGCCGGCGACTCTCTATCCGGGACGCCGGCCGCCGCTGGGAGCGCTGGCGTCCCGGCCTGCCCGTTTCCAAAAGCGGCCTCGAGGTCCTCTTCCTGAACCGCTTCGGAGAAATCCCCGGAATCAAAGCCGACGGGCGCCCGCCCATACTTGCGCCAGAGCGCGTTGATCGTTTCGAGCAGCGCGAAAGGGTCTATGGGCTTGACAAGGGTCTCATCCGCGCCGACGCGCTGCGCTTCCAGGCGATCAAATGGCTCGCCATCGTGATGGATCATCAGGACAGGCAATTCCAGCTTGAGCACCTGCTTGATGTGGCGACAAGCCTCATAGCCAGTCTTGCCAGGCATCAGAACATCCAGAACGACCAAGTCGGGACGCATTTCCCCGGCCCGGCGCGCCGCGAGGTCGCCGTTGCCAACGGCGACGACTTCAAACCCCCGTTGCTGGAAAAAGGCTTGCAGGTCGCGGCGGGTTGGAACGTGGTCGTCAGCAATGAGAATTCGGCGGCTCATTGTAAGGGAGTGCGAGGCGCTTTACAGCCGGCCTGAAAAGGCTATGTCAAAGACCTTTGGCGATGAACTTGACGCGTCCGTTATCAACCGAGACTGAGAAAGAGATATGGGTGCATTTGAGCTGGCTCTTAATTTTCACTGATTGCTCGCACAAGATTCGATGAAAGCGGGCGAATGTAAAATCCTGAAGCGATTCGCCGCATTGCCGCTTGGCCATGATGACCGCCTCATAGAGTTGCTTAGCGAGCGTTTCCTCCGCTGCCGGGTCGGTGAATGTCACTCGGTATTCCCCTTGCATCGCAGGCGGAGACTGCGCCGCCAGCGGCGCGTTCGGCCCAGGGTAAGCCGGCGCTGCCGGGGCGGGGGCTGGCTCGGAGGTCGCGGGCGGGGGCGCATAAGCCGCCGGCGGCGAATAGGACGGCGGCGGCTGAGCGGGCGGCGCATAGACCGCCGGCGGCGGTGAATAGGACGGCGGCGGCGGTGAATAGGATGGCGGCGGCTGAGCGGGCGGCGCATAGACCGCTGGCGGCAGCGAATAGGATGGCGGCGAATAGCCGCTCTGTCCATAGCTGGCGGGCGTATAAGAGACCGGAGGGCTTGGCGCCAAATGCCCCGGAGGAACGGACGGAAATGAGCCTCCCCCCTGCGTGACATGGGGCGACGCCGGCGATAGCGGCGCGTTGGTCGGCGGCGGATAGCCGCCCCCGCCGTAGTATGGCTGATTCGGCGGATAGCTGAGCGCGCCCGATGCGGGCGGATAGGTCGGGAGCGCCGGCGCAGCCGGCTCGCTGTAGCTGCTCGGCGGCAGCGGGTTGCGGGCGTTCGGCGACCAGAGGATGGACAGCATGCGTAGCAGGTCAATGTCGTGGCGGGCCTGCTCGATACACGCCCCGACCGTCCGCTCCCCATCCAAAAGCGCCATTAGTTGGCGCGCCTTTTCGGGCGGGAAGCCGGCGAACCACGAGACATCGAAGCTGGGCGGCGGCAGGGCCAGCGTATCTGGCGGAGGCAGGGAAGCCAGGAGGCCCTGCTCTTCGTCATAGCGATGCAGCGCCTCCAGAATCAGCTCCGATGCCCGCATGTTGATCACATTGGGGCGAGCGACGGACTGCTGCGTGAAAGCGTAACTGCCATCCGACCACTGCATCATGTGAATGATCGCCGCCAGGCCGGTGAAGCCGTCGCTTTCGGCATCCACGGCCGCGCCATCCTTGAAGTAAATGCTGCCGGTTTTCTGGTTGGGCGTCACAATCTTAATCACGCCCTCCTTGTGCTCGCGCTCCATTTGATTGAGCAGGTCCGTCACGCTGGTGTGCGACAAATGGCCGCCAATGCGCGTCGCTGCCGGCTGGCGCTTGAGAATGCGCTTGATCTTGAGCGGAATTTCCTTGACGCTAAACGGCTTGGCCCAGTAATCCTCGACGCCAAGCTCGAGCGCGGAAACCTTTTCGTCTTCCTGCGCTCGCGAAGACAGGCAAACAAACGGAATCTTAGACAGGTTGGGCTCGCTCTGGAGCGCCGCGAAAAGCTGGCTGCCATCCATTTTGGGCATCATGAGATCGGAGATGATGAGCGCCGGCGCATGTTCGCGAATGATAGACAGCGCTTCCAGTCCATTGCTCGCGGTCATGATCTGGCAGCCGAGCGGCTTAATGATTTTCTCCAGAATCATCAGCACGTGCGGCTCGTCATCCACCAGCACCACCAAGCGGTCGGAGAAGTCATCCTGATCCTTCGTCGCGCGGGCGCTGTTTTCCTCCGTGACCCAGGTCGCCTTCGCGCCTTGCATCCACTTCTCGCTGCGCTCCTGAATCATCTCGCGCAGCTCTTTGCGGTAATCGGCATCCTTTTCCCCGAAGCCCGGCAGCATTTTGAGAAAGCCCATGGCGGCTTCCGATTGCTGCTCCTCGAGGTACAGCCCGATAACCTGGCGACAGTAATCATACGCCCGGTCAAACTGGCGCGTCTCAAAGTAAATGTTGACGATGTGCTTCAAAATCGTGGCCCGCTGGGACGCTTCAACCATGCGCTCCACCTTGCGGTAGAACACGAGCGCCAGCTCGTACTGCTTGCCGCTGCGGTAGGCGTCGGCAAGGCGCAGGAAGTGGCTCACAGCCGCTTCGAGGTTGCCGCTTTCCTGATAGGCTTCAGCCAGTCGCTTCAGCGCGTCGACATTGTGCGGGTTATCGCGGACGATATTCAGGAGCTGCTCGATCTCGCGAGCGAGCTTCATCTGGTCGAGCTGGCTGGCAACTTGTCGCCGGACATTTTTGAAAAGTTCCATAGTGAGTCAGGGTTGTCAGGCGTCTTTTCGCCAAGGCTGTTCACTGCTTGGGGTCTCCCGCGCAGCGCGGCTACTGAGCGGCGTAACTGCTGGTAGGCGGCGGCTGAATTCTGAGCTGCATCTGAACTGCGCGCAAGGCGGTTGTCATCCTGAGCTTGGACGCTGAAACCCCCAGGCGAGTCTAGGACAGCTTGCTTGGCGAAGCAATGACCTCCTGGAAGGCGTGTGGCCGGAAGGTTTCAGAAGCGATGAGGGAAGGCGTCCCCAGCGTCGCGGGCGCATCCGCGACTCACTCGAAGCGGATAATGACCAGGGTGACGTCATCTTCGGCGGGCGAGTCGCCTAAGAAGGAGCGCAGCGCTTGTAAGAGCGTCGCTTGCAGTTCGGTCGCCGGGCTGGCGCCGCGCTGGGCGATGAGTCGCTCGAGCCGCTCGAAGCCAAAGACCTCGCCCTGGCGGTTGCGCGCTTCTACCAGTCCGTCAGTGTAGAACGCCAGCGTGTCGCCGGGGTGATAGGTCAGTTGCCGCGTAGGGTACTGTCCAGCGAGACGCGCGCCAAGCGGGTACGCGCCGTGCTCAATTGCCTCGACCTGGCCCGTCGCGGCGCAGTAGCGATAGGCGAAGGGGTGTCCAGCGTTGGCGATTTCGAGCGAGCGCCTGGACGTGTCAATGACCGCATAGGCGAGCGTCATCAGATCGCGCTTGCCGCCTGACACGGCGATGAGCTGATTCATGGCCGCCATGACCGCCGATGGGTGAGCGTCATTGCGGACTTGATTGTGCAGTCCGCCCTTGGCCAGCGCCATCATCAGCCCTGATGAAACGCCGTGTCCGGTCACATCGCCAATGGCCACGGCCAAGCGGTGCGGGCCGAGAATGAAAAAGTCATAGTAATCTCCGCCCACGTCGCTGGCGGGAAGCGAAATGCCCGTAACGGCAACGCCCGGAATCGTCGGGGGCGCGGCGGGCAGCAGTTGCTGCTGCATATCGCGGGCGATCTCCAGCTCGCGACGCAGCGTCGCCTCCGCCGTCAGGCGACGCACGAGCTGCGCATTGTCGAGTCGCAGCGCCACCGACTCCGCGACGGTCATCAGAAGCGATTTATCTTCGCTGGTGTATGGCTCGCCCGACAGCTTGGGTCCAAGGCTGAAGACGCCCAGCAGGTTGTCGCCGGACACCAGCGGCACAAGCAGATTGGAATCCAGCCGCCGAAAGGTGGGATGCTTGCCGTAGGGGATGCCATCGGTGGCTTCCGGATCGAGATCAAAGGGCTCCGGCTCGCGGCGCAGCTTGGCTATCAGCGGCGAAGTCGTCGGAAACAGCAGCTCTGACTCGATAATGCTGGATGCGTTTGGGCCAAAGCGACAGGCGAAGCCCCGTAACATGGGCGGCGCGCCGTTGTCGGCCGCGCTCGTCGCGGTCGCGCCAAGCAGGGTCGGGTGCAGGAGGAAGCCAATCGTCTTGACATGGAGAGCGGAGTCCACCGTCGCCGCCACGCGGCGCAGCATTTCATCGATGTTGGTCGCTTGGCGGACGGAGGTCGCCAGATTGCTAAGCACCTGCTGCGTCTTGTACGCCTCGCGGAAAAAGCGCCGGTCAATGGCTTCCTGAAGATAGGGGTTGATCAAGGCCGCCAGTCCAAACAGCGCGCCGCCCGTGACCAGCATCCAGGCGCCCAGCGTAATCGGCGTCGGCCGATTGCCGGCGATGGCGTAACCCCACAGCACGACGGGAAAAGCCAAGTAGCGCGAGAAGAAGTAAAAGGCGATGCATTGCAGAATAATCACCCCGCGCGATACGAACAGATAGCGCACGCTGCTCCGCAGAATCTGTTGAACGCCCAGCACCCGGTGCTTGACAACGACGTAGGCGAACGAAAGCGGAAAGAGCGGAAACAGCGCAATGGGCAGGACGTAAAGCCAGGGATACGCTTCGGAGTCAAGCTTGAGCGCATTGACCGCCAGCAGGAGCAGCAGGATGGGGATGACTCCGACGGCCGAGCCCAGCGTGAAGACTTTGAGGCGGCGCGCCTGTTCCGGCGTTTGCGCCCGACTTGGGTCGATATAGCTGAAAAATGGCGCCGCCAGCCCCACCCACAACAGGATGAAGCGGAGCGAAGGCAGCGTGGTCATCAACGGCAAGTCCTGGAGCCAGCGCGCCGCTTCAAAGGAAATCAGTCGCGCCGCGAAGCTGCCGGCGCTGATCAGTCCGAGCGCGATGGCCGCCAGCCCATAGGCCCGTCTCAACAGGCGAACCTGTTTCGTGAAATGGCTTGGGCTGGGGAATTCAAGGAAAAAGCTGAGGCAACAATACCCGACGGCGCTGTTCCCAAGGGTCTGCAGAAGCCCGGCCGGAATGCTGAGCCACGGGCTGAGCAGCGTGGACTGCGCGTTCCCGAAAAGCGTGGCCAGGCAGATAAAGAAAAGCCCGCCCAGGCGAGCGGTCGGGTCTTCCCAGCGAAGCCAGCAAACGGACAACCCGACGGCGGCGCACAATAAAACGATGAGCGCCGTTTCAACCACAAAGAAGACTTCGAGCGAGAGCCACTTGATGGACGGCGGCAGGAGCTTGACTTCAACGCGGTAGCGTTGTCCGTCACGCTTCTTGACGATGAGCGGCAGGACTTTGGTTCGCTCGGCTTCCCGGCGGAGGCGGGCGTAGTCGCTGAACGCCTTGATGGGGCTTCCGTCAGGCTGGAAAAGCTCGTCGCCTGGGGCGATGCCGGCGATTGCCGCCGCGCTGCCTTCCTCGACTGAGCGGACAATCGGCTGGGTATCTTCAAGCGCGATGCCAGACGACCAACTGCGCAAATCCTGCACGCCCGACGCCAAGCGCGCCGCGACGTAGAACATGACCAGCGCGGTCAAGAGCCAGAGCGAGAATGCTGAAAGCGGGCGGTGAGCCATGAGCTGCCGAGGGGAGACACGTAATAGTTGACCGATGCGGTCGCGGGTTTCAAGCGGTTGAGCCGCGAGCGCCAGCAGGCTGGTTGCCGGCGCTCGCGGCGACTGCGGAGCAGTTTGTCTTTCTTGCGCGGCGATACCTGCCATCCTACAATATGACCCCGCGCCAGGGCTTGGCTCGCATTGGCGGCGGGTTGCGTTTTTTTTTGAGCTTGCGCTTGCCCCTCAGGCGCGCGAGGTTTAGCCTCCTATGCGGAGCCGATGGCCAACAGTCGCTTTCACGCTGCTGATGTCGCTAAGTCTGGCGACCATCCGGTCGGAATGCTTGGCGCAGCAGCCGCCGCCCCGCCCGGACGAGCCGCCAGTTGTCAAAACCACGACCAGTCTCGTGACCCTTAACGTGAGCGTTACCGATCCTCAGGGGCGCTTCGTGACCGGACTCGACGCCGAGCACTTCGAGGTTTACGAGGACAATGTCAAGCAAAGCATAGAGTTTTTCAGCGACGAGGATGCGCCGGTCTCGATTGGCATTGTGTTTGACCTATCCGGCAGCATGCGCGGGCGGCTCAATAAGTCCAATGTCGCCCTGCGCAAGTTTCTGGATGCTTGCCACGATGAGGATGAGTTTTTTCTGGTGGGCTTCAACCATCAGGCCAGGCTGATGACGGACTACACGCCCAATCCTGAACGGATTTCAGGGGCGGTCATGTTGGCCGAAGCGCGCGGGCAGACGGCGCTCTACGATGCGGTGTATATCGGCGTTGAAAAGCTCAAGGAAGGGCGGCATGGTCGCCGGGCGCTCCTCGTCATTAGCGATGGCCAGGATAACAGCAGTCGCTACACGTTTCGGGAGGTGCGCCAGTTGGTGCGCGAGGCGGATGTCCAGATTTACGCCATTGGAATCGCCACGGCCTTCAACGACACATCGCTCGATTTGCAGGGCAGGTCCATCCTCGATGAAATCGCGCGCCTCACGGGCGGGCGGGCTTTCTTTCCGAGCAGTCAGATCGAGTTACAGGAGGTCATCACGCGCATTGCGATTGAGCTGCGCCACCAGTATGGCATTGGCTACACGCCGACCAGTCTGGCCCCGGTTTCAACCGGCTTGAAGCCCAACGAAAAACAGCGGTGGCGCAAGCTTAAGGTCAAGATCAATCCTCCAAAGGGGCTTCCGAATCTGACCGTGACCGCCCGCGAGGGCTACTACGCAACGTTTGCCAGCGAGTGACAAGCGCGCCGCGCTATGGCACGCTGTTGAAAAACCTTCCCTCACCTGAAAGCCTTTTCCTCCCCAGATCGCCTTCGAGTCTTGCCTATGTCGTTCAAAGCCAAACTTGTCCTGGTCGCTCTCTCGACGGCGCTCGCCATCTACGCCGTGGCGGGCGGCTTGCTGGCCCGGCGCGCCAATGCGGTCGCCAAGGGCAATCCGTATGTCCAGCTCAAGATTTTCAACGAAGTCGTCAAGCACATCGCCAACGACTATGTGGACGAGCCTGACCTGAGCAAGGTGCGCGTTGGCGCGCTGCGCGGGCTGGCAGAGGGGCTGGACCCCTATTGCGCCTATCTATCGCCCGAGCAGGCGCAGCGATTCAAGCCGGAAGCGATGACGGCTACGCCGTTTGGGATGGTGGTCTCGAAGTACGCCGGCTTCGCCTACGCCGTGGCGGTCGTGCCAGGCTCGCCCGCCGCGCAGGCCGGCGTCAAGACCGGGGACTTTATCGAATACATCAATGCGACGGCCACGCGGGACATAAGTCTTTATGAAGCCCTGGAGATGCTTGTCAACGTGCCGGATGGCGGCGCCATCGAGGTCACGATTCTGCGTCCGGGCCGCCCGAAAGGCGAGAAGCACACCCTCAAAAAGGTCGGAACCTTTCAGTCGCTAGTCGAGTCGCGGATGGAGACCCCGGACACCGGCTACATCAAGGTCGGCTTGCTGACCAAGGGGAAGGCGGAGCAGGTCCTGGCGGCGGCGCGGCAGCTACAGCAGCGCGGCGCGCAAAAGCTTTTGCTTGACTTGCGCGAGTCGTCCCACGGCGACCTCGCCGAAGGCATCGCGCTCGCCGGGGCTTTCGCGCCATCCGCGGCGGTCGCCCGCAAGCTCAGCGCCGGCAATCAGGTGGAGACGCTGACGGCCCCGCCTGGCCCGGTCGCGTTTGAAGGAACGCTCGTCGTGCTGACTGACCGCTCGACCGCTGGTCCGGCGGAAATCGTGGCCGCCGCCGCGCGCGACAACAAGCGCGGGGAAGTCGTTGGCGAGAAAACCTTTGGCGCCGGCTCGCGGCAGGAGCTATTCCCGCTCCGCGATGGCTCGGCCCTACTGCTGACGACGACGCGCTATGCCCCGGCGACTGGAAAATCGTTTATGGAGGAGCCGGTCAAGCCGTCAGTGGAAGTCAAGGTCGCCGCCGCCGAGCCAGCGTTGCCCGACCTTGACGCCGACGGCCCTCCCGCGCCCGAGTCGCCCGATGAGCAGAAAAAGGTTGCGCCCCCAAGCGAGGATGCCATCCTCAAGCGCGCGCTGGAGCTGCTCAAGGGCGAGACCAAGCAGGCCCGCCGCGCCCTTCCTAAGGCGCAGCTCCTGAAAGCGGCTTGATGCGCTCGGCTTGGCTTGCTGGCGCGTTTGCGCTGGGATTTTTTCGGTTGAACGGGCTAGTCGCCGCTTTCTGCCGGGATTCGCTTTATGAAGCTTGACACCACGCGCCGCCCGCGCGCCGACATGCAGGCCTACCTGGCCGAAGCTCTTGCCGGATGCTACGCGGGCGAGCCGACCATATCGCCCATCGAAGGCGGGCGCTCGGCGGCGGAGCGGCAGCTCGAGCGCTTTGACGCGCGGCGCTACGGCTCGCGCAACCATGTGACGCGCGGCTATGTCTCGCGCCTTTCGCCCTATATTCGGCACGGCGTCCTGACGCTGCGCGAGGCGCGCGACGCCGTCTTCGCCCGCTTTGGACGGGCCGGCGAAAGCGTTTACAAGTTCGTTTTCGAGCTGGCCTGGCATCAGTTCTGGCAGGAGATTTACGCCGAGCTGGGCGACGAGATCTATGCCGACATCGAGGATTACAAGTTTCCGCCGCCGGTCTGGCAGGAGACGCTGCCAGAAGATGTGGCGCGGGCCGAAACCGGGCTGGCGTGCATGGATGAATCGCTCCGCGAGCTTTACGCGACCGGCTATCTGCACAATCACGCGCGGATGTGGTTCGCCGCCTACTTGGTCCATCACCGAAAGGTTCACTGGACGGTTGGGGAGCGCCTGTTTTTCGCGCACCTCCTGGATGGCAACCCGCCGCCCAACGCGCTTTCGTGGCAGTGGGTGGCGTCAACCTTTTCAAGCAAGCCCTACTACTTCAATCGCCAGAACGTCGAGAAATACACGGACGGCGAATGGTGTCGCCGGTGTTCGGCGAAGTGTCCGTTTGAGAAAACGTATGACGAGCTATCGGCTGAACTCTTCGGGTCGCCATAGCGCGCGTCAGGCCCGGGCGCGGGGCGATGGGTTCGCGGTCGGCTAGCGCGGCGCAGGGCTTCCTCGCCAATCGCGGCGATGCCGGCGGGCAAGCGATGGCTTCGTCTGCAGCGAGCCTCCGCGTTGGCTTCGGGATGTCGCTGCGGCATCCGTTAGGGGGCGCGTATGACCAGTGGCGATGACCAGAGCGACCTTTTGATCGTTGGCGGCGGGCCGGCTGGCATCGCCGCCGCGCTGTGGGGCAAGCGGCTGGGGCTGAATCCGCTGTTGCTCGAAGCTGGCCCGCAGCTTGGCGGACAGTTGCTGCGTAGCTACAACCAGTCGGTGGACTGCCCAGGGTTTTACGGCTTGGTCGGCGCAGACATCGCCGAGCGACTGACGACGCACCTGCTGCGCGAGGGCGTTCGCTTTCAAGTCAACGCGCTCGTCACCCAGGCCGATTGCGCCGCCAAGACGGTCATCGTTCGCGGCGAGACCGCGTTTTGCGGGCGTGCCTTGATTTTGGCGCTGGGCGTCCGCAAGCGAAGGCTGGGCGTGCCAGGCGAGCGCGAGTTCGCGGGGCGCGGGGTCAGCTCGTCGGCTACTCGTGACAAGGGAAAATATGTCGGTCGGGAAGTGCTCATCGTGGGCGGCGGCGACGGCGCCTTTGAGGAGGCGCTGATGCTGGATGAAGCGGGCGCGCGCGTGACGCTCGCGCATCGCTCCGGGACCTTTCGCGCTCGCCCGCTCTATCGAGACCGCGTTTTGACGCATCCGCGCATTCGCGTCCTGACGCACGCTTGTCTCGTCGCCATCGAAGGCAAGGCTGTGGTCGAGCGCGCGCGGCTGGAAGTATCGCCGCCCGGCGAGTCGCCGCGGCAGATGACGCTGCCGGTCGCAGGGGTGTTTCTGGCTTTGGGCGTTACGCCCGACACGGCGCTGGTCGCCGGGCAAGTGGAACGCGATGCGGATGGTTATCTGGCGACCGATCGCCATGGCGCGACTTCGTGTCCAGGCGTTTGGGCCTGCGGCGATACGACTCGCCCGCTCTTGTCCAGCTTGTCAACGGCGTTTGGCGATGGCGCAACCGCGGCCAAGGCCGCCTTCGACTGGCTCGCGTTTCAAAAGCGGTAGCGCGACCGAGGGTAATTTGGCTATCGTAATCGCTATCTCCCTCTCCGCGCCCCGACTTCGTTCCGCCCTGGCCACGCTCCATGCTGCTTTATGAAATCAATGCCCGACTCAATGGGCAACGCTTTGCCGAAATCACGGATGCCCAACTGCATCGCTATGCGACGCTTGGCTTTGACGCCCTCTGGCTGATGGGCGTGTGGGCGATCGGCCCGGAAGGCGTGGCGATGTCAAAGCGTTATGCGCCGGATTTTGTCGGCTCGCCCTATGCCATTAGCGATTATCAGTTCAACCCGGAGCTTGGCGATGAAGCGGATTTCGCCGCGTTGCGCGCCCGCGCCCGCCGGCAGGGCTTGCGGTTGATCCTCGACTTCATCCCCAATCACTTCGCGCGCGACACGCCGCTCATTCTGACGCGCCCAGAGCGCTTCATGCACAGCAACCCGGAGTGGCGCGATGAGTATGACGACGATTACTACTGGCATCCTTCAGGGCGGCGGCTCGCCCATGGCAAGGACCCCCACTTTGCGGGATGGAACGACACGGTGCAGCTCGATTACACCGTCGCCGAGACGCGCGACTACATGCGCGATACCCTGGTCCGGCTGGCGACGCTGTGCGATGGCGTTCGGTGCGACATGGCGATGCTTGCGCTGCGCGAGCAAATCCGTCGTCAGTGGTATCCGCGCTTGCCCCGGGAAATCTTTGACCGAGCCATGCCGGGCGAGTTCTGGGACGAGGCCATCGCGGCTGCCAAGCGCGTCAACCCCGACTTCACGCTGATTGCTGAAGCGTACTGGGATACGGAGCTGTATTTGCTCTCGCTGGGCTTTGACTACGCCTACGACAAGCGGCTGCTCGACTGCCTGGTCGCGCCCGACGCGCCCCGCGCGGTCGCCGAGCGGTTGCGGTCAGTGTCGGAGGCTTTTCTCGAGCGGACCATGCGCTTCGTCGAAAACCATGACGAGGAGCGAGCGGCGGCGCGCCTTGCGCCGCTCGCCAACCGACGCGCGGCCGCCCTCGTTTGCCTGCTCCCCGGCGCGCCGCTCATTCACCAGGGGCAAATGGAAGGCATGACGGAAAAAATTCCGGTCCAGCGCGTTTGGCCGCTGCATCGTCACGCGCCGGACACAGCGCTCCAGGCCTACTTTGAAAGCCTGCTGGCCATTGCCCGGCAACCCATTTTTCGGGAGGGCCGCTATAGCCATGCCGAGTCGAGCATTCCGCGCGCGACGAGTTTCTGGCGGGCTTACGGAACGAAAGTCGAGTTGATTCTGATTCCGATTGGATCCGAGCCGGTCAGCTTGCCAGTCGCGCCCAGCGTCACTTGTCCGCCGCCAGCGTATCGCGCCGAGCCGCGCTCGGCGCGGTTGCCGGGGCCGCCCGAAAGACCGCTGCCCGTGACGCCAGGCAGCGATGGCTGGCAGCTCGACGCGACGACGCTGGCGATCGGCTTTGAGGAGTCGCCATTTGTTCGGATCATTTTTGACGCCAAGGCCTGATGACTATGGATACGCGACTCGCCACAGTGTTGCCACGCCTGCGTTGCCCGGTCTGCGCCAGCGATGGCATGGCTTTTGAGGGGAAAGCCCGCGTCGGGACGTTCATCTGTAGTCAGTGCAGCGCGCGCTTTCCGCTCCGCGACGGCATTGCCGACTTTCTGCCAAGCGGCGCGCCATCGCTGACTTTTGCGCAGTTGACCGGGCAGTGGCAGCTCACGGCCACGGCTTATGAGCGCATTTGGCGGACGCGCGCCCTGTCGCTGCTGTCGGGGGAGGATTTTCCGCCGGCGCGGGAAATCGGCTTGCTGCTTGACGCGCTCGATCCGACCTTCGCCGAGGATGGCCTGTGGCTCGATGCGGGGTGCTCGACCAGCTACTATGGGCGGCCCATCGCGCGGCGACTCATTGAGCGCGGACGAGACGCCTCGCTCGTCATCGGCATTGATCTCTCGATGTGCATGCTTGAAGAGGCGCGCGGCTATGCGACTAGGGAAGGGGTCGCGGAAGCCATGCTCTGGCTCCGCGCCGACATGTCGGCCACGCCGTTGACCGATGCCTCGGTTTCCGGCATCGCCTGCGGCGGCTCGCTCAACGAGTACCGCAGCGCGCTGGCGGTTTTGAAGGAGGGGCGGCGCGTGCTGCGCCCCAATGCGGGGCGCTACTTCGTCATGAACCAGCTTGACCCGCCGCTAGTCATTCGGGCGGCGTTGTCAAGCCTGGGCGGGCTGACCTTTTTCACGCGCCAGTCGCTCAATGAGGCGTTTTCCCAGGCCGGCTTGCGCATACTGGCGGCGAGCGATTACGGGAAGCTCGCCATCACGTCGCTGACTGCCTGAGCGCCATTCCAAGTCGAGCGCCGTTTCGACAATGTCGCTTCAAGCGCTGGCGGTCGCCGCCTGGGCGGCCGCCGCGTCAAGCGGGACCGACGCGAAAAACGCCTTCCAATCGCTGACCGGAGCGGTTTCATCCGAAACGATCTCAAGCGTTTTGCCAGAAGCGGTCGCAGTCCAGAGCGCCTGGACGCACACTTCGGCCACGTCGGCGCGCGAAATCGAGCCGCTCGACAGCGCATCCGCCGGCGCGATCTTGATGCCTTTCTGGAAAGGCGGCTGGTTGGTCAGCCCGCCCGGTCGGACAATCGTGTAGCGCAGCCCCGAGGCGCGAACGGCTTTTTCGGCTTTGTCCTTCATCGTCAGAATGTCGCCAAAGGGCTTCATCATCAGGCTGAACGGATTGAGCGGCTGATTGATGAGCATCGAGGTGACGATGACGATGCGGTCCGCGCCGACGCGTTTCATCGCGTCGAGCAGGTTGACCGTGCCGCGGTTGTCCACGGCATCCGCGCCGTCATTGCCAAAGCCGAAGAAATCAGCGACGCTCTTGCCCGTATTGGCGAAGCCAACCCGCGTCCCGACGCAGTTGATGACGGCGCGGGCGCCGGCAAGAGCCTTTTCGAGGCTGGCGATGTCGCGCACATCAGCCACGGCGGTTTCGATGTTCCGCTCGGCAAACGCCGCCAATTTGGCTTCGGAACGGGCGATGGCGCGGGTAGCGACGCCATGGTGTCGCAGCCGGTTGACAACCTCTCGCCCGGTGCCGCCATTGGCGCCCAGCACGGCGACCAGACCTTCATACGTTGACATAAAAGCTTCTCCTCAAGCGTTGGCTCCTCAAGCATTGGCCCCTCAAGCATCGGGTCCGCGAGGGCGGCTGAGATTATTCCCGCGGATAAAAATCTGACGCAATGCGCTATGCCGGAAACGTCGCCGCTGTGACGCCGCGCGCCACCGCTTCGGCGACGACTTCCGCCGCCAGCGCTCCCAGGCAGCCCACGTCGGTCGCGGAGGCGCTGACGCCCGGCTCAGCCACGGAGACCGCAAACAGCGTATCGCCGTCAAACGGCGTATGAACCGGCGAAATGGCGCGCGCCAGGCCGTCGTGCGCCATCTGGGCGAGCTTGGTCAGCTCCGTCTTGGTCAGCGGCGCATTGACGGCCACCACGCCAATGGTCGTATGGCTCGCCGGGGGCAGGGGCGCGAAATGCGCGATGTCGCCGGCGCGAATGCGCGCCGCAAGGTCGGCGAAGCTGCCGTCTTCCCGCCGAGCGCCGGCTAAAATGCGCCGCTCGCGCGGATGCCAGACATCGCCGACCGCGTTGACGGCGATGAGCGCGGCGACGCAAACCCCATTGGGCAGCCGCAGCCCAAAGCTGCCGATGCCGCCGCGCGAGGCGCGCGCCATCCCCAGCAGCTTGCCCACGGTCGCGCCGGCGCCAGCTCCGACGAGACCCTCCGTTACCGGCGCGTCGGTCGCCGCCAGACAGGCCTGATAGCCGGCTTCGGCATCCGGGCAGATAGCCGGATCGCCGGTGTGCAGGTCGAATAAGATCGCGGCCGGGACAATCGGAATGCGCGCCACGCCGACATCGAATCCGACCTTGCGCTCGCGCAGGTAACGGACGACGCCGGTGGCAGCGTCGAGACCAAAGGCGCTGCCGCCGGCCAGGACAATCGCATGAACCTCCGCGACGAGGTTGATCGGAGCGAGCGCGTCGGTTTCGCGCGTGCCGGGCGCGCCGCCGCGCGCGTCAACGCCGGCCACGGCCGGTCGGTCGAATAAAACGACGGTGCAGCCGGTCGGACGCCGACTTTCGGTGAAGTGTCCGACGCGCAGTCCGGCAATGGCGGTTAGCGTGAGGCGTTCCATTCGCTTAGGCTTTCAGCCAACGCCGCGCGCCAGTCGCGCAGCGCCGGCAACCCGCGCGCCGCATCGGCGGAGTGGGCCAGAACGCACGACATCGGACGCTTCGCCGGGCGGCCGAGTTCGGCTTCCGTAACGCCGACCAGCGTGGCTTGCGCGCGGTCGCCCAGCCGCTCGCGGGCGTAAGCCGCGAAATCATGCCAACTGCATGGCTGGCCGGCGCTGACGGCATGAAAGATGCCGCCCGCCCGGGCCTCCGCCAAACAGCGCAGGTAGGCCGCGACATCGTCCGCGTAGCTTGGCAGGATGCGGTTGTCCGTAATGCCCTTGACCACGCCCGGTCGCGTCAGCCAGTCGCCGATAACGCTGGCGAAGTTCTTGCCGCCGCGCCCAAAAAGGCCGGCGACGCGCGCAATGGCGAACGCCGGGGAAACTTCCTGTACCGCTCGCTCGCCCGCCAGCTTGGACTCGCCATAGACTGAAATGGGGTTGGGCGCGTCCGTCGTTTGGTAGGGGGCGGTCTGCGCGCCGTCAAAGACGTAATCGGTGCTGATGTGAATGAAATAGGCCCCCGCCGACAAAGCCGCCAGCGCCAAATGACGCGGGCCATCCGCGTTGTGGCGAAAAGCGCCGGCGCGGTCAGTCTCGCAGGCGTCCACGTTGGTCATAGCGGCGCAGTTGATGATGACCGCCGGCCGATGTCGGGCAATACAAGCGGAAACGGCGGCGGCGTCGCTGATGTCGAGGTCCTGGCGCGCGAGGGCGATGACGCGGTCGGTTGGGCGAGCCGCGGCGACGACGCGCTTGCCGAGCAGTCCGGCCGCGCCGGTGACGAGAATCTTCAGCATGGATGGCGTCTGGCTTTGGTCAGGCGGTTGATTGGGTTCAGGCGAGGCGCAACGACGCAAGCTGTGAGGCGGGCTGTAGGCGAGCGCTCAGCCCAGCCTAGTCCCGAGGCCGGGAAGGCTTGTTTTTATCCTTCTCGCGCCCGATCTTCCAGACCTCCCACCAGCGGCGGTCGCGGCGGTCCTGGTTGCGCTCGCTTGGGCGGGGTGGGCGCGCGGCGCCGGTTACAGAGGGCGACCCAGACGGCGATGAGGGGGGCGATGAGGGAGTCCTCGGACGCTCGGCGTTGTCGGGCGACCTGGTCGGGGTTGTCGCCGGCGCTTCTGGGCGCGCCGCGCCGCGCTCGGCGCGGCTGACATTCGCGCCGTCTCGATTCGCGCTTTGATTCGCGCTGCGGCTTTGGTTCGCATTGCCGGGCGAATCGTCCGGATCGCCGTCCGCTCTGGCCTTGCCAGACGGTCGCCCTGACGCGCTCTCCGGGGGCGACGCGGCGGTAGCCTCCTGGGCAGCCGGCGCGGCCGGAGCGTCCGACGCGCCGGCTTGGGGCTGTCCAGTCGCGACCGGCGGCGTGACAATCGCTGGCTGGCTCGCGATGGGGGGCGGAGCTGAACTCGTGGCGCTCCGCATCCAGCTAGTCGCTGCCAGTCCGCCTGCGGCGACCAGCGCCAAAGCGCCGCCGCCAACTAGCCCCATCCGCTGCCAGCGTCCAAGCGCGGGTCGCTCGCCCTGGCTCTTGACGGTCGCCAGGGTGGAGGACGTCACGACGTCTTCCGCGTGGGCCGAGAGCGCGCCAATCGCCAGCGTGCCGGTGCCGGCGCGCGGCGCGGCCACTGCGGCTGACGCGCTGCCGGTTGACGCGCCCAAGCTTGCCGACGAGGGTGGCGACTGCCCGCCGGCGCTCGACCGGGCGCTCAGCCCAACCGTCTGCTCGCCAGCGTCGCTCGCCTGCCCGCCGCTAAGCTGAAGCGTTTTGTCTTGCGACAAAATGGCTCGTTCCGCCGCGGCGACCGTTTCCGTGACGGCTGGCGCGACAAATGGCGGGGGCTGCGGGAGCGCCAGCGGGATTGCCGGGCTGGGCTTTTCGCCGTAGGTCGCCACATAGGCTGTCTCGAGCTGGTTCCACCACTCAGCCACCGAAGCCGGTCGGTCATGGGGCTTCTTGGCCAGGCCAGCTAGGACGGCTTCTTCCAGCGCCAGAGAAAGGTTGGGATTGATCTCGCGAAGCGGGAGCGGCGGACGCTGAATTTGCGACGTGAGAATTGCCGCGACGCGGCCGCGAAAAGGCGGCTGCCCGCACAGCATTTCATAAGCGATGACGGCCAGGCTGTAGAGGTCTGACCGGGCGTCGAGGTCTTCGCCGCTGCAATGCTCGGGCGACATGTAATCCGGCGTGCCGACCAGCTCGCCCGTGCGCGTGATGCTCGACGAGTTTTCAGCCTCTTCAACCGTTTTGGCCAAGCCAAAGTCCAGCACCTTGACCGTGGCGCTGCCATCGTCGCGCCGCTTGAGCATGATGTTGTCCGGCTTGAGGTCGCGGTGGATGACGTTGCGCCGATGCGCAAACTCGACGGCGGCGCAGACTTCGCTCAAAATCGGCAGCGCCAGCGACGGCGGCAGGACGGGTTGCTCCTGCAGGATCGCCCGCAGCCCCTTGCCTTCGACGAATTCGAGAATCAGATATGCGCCGCCGTCGGACAGCTTCCCGAAGTCATAGACCGTGACGATGTTGGGGTGTTCCGTCGCCGCCGCCATGCGGGCTTCTCGGAAGAACCGCTCCAGCGCGCCTTCAACCGTCAGGATTTCGGGCCGGAGCACCTTGACGGCGACCGTTCGGTCGAGCAGCAAATGGCGTCCGCGATAGACTGCGCCCATCCCGCCCTGTCCCAGGATGGCTTCCAGCCGCACTTTTTCGTCGATAATTTTTCCAACTAAGGAAGATTGGTTGGAGGTCATGGCTGGAGGATCGCGAAGTTCGTGGCTGGTGGGGATGTTTTGGGGCGGCGCTAGCCGGATGTTAGCGCATCCGCGCTTCGGCGAATGTCGCCATGCCCGCGTGCAGCCTACACGCTGCATCGAGAATTGAAAATGCCAAAGCGGCGCCGCTCGCTTCGCCAAGCCGCATATCAAGCTGTAGGATCGGCGTCGCCTCCAAAAGGCTGAGAAGAAACTGATGCCCCGGCTCGGACGATCGATGCCCGAACGTCATGAACTCGCGTGCGGCCGGCGCGCAGGCGATGGCCAGCGCCGCCGCCGCCGTTGAAACAAAGCCGTCCGCCACGGCGACGCAGCCCTGAGCGGCGCAGCCCAGGAACGCGCCGCACATGGCCGCTAGGTCAAAGCCGCCGACCTTCGCGAGGATGTCCAGCGGGTCGTCCGCGCGAGGCTGGTGTCGTTCGAGCGCGCGCCGGATGACGCCAGCCTTGCGCGCCACGCCCGCCGCGGAAAGCCCGCTCCCGCGGCCTGTCACCGCTTCGGGCGGCTGTCTCGTCAGGGCCGCCGTGATGGCTGCCGCCGCCGTTGTATTGCCAATGCCCATTTCGCCGATGGCGATGGCCCGGACGCCGCGCTCGGCCAGCTCGCAAACCGTTTCAAAGCCGAACTGAATGGCGCCCGCGCTTTCTTCCGCCGTCATTGCCGGCTCGCTGGCGAAGTTGCGCGAGCCGCGCCGAATCTTTCCGTGGCGAATGCCGGGCAGGTCGGAAACATCGGCGTCCACGCCGACATCGCAAATGACCAGCTCGCTCTGAGTCAGCTTGGCAAGGACGGCGATGGCCGCCCCGCCCTCAACGAAGTTCCGCAAATGCTGATGGGTGATCCGCGACGGAAAAGCGCTCACGCCCTCGGCGCATACGCCGTGATCGGCGCAAAAGACGACGATGGCGCGCGGATGCGCCTGCGGCCGCTCGGTCGCCTGGATGGCGGCCATCCGGGTCGCCAGCGCCTCGAGCTGTCCTAGGCTGCCCGGCGGCTTGACGAGTTGCGCCTGCCGCGCCCGCGCTTGGTCAGCGAACGCCGGATCAGGCGGGCGAATGCGCTCGACGAAACTCTGAAGCCGGCTGGTCATGAGACTCGGTCATGAGAATCGGCGAAGGCCCGACGCAGAGCGGCGGCGGATTCATCAACCGCCCGGAGCGCGTCGTCAAAGATTCCCGCCAGCATGAAGAAGCCGTGTATCATGCCGGCGTAATGGGAAACTGAAACTTTGACCCCGTCCGCTTCCAGCCGCCGAGCGTAAGCGATGCCTTCATCGCGCAGCGGGTCGTATTCAGCCACGATGATGTGGGCCGGCGGGAGTCCGGTCAGGTCTTTTTCAAACAGTGGCGAAAGATAAGGGTGGCGCTTGTCCTGGTCAGCCGTAATGTAATGACCGGCAAACCACTGCAGGGCGTCTTTGGTTATGAAGTAGCCTTCGCCAAGCGCTTCGTAGGACGGCTGGCTCTGGGTGGCGTCTGTCACAGGGTACACGAGCAGTTGAAACGCCGGGAGTCGCCCTTTGCGATTCCGGGCCATGAGGGTCGCCACGGTCGCCAAATTCGCGCCGGCGCTGTCCCCGGCGACCGCGACGCGCGCGGGGTCGCCGCCAAGTTCGGCGGCGCGGGCGATCACCCACTGGAGCGCGTCGTAGGCGTCGATTGGGGCGGCTGGAAATGGGCTTTCCGGCGCCAGGCGGTAGTCCACGGAGACGACAATGGTCGGCGTCCGGTTGGCGAGCGCGCGGCAGACGTTGTCATGGCTGTCGAGGTTGCCAACGACAAAGCCGCCGCCATGGAAATAGACGGTGACGGGCAGCGCCCGGTCGCTTTCCGGGGCATAGATGCGGACCAGAAGACTGGCTTGGCTGCCGGGAATCAGTCGGTTCTCGACGCGAGCGACTGGCTCGGGCGGGCCGCCCATCGCTTGCAGAGCCAAAAACGCTTGCCGCGCTGGCTCGGGGGGCAGGGTCCAGAGCGGCGGCGCGCCGGCAGCGGCGATCTGCTGTAAAAAAGCTTCGGCTTGCGGGTGGAGCGGCATGGCTGCGGCGCCTCCTCTTGAATGACGTGCCTGGCTGGGCCTTAATCCAGTCGCGCGGCGCGGTCGCCGGCTGTAATGCGCCCGATGACGAAAGCTTCGCATCCTTGAGCGCGGATGGCGTCGCTGACGGCGGCGGCGTCCGTCTCCGCGACCACGACCGCCATGCCGATGCCCATGTTGAATGCGCGGTGGCTCTCTTCCTCTGAAAGCCGCCCAAGCTCGACCAAATGGGCGAAAACCGGCAGAACCGGCCAGCTTCCGCGCCGAAGCGTCGCCGCGCAGCCGTCGGGCAGGATGCGCGGCACGTTGTCGAGCAAGCCGCCGCCGGTGATGTGCGCCAGCCCTTTCAGTTGACCGCCGTCAAGCAGCGGGTCGAGGACTGGCAGATAGCAACGGTGCGGCTTGAGGAGTTCCTCCGCCGCCGTGCAGCCCAGCGCCCCTACCAGGGTGTCGGTTTCATAGCGGGCGGTTTCGAAAAAAAGCTTCCGGGCGAGGCTATAGCCATTGGTATGCAGGCCAAGCGAAGGCAGCCCTAGGATTACGTCGCCCGCGACGATGCGTTTTCCGTCAATGATGCGCGCCCGATCCGCCCAGCCGACAATGAAGCCCGCGACATCATATTCCCCGTCCCCGTAAAAGCCGGGCATTTCAGCCGTCTCGCCGCCGATGAGCGGGCAGTTGAACGCTTGGCAGGCGCGCGCGAGGCCGTCCACGACTGCCGCGACAATGTTCGGCGCGAGTCGCCCTGTCGCAATGTAGTCAAGGAAAAACAGCGGTCGCGCGCCCTGCGCGAGAATATCGTTGACGCAGTGGGCTACGAGGTCGTAGCCCACCGTGTCGTGGACGCCAGTCAGGAAGGCGATCTTGAGCTTCGTGCCCACGCCGTCGGCGCTGGCGACGAGAACCGGGTCGGACGCGTTCCTGAAGTCGGGGCGAAACAGCGCGCCGAAGCCGCCGATGTCGCTCAGGACCTGCGCATTGAAGGTTGCCCGCGCCCGCGCTCCAATGCGGCGCTTGGCTTCGGCGGCGGCGGCGATGTCCACGCCTGCGTCACGGTAGGTAATCACAGCGGCTTTCCATCAGAGGTAAAAATCTTTTTGGTCGGGGTCGCTGCCCTGCGTCAGCTCGCGGAGCAGGCTTTTGACCTCGGCCTGCTCGCGGGCGCGGGCTTCGTCGTCGCGGCGGAAGGTCGCCCGCAGGTGGTCGCCTTCCCGCACGCCTTCCGGCAGGAGACGCGCCGGGCAATCAAAGTAAGCTTGGGCGTCGCCGTGAAGGATGAGCCGGGCGAAGCCCTCGGCGAGGCTGTCCACGACGAGATGGCATTCGCTGAATGCCGCGCTGTCGCCTTTGCTGTCGCTCATAGGGTGTCATCCAATCGCGCTAGGAAAGTCGCGCTAGGAAAGTTTGGCGCGCGCGAGGTCGTTGAGGGCCTTGCCGTCCACGCGCTGCCCGGTCAGCTTTGCCATGACGACCCGCATCACTGCCCCGATGTCTTTCGCGGACTTCGCGCCCGTCTCGGCAATCGCGGCGGTCACCAGCGCGTCGAGCGCGTCGGCGCTCGGCGGCGGCGGCAAGTAGCTTTCCAGAAGCTCTAGCTCGGCGCGCTCCTTGGCCGCCAGGTCGTCGCGCCCGCCCTTGGCAAAGGCGGCGGCGGCTTCGTGGCGCTGCTTGATAAGCGTCGCGAGCAGCGCCATCGCCTCGGCGTCGTCGAGCTGATGCTGGATTTCAATTTCCCGCTTCTGAAGCGCCGCCTTGACCAAGCGCAGAGCTTCGAGGCGGGGCGCGTCCTTGGCCTTGAGCGCGGCGACGAGGTCGGCTAGGAGGCGTTCGCGGATCGTCATAGGCGACTAGCTCGACAACAGCTCGAGGTCGCCCAGGTCGAGCGCGCGAACCGTGGTCTTGGCGCGGCTGGTCTCGACGACGCGGATGTGGCTGGGCAAATACATCTCGCCAACCTTTTCATATAGCTCGGTATATTGCGCCACGCTCGATAGCGCGCCCGTTTCCGGGTCGAAGTGGATCACGACATAGTGCTTGGGGAGGCGGCGCCCGTCTTCAGTCGTCACGGCTTCGAGCGTGGTAATCGTGAAGCGCGCGCCGTGCATCCGCCGACAGACTTCGGTGATGACGCCGTCCTGAATGCGATAGCTCGACTCCAGCGGGTCGCCCTCGAAGACCACCTTGACGCCCAGGGCGTTTTCCTCCCCTTCGGCCAGGCGCGCCGGATAATCGGTCGGAACGGGCAGTCCGCCCGCGCGCTCCAGGCGATGGGCGATGTTCATCGCCAAAACGCTCTGGAGCCACTGAAGGCTTTCCGCGCTCGCTCCGGGCAACGCGAAGGCGATGTCGCGGATGCTTTTGAGCGTCACGCGGCCGCTCAGCGCCCGGGCGTCCTCGCGAAATGTCACAGCCGCGGTAAACCCTTGAAAGCGCTCATCCAAGAAGGTTGGGCGGCGCGCGCGAGCGTCGCGCAGAAGCGCTTCCGCGGTCGCCTGCGAGGTCGCTTGAGGATTGACGGGTGCGATAACTGAGGCCGACATGATAAGTTTCCTGAAGACAAGTTCAGATTTCTTTGGAATAGGCAATGGCATCGCAGGAAAACAAGCATAGTCGGGACTGGAGCCGGGCGCAATCCTGGCGAAGCTGGTCGCGGCGCTTTGACAAGCCTTCCGGGGTTGGCTTAACGTGCAACATTCTTGTTCATCACTTTTTACCGAACTGTTTCCAATGGCGTCCCCGCGACAGGAAAGGTGTAGCTCCTTATGGCGCGACAGTGGAAAGATTACTGCGAGTTTGAACCCATCCTCCAGCGCATCGAGTACATGCGCGTGCTCATTTTGGACAACCTCATCGCTTGCGCATCTGACCTAAGCGAGAGAGCCAAGCGCGAGCCTAACTTTGACGCTGAAGCCTGGGTGGCCGAAGAGCGCAAGATCGCCGGCTTCGCCATGGGCAACATTACCCAGAACATCAACAACCTGATCCTGAAACCCCACTGGCTGGTGACGCGCCTGAACGAGCTGACCGACGCCAGGGTAGCCGATTTCGACCCGGACGCCATTATCATCAGCGGAACGCTACGGGACTTCGATCTGTACCATCCCGACTTGATTGCTCGCCTCGAGTCATTCCTCCGACGGACCACGATTCCGGTGCTCGGCATCTGCGGCGGCCACCAAATTCTGGGGCAGGCGTTCGGAGCGCGCGTGGTGACGCTCGACGGCTTCGCCCCGTGGGAGAAGCGGTCGGAGCGGATGCGCGAGTATCAGTACTACCTCATCAACGTGTTGCGTCCGCAAGACCCGCTCTTCGCCGGGATTCTGACCGAGCGCGGACGGCGACTGCCGAAAAACACGCTGCGCGTCTGGCAAAACCACGGGTTGATGCTGGAGCGCGTGCCGCCCGGCTTTTCGCTGCTGGCTAAAAGCGAGCTGACTCGCAACCAGATCATGGTCAAGCGGAGCGATGGACAGCTCCTCTATGGCGTTCAGTTTCATCTCGAAAAGTCCTTCGAGGACTGGCGCAAGCTGCCTAGCCCGTGGGAGCACCGCAATGAAAGCCGCGACGGGCGGCGGATGTTTGAAAACTTTCTGATCGAGGCGCTCCGGCATCGCGGGAAGTCCGACTTGGTGATGGCGGCGGCGACGCTGCCGTTGCCGCCGCCCATCCAGGCGGCGCCGGCCTACGCGGCGGCGGTCGGCGGGCAGCGCAACGGTCATGGCAGCGGTCGCGCCAAGGCGCTGCCGTCCGCGCTGCCAAGCGAGGCCGTTGCGTCGGAGTCGGCTTCGGCTGAAGAGTACATCGCCGACCGTCTGACCGGGCTATAGCGAGCCGCGCCGCCGGCGCGCCTTTTTTCCGCCCATCCCAAAGCTCGCTCTGCAACCCAAAGTTGGCTCTGGAAGTCCCGCCGCGCGCTGATGCGCCCGGCCGTCGGGACGCTGCCAAAAATCGCCGCTTGCGCCCTCGCCAGCCAGGGTATAGGTTGGTTAGCAGCGATACGTTCCTTGGTTTCGGGTGTCCGCCGCTCCGCGCGAGCGGCGGGAGAATAGGGAAGCGGGTGCAAATCCCGCGCGGTCCCGCCACTGTGACGCCAATTGGACGCTTGCGCCTCTCCACGATGGCCACTGCGCTTGAATGAGCGCGGGAAGGCCGGCGCAAGCTGGCGAAGTCAGGAGACCTGCCCGAAACCGCGCGCGGAAAGCTTCTCGCGGAAGAAGCGGCGCGGCCGACAGTCGTCTTTGGATGCGCCGATGCGGCGTGTCCCCGTGGTCTGTCCGCTTTCCAGCGCGTGTTCCCAAAACTGGCGTCTCTGCGATGAGACGCGTTTGGTTGCGTTCGGCTACAGCGCCGCGCAGTCAATCCGGATAACGCGCGATGTCGCCCATATTGCTCGCCGCCGCTTACGCGCTTGACCGCCTGATTGGCGATCCGCCCTGGCTGCCGCACCCGGTGCGCTGGATGGGCGCGGCCATCGCCGCCGGCGAGCGCGCTTTGCGCCCGCTGGCGCGCGGGCCGGCGACAGCGTTCCTAGCCGGCGCGGCGTTGACGCTCGGGCTGGTCGGGCTGAGTTACGGCGCCAGCCTGCTCGCGTTGCGCGAGCTATGCGCGTGGTCGCCGGTCGTTGGAGCGATGGCGTTGACCTACCTGGCGGCCACGACGCTGGCGACCAAGGACCTGCTGGATGAAGCCGCCGGCGTCGCCGACCGACTGCTCAACGGCGACCTGCCCGGCGCGCGGCGGCGCGTCGCCCGCATCGTCGGCCGTGACACAGAGCATCTCAGCGAGGGCGAAGTCTGCCGGGCAACGGTCGAGACGCTGGCCGAAAGCGCCTCCGATGGCATCGTCGCGCCGCTGTTTTACCTCGCTGTCGGGGGCGTTCCGGCGGCCCTGGCGTACAAGGCCATCAATACGCTCGATTCCTGTATCGGTCACGCGGATGAGCGCTATTTCTGGTTCGGGAAATGCGCCGCCCGCCTGGATGACATCGCCAATTGGCTTCCAGCGCGGCTGACGGCCGCCCTCATCGTCGCCGCCGCGTGGCTCGGCGGCGA
>CALCKX010000001.1 GCA_937966115.1 uncultured Chloracidobacterium sp. | reverse complement strand
GGCGGCGCGCGCCGCCGCGGGCAAGCGCCTCGGCATAAGTCCACGTCAACTCCAGGTTGGCGCGCCGCAGCTCAGCCTCGGATAACCCCATCCACGCCGCCGTCCGCGCTTGCGCAGCCAGCGTTTCCGCCAGCATGAAGCTCGCGTCCCGGCTGGTATTGCCTCCATGACGCCGCCAGGCGGCGCGCGCTTCCTGATCAAGGGCGAACTCGCCCGCCCGACACAGGCGCAGGTACAACTCATAATCTTCCAGTCGCGCCCGCTCGTTCCAGCCAAAGCGGGCCAGCGCCGCCGCTCGATACAGGACGGTGGCGCTCATCGGCGCGCCGCCGCGCAGGAGCATGGCGCGCGCGTCGCCATCCGCGTAGCGCGCCCACCAGCGCGTGTCGTCCACAATGTCATCGTCGGCGTTGATGATCAGCGCGTGACCATAGGCCAGGACGGCTTGCGGGCGCGCCGCCAGCATCGCCGTCCGCGTCGCGAGAAAATCAGGCAGCCACAGGTCGTCCGAGCCAAGGTAGGCGAAGTAAGGCGCGTCACAGTGAGCGAGAGCTTCGTTGAGCGTGGCGCACAAGCCGCGATTGACGGCATGCGCGATGAATTCGCAGGGGAAAGGGCAGTCGATCAGCGTTTCGGCGATGACGCGCGCCGAGTCGTCGGGCGAGGCGTCGTCAATGACGAGCAGCTTGGTCGGCGGCCGGGTTTGACGAAAAATCGAGCGCAGCGCGCGCGCGACAAAGCGCGCATGACCAAACGAGGGAACGGCAACGAATACGCCGGCGGCAAACGCGCTATCGGCCAGCGCGGCAAGGGTCACGAGGCAAGCACCTGGTCGTAGAAATCGCGCAACCGAGCGAGGTACGCCGTCAAAGTATAACGCCCGCGCGCATGAGCTTGTCCACGCGCGGCCAGCGCCTGGCGGTAGGGCGCGTCATCCAGCAGGCGATTGAGCGCGCGGGCGCAGTCCGCCGCGTCCCCGGCGCGAAAGAGCGCGGCGGCCGCGCCGTCGGCGGCGACTTCGCGCAGGGCCGGAATGTCCGAGGCCGCGCAGGGCAGCCCGGCCAGCATGGCTTCCGCCAGCGCGATGCCGAAAGTGTCGCTGCGCGAGGAAAGCACGAAGACATCCAGCGTCGGCAGAACCTCGTTAGCCGGGCGGCTGCCCAGAAAGCGAACGCGGTGCAAGATGCCGGCCCGCGCGCAGAGGGCGCGGGCCTCGCGGTAGAGCCGCGCATCCTGCGCCGCGCCGGCGAAGACGCACTGCGCCGCCGGATGGCGGGCGAAAACCTCCGGCAACGCGCGGCAGAGGGTGGCGTGATCCTTGACAGACGTAAAGTTGGCGATCATGCCAAGCGTCGGCCCGCCCGGCTTCAGCGCGGTTGTCGGGGCGGTCGCCGGCGCGAGGCTGAAGTCGGGAACGCCATTGGGGAGAACCGTGACGCGGCGGGCGTGGCGAAGCGTCCCATTGGCTTCATGCCACCGCCGGGCGGCCTCGGAAACGACCACGATGGCATCCACGCGCGGCGCGAGAAAGGCCAGCGCCCAGCGGTTCTTGGCGTCGTAGGCGAGGTTGTGCAGCGTCAGCGCCAGCTTGACCGGCAGCCCGCGCCGCGCCCGCCACGCATGGAGCGCCTCGACCGCTTGATTGGCGTGCGCGAGCGCGATGCCCTCGGCTTGCATCAGGCGGCGCAGCCAACTGGCGAGCCAGGGGTCGAACGGCGCCCGTCGCCTTCGGAAAAATGATCGCGGCAAGGCTCGAAAGGCGGCGGCGAAACTGCCCTCGCCAAATCCGGCGAGCGAGGCCTCGATGCCGACCGCTTCCGCTTTCTGACAGGTCGCCAAGGTCAGCGTCTCGACGCCGCCCCGGTTGAGCGAGTCGAGCAAATAGAGAACGCGCAAGTTTCCAGGCAAAGCGAGCGGCGGCTCACGCCGTGGCGTCGCCGCCCATTGGGAGCGCGGCGGGCGGGTTGAGAAACGGCTGCATGAGCTGCTCCCAGCTTTGCCGAATCGGCTCGACGATGGCCTGAAACGCCGACGTCTCGCGCAGCCGCGCCCAGTCGGGATTCGAGATGAACCACGGATAGTTTTCATTGCCCAGCGCTGCGGCGCGCCGCAGCCAGCCCAGGGCATCATCGTCGTCGCCGAGCGCGGCATAGAGCGTAGCCAGCCAGTAGGCGGCGTCGCCGTCGGCGTTGGCAATTTCGCGCACGGCGTCGTTGATGAGCGCGCGGGCGCGATCCGGCTGCCCCTCGATGACGAAGCCCAGGGCGTAGATCGGGCGAAACCCATGCAGGTCGGGGTTGCGATCGAACAGCTCCCGGAACGTCCGCGCCGATGCCGTGTGCTCCCCCTGGTAGTAAAGCACCTGCCCGAGCACCATCGAGGCGAACGGGTGATTCGGCTCGACGAACAAAGCCCCGTCAAGGTGCTCGAGCGCTTCCTCGTAATGCCCCTGATACATGGCGATGCGCGCGCGGTTATATGAGACGCGGACGACATCGGTCGGATCGAGCCGGAGGCAGGCGTCGTATTCGGACAAAGCCGGGCCGTACAGCCCGTCCCACCGGTGCAGATAGGCGGCCGTGTTGTGGGCGGCCGGATCGTTGGGCGCAATGGCCAGCATCCGCCGCGCCTGCTCGCGGGCGCGCGCCTTCTCGCCCTTGAGCAGGTAGTAATAGACCATGTTGATCTGCGGCTCAATCAGCGAATCGTCCAGCGTCAGCGCCTGCCGGAAGCGTTCCGCGGCGCGCTCGAAATGCAGGGACCCGCCGATGCCTTTCAGCACATACTCGACGTAGCACAGCCCCATGCCAGAGTGCGCCAGCGCGAAGCCGGGATCGCAGGCCAGGGCGTTTTCAAACATCTCGGTCGCGGCGCTGAAATCGTCCTTGAGCATGGTCTGGCGAAACCGCTGGAGCTGGTTGCGCCCGCGCAGGTAGTACTCAAAGGCCTCGGCGTTGCGGGTAGTGGGCTTGGCGATGCGCTCCTGCTCGGTTTGGCTGATGCGGACGCGCAGCTCCTCGCAGATTTTTTGCGCCAGCGTATCCTGGAGCGTGATGAGGTCCTGGGCGTCGAGGTCAATTTTGTCGCTCCAGAGAATCTCGCCTGTATGGACATCGATGAGCTGCGGCGTCACGCGCAGCCGATGGCCGGACTTGACGTAGGCGCTCGTCATCACGGCGTCAACCTGCAACTCGTTGCCCACATAAATGGGATCGAGGTCGCGCCCCTGGTACTTCGACATGTAGCTCGACGGGCGCACGACAATTGACTTCACCCCGGCCAGCTCCGTGATGACGCTATCGGCCAGCGAAAAGCTGTAAAAATCGGTCTGCGGATCGCCGCTCAAGTTGCGAAAGGGAAGAATGGCGATGGAGCGCTTCTCGGTGCTGCGCCACGAGCTAGGCATGGAGTCGCGGAGCGCATGCCCTTTGTCGGCGATGTCTTCAGCTTTCTTCTCGCCGCTTTCGACCGCCGGCTCGACCGGCCCCCGCGTCGCCGACGGCGACGCGGTCGGCTGACCGGTCGGCGGGCGCTCCGTCCCGCCACGCAGGCGGCTGATAAGTCGCCCGACCACGCCGCCGGTGAGCCAGTTGCCTCGCTCGTGCCGCGGCGCGACCAGGGGCAACAGGGAATCGTCCGTCAGGGGCTGACCCAGTTGCATCTGAACCGCGCGGAGCAGTTGCTTGAGCTCGCCCTGGAAGTCGCGCATGGTCTGGTAGCGCGCCGTCACTTCCTTCGCCGTCGCCTTTTCAAGAATGGATTGTAGTCGTTCCGGCGCAGCCGGGTTGAAGGAGGACAACGGCGGCAGCGGCTCGTGCATGATGGCGTGCATGACATCGACGCTGCTTTTGCCCTGGAAGGGAAGTCGTCCGGCCGCCATTTCGTAAATGACGATGCCAAGCGAAAATACGTCCGAGCGGGCGTCAATAAGCCCGCCGCGGGCTTGTTCCGGCGACATGTAGCCGGCCGTGCCAAACGGCACGCCCGCCTGCGTCAGTTCCATCACGGACTCGTCGCCAATCGTTTTCGTGGTCGCCTTGGCGAGGCCGAAGTCCAGGATTTTCGCCTGCCCGCGCTCGTTGACGATGACATTGGTGGCTTTGACGTCGCGGTGGATGACGCCGCGCTCATGCGCGGCGGACAGGGCATCGGCAAGCTGGACGGCAATCGAGAGGGTGCTTTCCAGGTCCAGCGCCCGCCCGCGCACCATTTGCTTGAGACGCTTGCCTTCGAGGTACTGCATGACGATGAAGTGCAGCCCGCGATCCTCGTTGATTTCATAAACGGTGCAAATGTTGGGGTGATCGAGCGCGGAGGCGAGCTGCGCCTCGCGCAAGAACCGCTTGCGGGTCTTGTCATCCGCCACCAGCTCGGCAGGCAGGATCTTGATGGCGACGACGCGCCGCAGGCGGGTGTCTTCCGCCTGATAGACTTCGCCCTGCCCGCCTTCGCCAATTTTCTTGAGCAGCTTGTAGTGGAGTAGGTAAGTGCCAATCATACGTCCACGCTCATGTGGCGGCGCGCACGCCGGAAACCGCTCTGACGCAGCGGGTAAGACGCGATCACAAACACAGTCGGTTGCGCAGTGTGGTCAACTTTGCCTCGTTGGCGAGGCGATACTAGATGATTCACCAGGGCTTTTCCACTGGAAACCGACGCGGCGAGCCAGCGCCGCTGCCCAGGCGCGCCGCGCAAGGCGCGCTAGCCGCCGGCGCCGCCGCTGCGCCCAACGGCGCGAAGCGGCACGGGCAGCGGGTATTTGCCCGTGTAGCACGCCGTGCAAAACTCAAGCCCCTCGTCCGCGCCGCAGGCCGCCAGCAGCCCCTCCCGGCTGAGATAGCCCAGGCTGTCCGCATTGATGAAGCGCCGGATGTCCTCGGTGGATTGGCTCGCGGCGATCAGCTCCGCCGGCGAGGGCGTGTCCACGCCGTAGTAGCACGGCGAAATCGTGGGCGGACAGCTAATCCGCAAGTGGACTTCCCGCGCCCCGGCCTGGCGGAGCATCTCGACGATTTTTCGACTGGTCGTTCCGCGCACGAGCGAGTCGTCCACTAGCGCGACGCGCCGCCCTTCAATCAAATCGCGCACCGGGTTGAGCTTGACCTTGACGCCAAAGTTGCGGATGGACTGCGCCGGCTCGATAAACGTGCGCCCGATGTAGTGATTCCGCACCAGCCCAAACCGAAAGTTGATGCCCGACTGAGCGGCGTAGCCAATCGCGGCTGCAACGCCGGAATCCGGCACCGGAACGACGATGTCCGCCTCGACCGGTTGCTCGCGGGCCAGTTGCTTGCCCATTTTGTGGCGGCTTTTGTTGACGCTGCGCCCGTAAATGCGACTGTCGGGGCGGGCGAAATACACATGCTCGAAGATGCAAAAGGCCGGCGTCTGGGCCGGGAGCGGCCGTTCCGACTGCGCGCCCCGGCGATTCACGGCCAGGATTTCCCCCGGCGCGATGTCCCGCAGGTACGTCGCGCCAATCAGATCGAAAGCGCACGTTTCCGAAGCCACGACCTGCGCCCCGTCCAGCTCGCCGAGACAAAGCGGGCGAAAGCCGCGCGGGTCGCGCACGATGAACAGGCAGTCCGGCGTGAGGATGAGAATGGAATACGCCCCTTCGAGATCGCGAAAGACCTCGGCGATGGCGTCGCGCAGGTCGTCGCGGCGCGAGCGGGCAAGCCGGTGCAGCACCACTTCGGTGTCGCTCGTCGAGGAGAAAATCGCCCCCTCGCGCTCCAGCTCGGCGCGCATCGCGTCGGCAAAGGGAAAGTTGCCATTGTGACAAATGGCGATCTCGCCCCGGTGACACTTGATGGAAAAGGGCTGGGCCTCGTTGAGCGAGACTTCGCCGGCCGTCGAGTAGCGCACGTGGCCAATGGCGCAATGGCCAGGCAGCTTGTCGAGAACCGACTCGGTGAAGACTTCGTTGACCTCGCCCATGCCGCGAATGGCATGGAGCCGCTCGCTGTCGCTCGTCACGATGCCAACCGATTCCTGCCCGCGGTGCTGAAGCGAATAAAGCCCAAGGTAAGTCAGGCGGGCGGCGTCCGGGTGACCCCAGATGCCAAAAACGCCGCACTCTTCCCGCAGCTTATCGTCCGTCAGATGCCAGTCGCTCGCCATATCTGTCCGGTCCTGCCCGGCTGTCGAAGCCGGCGGGATGCCTCCCGCTCGCCGCGCGCCCAGAGAATCGCCTGTCTAGGGAATGAAGTAAATGATCCAACTGATGACGAGACCGATGCCGACAAAGCCGCCAAAGGTCTTGAGGCCGAAGACGAGGCGCTCGCGCGGCGTTTCGGCTTCGTTGGTGATGGCGGCGAGCGTCGTCGCGGTCAGCGCGGCGAACGTCATCATGACCAGCAGGTGCATAGCGGAAGCGTCCTTGGCCTTAGGCCTTGCGACCCTTGGCGATATCGAAGGCGTCGAAGATCGCCAGATAGTTGAGCAAGCCAGCCACGACGAGAAAGTATGTGCCATACTCGTAGGTCGCGGCCTTGAATTCAAAGTCCGTGCCAACGCCCACCGCGATCAAGATCGGCTGAAGCGCGCCGATGCCGATCTGACCGATCAGGCAAACTTTCGAGAGCATATCCCGAAAGGAGAACAGCTCGTCGAGATCGAAGGGCGAGTAGAGGTGACCGCGCATGAGGAGTCCCAGGCTGGTCATCGCGTAAATGCTGAAGCCAATCAGCGCCGCTCGCCCATGGCGCCCAAGCAGAGCGTGACCGAGGCCCGGAACGAGCCAGCCCGCCAGGCAGGCGACGATTCGCCTTGAGACCGCGACCGGCGCGAGGCGGGAAGCCGTCGCCGGGTCTTTGCGATTGAGCGAAGGGGCGTCAGTGGTTGGCATGGGCGTTCCGCCGTCTTGGCTGGGGCGTCAGTCGGCCGCCAGCGAGGCGCTGCCGAGCGCCGACTGGAGCGAGGACAGCACGCAGTCCTCGACGGTTGTCCGGTTGCCGGCGACAGTGCAGCCAGAGGCGCACTTGTGCCCGCCGCCGCCAAAGCGTTCCGCAATTTTCGACACGTCCACGCCGCCTTTCGACCGCAGGCTGATGCGGAACTGCCCCGGGTGGACTTCCTTGAAGAAAACCGCCGCCTCGACGTCGCGAATGGAAAGCGGATGGTTGACGATGCCTTCGAGATCGTCTTCGGTCGCGTCGGCGGCTTCCATCATATCGCGCGTCATCGTGACCCAGGCGACGCGCCCGCTTTCGTCCCGTTGGAGGGTCGACAGGACGCTCCCCAGCAGCTTGATCTTGCCGAACGAATAGGATTCATACAGCGCCCGCGCGACATGCGCCGGGCGCGCGCCGCGCCGTACCAGCTCGGAGGCGATTTTGAACGTCCGCTCCGTCGTGTTGGCGTAGTGAAACGATCCCGTGTCGGAAAGCAGCGCGGCATAGATGCACTCGGCAATCGGCTGGCTGATGGGGACGCCAAGCGCCTTGCAGAGGTTGTAGATCATTTCGCCCACGGCCGCCGCCGTGGCGTCTATCCAGTTGATCTGCCCGAAAAGCGCCGTCGTGGTGTGGTGGTCGATGTTGACGATGAACTGCTTTTCAAGCCCGGGCAGCCCGGGGCGGTCGATATCGCTGCACTCGATGACAAAGGCCGCGTCGTAGCGCTCGTCGAGCGCCGGCCGGATGATCACGTCGCCCACGCCAGGCAGTTCCTGGTAGGCCGACGGAATCGGGTCGCGCATGATCACGACCGGGTCTTTGTTCAGGGCGCGCAGCGCCCAGTAAAGGGCCAGCGAGGAGCCGGTGCTGTCGCCGTCGGGACGCGCATGGCCCGTAATCAGAAAGCGGCGCTTCGACTCAATGAGCTCGACCACCTGACTGAGCATAGGGTTTCAACTCCGTATGGGAAGTCCAGACCGACAACCTGGATGCCCCGTCTTCAGCGCGATCAGGGTCCGGCGTCGTCAGTCGCCGGGCGGCCTGCAAAGCGGGCGCGCTCCTCATCCAGAATGGCTTCGATTCGGGATGCGGAGAGCAGGGCTTTGTCGAAAACGAACGCCAGCGTTGGGACGCGATGCAGGCTCAGGCGCTGCCCAAGCGAGCGCCGAATGAAATCGGCTGCCTCATTCAACGCCCGCAGCGCGGCGGCGAAATCCGCTTCAGAGCGACCATCGCCGCTGACATAGACGCGCGCCGCCGTTCCCGCCGCGTTGAGCGCCACATGGCGGACGCCCACGGCGTCCACGCGCTCGTCCATCAGCTCGAACTGGATGATCTCGTCGATTTCCAAGCGAAAGGCCTCGCACAGTCGCTCCCGGCGATGGCTGCCGGAAGCGCTCGGCTTGGCGTGGCTGGCGGGGCGTCGCATGGGTCGGGTTACAGCTCCGTCGCGGCGTATTTCTCGAGCGTGTAGCACTCGATGATGTCGCCCGCCTTGATGTCGGAAAACCGGTCGAGGCCAATGCCGCACTCGAAGCCAGCCTTGACTTCCGACACATCGTCCTTGAAGCGGCGCAGCGAGGCGATTTCGCCTTCGTACACGACGGCCGAATCCCGAATCAGGCGCGCTTTGGCAGCGCGCTTGACGAGGCCGTCCGCAACGAAGCACCCGGCGATATTCCCCACCTTCGGCACTTTCACCACCTGTCGCACTTCGGCGCGCCCTAGCTCGACTTCCTTGGTCAAGGGGTCGAGCATGCCGATCATGGCTTTGCGCATCTCCTCCTCGACCTTGTAGATGATGCTGTGCAAGCGAATGTCCACTCGCTCCTGCTTGGCCAGCTCCGCCACGCGCGGCGCGGGGCGGACGTTGAAGCCGATAATGATGCAAACGCGCGACATGTCATTGGAAGCTGACGCCAGCATCACGTCGGATTCCGTAATCGCGCCGACATCGGCGCGGATGACGCGCACGCTGACGCGCTCGGTCGAAAGCTTCTGCAGCGTTTCGCGCAGCACCTCGACCGACCCCTGCACGTCGGCCTTGAGGATGACGAGCAGCTCCTTGAGCTGACCGCTCTTCATCTGCTCATACATGTCCTCGAGACCGCGCGCGGCGCTGCTCATCAGTTGCGCCATGCGGAACTTCGACTGCCGGTAGTTCGCCAAATCCTGCGCCCGATTGGCGTCATCCACGACCTGAAAGATGTCTCCGGCCTTGGGCACGCCCTGCAGGCCCAGCACCTCGACCGGCACGGACGGTCCGGCTTCGGTCACGTTACGGCCGCGGTCGTCAATCAGCGCCCGGACGCGGCCAAAGTGCAGTCCGACGATGACCGGATCGCTGACCCGGAGCGTTCCCTGCTGGACCAGCACCGACGCCACCGGGCCGCGCCCTTTGTCGAGCCGCGCTTCCAGCACCACCCCTGAAGCCAGGCGCTTGGTCGGGGCCTTGAGGTCGAGGATGTCGCTGGTCAGCAGGATCATTTCGAGCAAGCTGTCGAGGTTGCGGCGCTGCTTGGCCGAAATCTCGACCATGACCGTGTCGCCGCCCCACTCTTCGCAAATGAGGCCAATGTTGGCCAGCTCTTTCTTGACGCGCTCGACATTGGCTTGCGGCTTGTCAATCTTGTTGATGGCGACCACCAGGGGCACTTTGGCGGCCCGCGCGTGGTCAATGGCCTCGACGGTTTGCGGCATCACGCCGTCATCCGCCGCGACGACGATCACCGCGACATCGGCCCCTTTCGCGCCGCGGGCGCGCATCATCGTGAACGCCTCGTGTCCCGGCGTGTCGAGGAAGACGAGGCGTCGCTTGTCCTCGGGGTTATCCGGGTTGGGCACTTCGACGCTATACGCCCCGATGTGCTGCGTAATCCCGCCGGCCTCCCCGGCGGCGACCCGCGTGTTGCGGATGGCGTCTAGCAGGCTGGTCTTGCCGTGGTCGACGTGGCCCATCACCGCCACGACCGGCGCGCGCGGCTCGATGTCGTCGAGCGAGTCGGTCTCGATGGCGATGGTGTCCTGCTGGTTGTTGATGATTTCCTCGAGGCTGCCGACCGTGACCTCGTAGCCGAACTCGCGCGCGACCTCCCGCATCGCTTCCTCGGAGAGCGTCTGGTTGATGGTCGCCAGGATGCCCCGGCTGAAGAGCGCGGCCGCGATGTCCTTGGGCTTGACCTCGATTTTTTCAGCCAGCTCCTTGAGCGTCGTGCCCTCGACTACCGTCACCGACTTGAGCTCCGTGAAAACCGGCTTTGGCTTCGGAGCGGTGGCGGCGGCGCGATCTGGGCGCGAAAGGCCTTTCTCAAACTCGCGCCCGCGGCCGACCGCTTCGGGGCGCCCTTTCGCGCCACGCCGTCCGCGCGTCCCGCGCGGACGGTCGCCGCCTGGCGGCGGCACATAGGTCACGCGCGCCGTAGGCGGCGCGGTCGGGTCGACCGGCGATGGCACGCGGCTAATCGGCGGCCGCGGGCCGCGCCCATCGCGCGCTTCAGCCGGGCGCCCCTGACCGGCGCGCTCTGGCCGCGCCGGCGCTTCCAGCGCCGGCCGCGGGCCGGCCGGCGGGCGCATTGCGGGCGCCGTGAAGCTTCGGATCACGGGTTGTGATGGCGGCAGCTCTTTTGCCCGCGCCGCCGCGTGTCCGCCGTTCGCGGGCGAGGCGGGCGGCGGGACGACGATGGGCTTGACGGTGGTGGCCGAGAAGCTGGCGGCCGGCGCCGCCGAGGTTTCCGGCGCGGGCGCTTTCGCCGCCGGCGCGACGGTTTCAGGCTTCGGCGACGCGATGGCCACGACGCGCAAGCTCGGCGGCGCCTCGGGGGAGGCGGCGGGCGACGGAAGCGGCGCCGGCGCGCTGTCCGGGCGGCTTTCAGCGCCCGCCGGCAGACTGGGCAGCGCTGTCTCCGGCGCTTTCTTGACCAGGCGAATGCCCGTTACGGTCGTGGCCGGCTTGGCCACGGTCGGGGCCGGCGTTTCGGGGACGACCGGCGGCGCGACGCTCGGCACAATGGTGCCCGGCGGGAGCTTGCGGAGCTTGGGCGCCGGCGGAGGGAGGTTGGCGGCGGACAGGCGGTTGGGGTTGTAGCGCTCGCGCACGCGTTCGGCGACATTTTGGTCAAGGCTGCTGGACGGGACATAGCTGCCGCTGATGCCCATGCGCTGCAAGTCTTCGATGATTCGCTTGCTGTCCACCTTGAGTTCCTTGGCGAGGTCGTAAATTCTAACTTTCGTCGTCATACGCGCTTTTTACCCTCCGCTTGTCCTCTCCCCGGGATGCCCGCCAGGCGCTCAGGCTTCCGGCTGGGGCGACAGCTCGGCGTCGTTGTTTACTGCGTCCGCTTCCGCGACGGGCAAAGCCGCGCTGTTCGGGCTAGACTCATTCAAGCCGGCTTCGCCGGCGCTTGCCTCGGCGTCTGCCGTCAGGTCGTCGGCGCGCTGGGCGGTGGCATCCGCTTCCGCCGTCAACGCCGCCCGGGCGGCGTCCTCCGGGCGGGCGTCCTCCGCGAGCGTTTCCTCGCGGGCGGCTTCCTCCGTCGGCTCGGCGCCGGGCGCTATGGCGGGCGCGTCTTCCGCGGCGGGGGCCAGCTCGGCGCTCGGCGGGGGCAACAGCTGGCGGGCTTGCTCAATCAGCGCGACCGCTTCATCAAAGCTGATGTCGAGAATGCCGGCCACATCGTTGACATTGGCCTGGGCCAGCTCTTCGATGGTCAGGATGCCGGCCTTCTGGAGATACTGCGCATAGGCTGGGTTGAGCACATTCAGGTCCGCCAGCGGGACATCCGGTCGCGACAGGAGCGACTGGAATTGGCTGGCGACCTCGCGCTTCATTTCCGCGTCGCTGCGGATGTCAATGTTCCATCCGACCAGTTTCGAGGCCAGCCGCACGTTTTGCCCGCGCTTGCCGATCGCCAAGCTGAGCTGTGATTCCTCGACAATGACTTCGAGGCGCTGATTGGTGAAGTCGGTGATTTGCACGCGACTCACCTTGGCCGGCGAAAGGGCGTTGGCGGCAAACACCACCGGGTCTTCAGACCAGGGGATGATGTCGATCTTTTCGCCGCGCAGCTCCCGAATGACGGCTTGCACGCGCGAGCCTTTCATGCCCACGCAGGCGCCCACCGGGTCCACATCCGGGTCGTTTGACGCGACGCCGACCTTCGCCCGCTCGCCAGGCTCGCGCGCCGCCGCCTTGATGGTCACGGTGCCGTCGTAGATTTCCGGGACTTCCATCTCGAACAGACGCTTGATCATTTCGGGGCTGGTGCGCGACACGTGCACCTGCGGCCCCTTGGCGTCCTTGGTCACTTGCGAAATCACCACCCGCACGCGGTCGTTCTGGCTGAACGACTCCGCGGGCGATTGCTCCGAGCGCGGCAGCAGCACCTCGATGCGCCCGATGTCGAGAATGATGTTCCCGCGCTCGAAGCGCTTGACGACGCCGTGGACCAGCTCGCCGACGCGCCCGATATACTCGTTGTAAATGTTTTCGCGCTCGGCTTCGCGCACTTTCTGGACGACGATCTGGCGCGCCGTCTGGGCCGCGATCCGCCCCAGCTCCTCGAAGCGGTCTTGCCGCGGCTCATAGAGCATGTCGCCCACTTCAGCCGTCTCATCCGCTTGCAGCGCTTCTTCGAGGGAGACTTCCGTTTCCGGCGAAACCACCACCTCGGCGACCCGCTTGGCGGCGTAAAGCTCCATGCGGTGGCTCTCCTCGTTGTAGATGGCGATCAGGTTCTCGTTGGACTTGAAATGCCGGCGGGCGGCGGCCGTGACGGCATCTTGCAGCGCCTCGATGATGATGCGCTGGTCAATGTTCTTGTCGCGGCTAATGGCCTGAATCTGCTCTGACAGCAATGACATAACCTGCTTCCTTCCTGCGCCCGCGCCCAGTTACGACCGCGTAGCGGCTGTCCCCTCGCGCGCCGCGCGTTTTTCCTCGGCCACGCGGAACAGGTCTTCCGCAGTAACCTCAAGCTGCGCCTGCTCGATATCTGGAAGGGCGATAATCATCTCGGCGCCAGCGTCGCTCACGATAACGATCTCCGGCGGAGAATGGTCTCGCGCCTCCCGCAGCCAGCCCCGCAGAATCCGCTTGCCATCGCGCGGGGTCGTCGCTCGCAGTCGCACGCGGCGACCCGTGAAGCGCTGGTAATCCGCCAAGCGGTACAAGCCTCGCTCAACCCCAGGCGAGGAAACTTCCAAGGTGTAGGCGGTCGGCACCGCGTCAAGCTCGTCGAGGCGGGCGCCAATGCGCCGGCTGAGCGCCGCGCACTGCTCCAGCGTGATGCCGTCGGGGTGGTCCGCGACGACCCGCAGCAAGCGCCGCCGCCCGGCGCCTTTCATTTCGCAGGCGACAAACTCGAATCCATCCTCCGTCACAAGGCGCTCGATGGTTTCGGCAATGTCCAACGCTCAACCTCTCTTGCCGTGAAGCCTGACTGCGGCTTGCCCGCCATCAAGGATGCTTGCCCAGGGGAGGCGCCAGGCGTCGCCGACCGCCGCCGACTTGCCTGCGCTCGCCCAAGATAAGTCGCCCAGTATAAACAAGCGCCTGAAAAAAGAGCAAGCGCCTGCGGATGCTTCCCGAGCGGAGGCGAGCCAGGCGCGTCAATCGAGCGGGCGCCCTGCGGGCGACGGCGCGCTCTGGGGCGACAGCCGGCGCGCGCGCCGCTCGTCGCCGACGATGGCGAAGCGCAGGTTGACCATGTATTTCCGGGCCGCGGCCCGCGCCTGCTCCGGCGTGACGGCTTGCAGGCGCTCAAGCGCCGTCGCGGCCTGGCGCCAGCCGCCGCCCACCAGCTCATAGAGCGCGAGCGTCCCGACCTGGCCGCTGTTGGTTTCTTCGGCCAGGTAGGAAGTCGTCAAGAACTGCGCCGCGGTTGCGCGCAGCTCCGCCGGCTCGACCAGCTCGGTCTTGAGTCGCTCAATCTCGTCCAGCATCACCGCCACGGACTGGCTGGGGTCCACGGAGGAAACGTAAATGCCGCCGACGTTGGCGCCCTGCGCCGTCAGAAAAGCCATTGGCGCGTAGGACAGGTTTCGCTTGACGCGAACTTCCTCGAACACGCGGTCGCGCAAAACGGCCGCCGCCAGCCGCAACGCGGGAAAGTCGGGCGCGGCGAGGGGCGGGGCGGCGTAAACGCCCTGCACGTAGTCGGTCGGCAGCGGGCGCGCCGCCAGCGTGACATCCGAGGCTGTCCAGGAAAGCGACGGGACGGGCTCCGGCGCTTCGCCGGCCGGCAGCCCGGCGAACAGCGCCGCCGCCCGCTGGGCGATGAGGTCGGGGTCTAGATCGCCGACCGCCACCAGCAACAGCCGCCTGGCGACGAGCAGCCGCGCATGGCGCGCCCGCAGGTCGGTGGCCTCCAGCCGCGCCAGCGTCTCCGGCGTCCCCTTGGGCGCGGCGGCGTAGGGGTGGTCGGCATACAACGCCTTCGCCTGGGTTTGCTGGAGAATGCTTTCCGGGTCATCCGCATCGTCGCGCAGGGCGGCGATGAGTCGCTCGCGCGTCAGCGCGACATCCTCCCGCTCAAAGCGCGGATGTCGCGCGACATCCGCGAAAAGCGTCCAGCTCGGCTCGAAAGCCTGGCGCGTCGTCGCCAGCGTCAGCGCCGAGTAGTCATATGTCACGAGATAACCGAGGCTCGCCCCAAGCCGCGCCGTCGCCCGCCGCAGCGCCTCGCGCGGGAAGCGGCGGCTGGCTTCGATCGCCGTGGCCAGCGTCAGCGCCTCAATGCCGGCCTGGGCGGGGCTGACATCGCCCGACCCGCCGGCGAAGAAGAGACCGATAGCCACGGTCTGACTGCCTGGGCGCCGCTTGACGAGCGTCTTGACGCCGGCAATGGTTCGTTCGGTCACGGCGTCCTGCGGGCGGTCGCCGGCAACGGCCCGCTGCGCGTAGGCCGGAGCGAGCAGGACTGGAGCGAGCGAAAAGGCCAGGAGCGCCAGGGCGCGCGCCGCCCGCTGTATAGTCTGGCAATGGTTGTGCATCATTGGGTTGCGATCTAGGGGCTGCGTTGGCTGTGGCAGCCGCGCCGGGCGCAGGCTTGGCGCAGGCTTAAAGCGTCCCGCGGCGCGGCATTGTCATCTGGCTTCCGCCGGACCGGACGCTTCGAGCGAGGCGCTCGAAAAGCTACACGTAAACCGCGCGCGACGCTACCCCCGCTTTCGCGCGCGGCGCTCGCCCGCTGTCTCAGGCGAACCCGCCTTCAGGCGAACTCCCAAATGAAGCCACTCTCCTTTGACCGACCGATTCTTTTCCGCCTGCGCTCGATTGGCGACACCGTGCTGATGACGCCGCTCTTGAGCGCGCTCAAGGCCTGGCGCCCCGAGCTGCCCGTCGCGGTGGTCACCGAGCCGCTTTCCGCGCCGCTGCTGGAGCCGCACCCGCTAGTGGACGAGCTGATCGTAATTCCGCGCGCTCGGCGCGGGGTAGCCGGTCTGCGACAACGCCTGCAAAGCGCGCGGCGGCTGCGCGCGGGCGGCTTCGATGCGGCGTTCAACCTCCATGGCGGCGCGACCGCCGCCTGGCTGATGCGGCTGGCGGGCATTCCGCAGCGGATTGGCTACCCGCTGCCGAACACGCGGTGGCTGCTGACGCGCCGCGCGCCGCCGCCAACCGAGCTGTGGCAAAAAGCGGTCGTTCACTGCGTCGAGCAGCAGCTTGGCTTACTGAAGGCGGTCGGCGTTCCCATACCGTCGCCGCCGCCGCGCTCGAAGCTGTACTGCGACCCCAAAGCGCGCGCCGCCGCCGCCGCCAGGCTGCGCCGGGCGGGCGTTCGCGGGTCGTACGCGGTCGTTCACCCGGCGGCGGCATTTGCGAGCAAGCAGTGGGCGGCAGCGCATTTCGCCGAGATCGCCGCCTATCTGGCGCGGCGCGGCTTGCAGCCGGTCGTGGTGGTCGGGCCCGGCGAGGCATCGGTGGCGGCGGCCGTCCGGCAGTCGCTTTCCAACGCTCAGGGAGCGGTTTTTTTCACCGACTTGCCGCTGTCAGAGACGATGGCCGTCATTGCCGGCAGCGCGTTTTTCGTCGGTAATGACAGCGGGCTGGCGCATATCGCGGCGGCCTTCGGACGGCCGCTCGTGGTCATTTTCGGCTCCTCCAACGATGCGGTTTGGGCGCCCTGGACGAGCGCGCCGCACCGCGTCGCCCGCCACCGGCTGCCGTGCGTCCCCTGCGCCGGGCCGGTCTGTCACGCCTTCCCCGCGCCCGAATGCATCCGCCGCGTGACCGTGTCCGAAGTCGCCGAAGCGATTGAAGCCGTTCTTGGCGGCTAGCGTGGTCGCCGTGATAAGCTTCAGCCAAGCTTGACCTTGGAATGGACGGCTTCACAGTTGTCCTCAACTCCTGACCGCCCCTGGCCTGACGCAACGCCTTCCCATCTCGATGAGCGGGAAATTCGCCGGTCGCCATTTCGCCTGGACTCGCCTGACGCGCCAAATGCTGGCGCTCCTGCTGGCGCTGTGTCCAATTAGCTCTAGCCTGGCGCCGGCGCAGGCGACGCGCCCGCGCCGGGTCGTCGAGCCGGCCGCCGCCCCGGCGCCGCTCGCGTCAGAGCCGGACATTCGAATCGCGTTGGCGACCAACGCCGACTTCGCCGCCATAACGTGCGACGGCGCCATGGCCGCCCTCGACGCGGCAACGGGCGCGACCTTGCCGATCAGCGGGCGGAGGGCGACTGTGCAACTCGAGCTTGCGCCGCCCAAGGGCAACGAGCGCTATCGGGTCGAGATTGCCGCCTTCAGGACCCGCGAGGCGGCCGAGGAAGCCGTCGGACGCCTGCGCGAGCGCGTCGCTGGCCCTGTCCAGACGCGCTACGACGCGCGCGAGCGGAGCTACAGCGTGGTCGTCGGGGACTGCGCCGCGCCAGAAGACGCCGACGCGCTCATGGTCAGCGTGGTCAACGCCGGCTTTCGCCGTCCGATTGTGACGCGGGATGCGCCTTCGTCTCCGGCTGGGGCGTCGCCGCGCCTGGGCGTCACGGTCGAGGGCGGGGAAGCGCTGCTGCGCGGCGCGCAGTCCTGCGCCTTCGTCGCCCTGGATGAGGACCGCGCGCCCCTCAAGCTTGGCGGACAGGCCTACCGAGGGCGGATCGAGGCGTTTCTCAACCGGCGCGGGCGACTCACGGTGGTCAATGTCGCGCCGCTCGAAGCCTATTTGCGGGGCGTCGTCCCGAATGAGCTTTCGCCCGCGACGTTTTCCAACTTGGAAGCGCTCAAGGCGCAGGCGATTGCGGCGCGCACCTACGCGCTGAAGAATCGCGGCAAGTACGCGGCGGAAGGCTACGACTTGCTGCCGACGGCGGCCTCGCAGGTGTATCGCGGCCACGGCTCGGAGCATCCGCTGTCGGACCGCGCCGTGCTGGAAACGCGCGGCGTGGTCGCCACTTTCAACGGCGAGCCAATTGACGCGCTCTACACCTCGACTTCCGGCGGGCGAACGGAAAGCTCGGAATACGTTTTCGGCGCGCCGCAGCCTTACTTGAAGAGCGTGCTGGTCGCGCCGCAGTCGCGGGGCGGGCGGTGGGTGACTTCGACGCGCTCGCTCGAGAGCTGGCGCGAGCCGGAACTGCGCTCCCTGGCCCGGGATTGGGCGCTGCTGACGGTCGCCGGGTTTCCGCTGCCGGAGCATCCGACGCCGGCCTACTGCGCGGCGGCGGCGACCGTTCGCGAAATCGCGCTGTGGCTCAACGCGGCGGCGCGCCTGGCGCAAACTGGCGCGAGCGAGCGGATGACCGGCGATGTCGCGCGGTTGGGCGGCTTTGCGCAGGCGCTCGCGACGGCGCTCTATGGCGCGGAAGCGCCGACGCGCCTGATAACGCCAGAGGACGCCCGCTACTGGCTCGGGACGGAAGCCGAGCGCTTTCGCGCCGAAGAGCGCCCGGCGGTGGCCTATTTTCTTCGGGAGCAAGCGTTGCGTCCGACGCTGCTGGCGAGCGGCGACCGCCCGGTGTCGCGCGGCGCGGCGCTGAGCTTGCTGGCGCGGGCGCTGATGGGGCGCGGGCTGCCGGCGCTTCAGAGCGGGACGGCCCGCCCCTACGATGGCTCGACCCTGACGCTGCGCATGGGCAAGGGGCGGGATGATCAGCGCTGGCTGATCGCGCCGGACGCGTACTTGTTTCGGAACTTCGGCGGCGAATGTCTTCCGGTCGAGCGACTGGAGCTGATTGGCGGCGAGCAGGCGCGGCTCTACGCCGACGCGGACGGGCGCGCGCGCTACCTCGAAGTGACGCCGATGATGAATGGCGCGACCAGCGATCGCTCGTCGCCGTTTTCGTGGTGGGAGGTCCGGCTGACGGCGGCGGAGCTTCAGGCGCAACTGGCCCGGGCGGGCGTCAATGTCGGCGAGGTCCGCGAGATAACGGCGCTGGCGCGCGGCGATTCGGGGCGCGTGGCGCGGCTGCGCGTCGCGGGAGCGCGCGGAACGAGCGAGCTGACGGGGCTGAAGATTCGGTCAGCGCTGGGCCTGCGGGAAAACTTGTTTGTCATCATCCGCGAGCGGGACGCCGCCGGACGGCTGCTCGGCGCTCGATTCATCGGTCGCGGCTGGGGCCATGGCGTCGGCATGTGTCAGGTCGGGGCGTACGGGCTGGCGGTCGAGGGCTATACGCACGAGCGGATTCTGAAACACTTCTACGCCGGGATTACGCTCGTGCAGCTTTACCCGTGACGGCTTCGCCGAGCGGGGCGCGGCCGCTTTCCGCCCCGCGCAATAAGGTTTCGCTCCAGCGGGAGGTCAGCGGCCCTATGGGCGCATGGTGGGAGTGGTCGGCGTGGAAGCTGTTGGGCGTCGTCGTTTTGGCGGTCGGCCTGGCGCGGCGCTGGCCGACCGGCCCCGTGGTCCTGAGCGCCGGGCTCGTGACCGCCGGCCTGGCTGGCATGCCGCTGGTTGGCGGCGAGGCGCGCGCCGGCATTCTCGATACGCTTGGCAAGGCTTTTGTCGAAAATCGCGTCATCACGCTCTATTTGCTGACCCTGCCCGCGATTGGGCTCGCCGAGCGCATGGGGCTGCAGGCCGTCATGGCGCGCCTGATGGGACGGCTGACGAGCGTTTCGCTCGCGTGGGTGCTGATTGGCTTTCAGGCGGCGCGCATCGCGATGGGGGCGCTGGGGCTGCGGCTTCAGGGACACGTCGCCTTCGGGCGCCCGATTGTCGCGCCCATGGCCGGAGCGGCGTTGCGGGCGCCTTCTCCGGTGCGCGAGGCGCAAGCCAAGGCGGCGGTCGCGGCGGCTGAGAACTACGGCAACTTCTTTGGCCAAAACCTGTTTCCGGCTTCCGCCGGCTGCTTGCTCGTAGCGGGCGTCATGAAAGGCGCGGGCTATCCGACGGATGTCGTGAAGCTTTCGCTGTACGCCATCCCGATGGTCGTCATATCGCTTGGGCTGGCGGCCATCCAGTTTGCGCGGCTCGAGCGCCGGCTTCAGCGCGCCAGCGCCCAGCGCGAGCCGACTGCTGGAGACCGAGCTGATGACTGACGGCGCATCGTTCATCGCCCGCGCGATTGCGCGCCCGGCGGTCCTGGAAGCCGCCTTCGCGTTGATCGGCGCGCTGCTGTGGGGCTACGCCATTCAAATCGCCTGCGACCGGCGGCGGGCTGGTCGCTGGCCGGCGGCGGGCTACTGGCTTTTGCTCGGCGCGCTGTTTGGGCTTGGCGCGCAACTCCCCCACTGGGTCGCCGGGTTGCTGGTCGTCGCGCTGGTTGGGATTGAGGCGGCCGGCGGCGTCCGCATGCAGGCGACGCCCCCGCCCTCCAGCGCGCCGCCCGCGCCGGGCCTGCGCGCCCTGTGGCCCGCGCTGACCATCCCAGCCGCGACCTTCGCCGTCGCTGGGCTGGCGGCGCTCTCCGGCGGCGATGTCGGGCGCGGCGCAGTCATCGGGCTGGCGGCGGGCGGCGTTTTGGCGGTCGGCGTGGCGCTCGCGGCAGGCGGCTTTTCGGGGCGCGCCGCCCTCGCTGCCGGATGCCGCTTGACCGAGGACATCGGGCCGCTACACCTCCTGCCCCAACTGCTCGCTTCGCTTGGGCTGCTGTTTACGGCTGCCGGCGTTGGGCGCCTGCTGGCCGATGCCGTTGGCGGCATTGTTCCGCGCGGCAGCGCCATCGGAGCGGCCATTGCCTATTTTCTCGGCATGGCGCTGTTCACCGCGCTCGCCGGGAACGCCTTCGCCGCTTTTTCCGTCATCACGACTGGCGTCGGCATTCCGCTCGTCATCGCGCCCTTCGGGCTTGATCCGGCGTTCGTCGCCATCCTCGGCTTGACGGCCGGCAGTTGCGGCACGCTTTCCACGCCGATGGCGGCCAACTTCAATCTGCTTCCGGTCGGGCTATACGGCCTTGCCGACCCCTACGCCGTCATCCGCTTGCAGTGGCGACTAGCCGCCGCGCTGTGGCTGGCGCACGTCGTCGTTTTCAGCCTCGTTGTCCTGCATCGGTAAGGGCGATGGCGGCGGCCAATCTTTCCAGTTGTCGCCGGAGCGCCAGCGCCGCCCGCTCGGCTTCCGCGATGGTCGTCGGCTGGAAGCGCGTCGGCGCGCCCAGCGGGAGCTGAACGAAGTCCGGCAGGTCAGCGGCGATGATGGAGGCGATGCGCGGATAGCCGCCGATGGTTTGGGCTCCCGCCAGGAGCGCCATCGGGCAACCGTCGGGCGGAAGCTGGATGACGCCGCAGGCGACGGCGGATGACGCCAGCTCCAGCGGCGCGGCCAGATGCAGCCGCGCGCCTTCCAAGCGAGTTGCCAGCCGGTTGGAAGACGCGCCAACCGTGAATGCTTCGGCGAAAAAGCGGGCCTGGGCGTCCGGCGCGAGGCGCTCGAGCTCCGGTCCTGGGATGACGCGAATCGGCCGCCAAGCGCCCCGCGCGTAGCCCGGCCGCGCCGCCCAAGCCAGCGCCGGGCGCGCTGCCGGCACCGCCGCGCCTTGGCGCAGCGGAAGCGCGTCGCCGGCTTGGAGCGGGCGGCCCAGCAGGCCGTCCAGTCCGGCGAAAGGCGCCAGGGCGGCGCTGCCAAGCCAGCGCGGCGTCGCCAGCCCGCCAGCGACGGACAGATAAGCCCAGCGACCATAGCGCGGCCCGTGAAAGCTGAGGGTTTGCCCCGCCGGCGCCCGATATCGTCGCCAGTTGGACAGCGGGCGTCCGTCAAGCGCCGGGCTGAAATCCGCTCCGCCCAGGGCGAAGGACGTCGCCTGCGCAAACCGCAGCCGCGGGGCGGGAAAGTGCATTTCCAGCGCGGGCGCGTTCGGGGCGTTTCCCGCAAGCAGATTGGCGATGGCGGCGGCCAGCCCGTCAAGGAAGCCGCCAGGGGCGATGCCAAGGCGCCGCCAGCCCGGCCGGCCGGCATCTTGCACCGAGGCGTACGCGCCGGCTTCGAGAACCTCAATGCTCACTTGAAAGCCATCTTGGGGCGGGCTGGAAGCGTTGGCGAAGCGCGCTGCCGCCGGCGCCTCCGCGCCGCCCAAGCTCGTTCGTGGTCTGCGCTTGGCCGCGGAAGCGGAAAAGCCGGGGGCGCCCCCGCCCGCCGCTCCGCGGCAGCGCGCTATGTGAAATCCCCTGGCCGGGCGTCCTTGAAAAAAGCCAGGAGCGCGTCGTTTTCTTCGGGCGCGCCGATGTTGAAGCGGATGTATTCGCTCAGCATCGGATAGTGGCTGATATCCCGGACGAGGATGCCCCGCGCGAGGAGCGCCTCGCACAGTCGCCCGGGCGCGATGCGCGGCGTATGCAGCAGATGGAAGTTGGCGCGGCTCGGCAGCAGCGTGAGCCAATCGGCGTCAGCCATGGCCGCCGCCACGCGCTCCCGCTCGCGGATGATGCGCTCAACCAGCGGGCGCAGCTCGGCGTCATACATCTCGATGGCAACCTGCGCCGCCGTCAGCGAAAAGAAGTTCACGTTGTAGGGCAGCTTGACTTTGTTCAGCTCCGCGGCGACTTCGGGCGCGACCAACCCGTACCCGATGCGCAGCCCGGCCATCGCCATGGCCTTGGAGAAGGTTCGTAACACGATGAGGCGCGGAAAGTCGGCCAGCAGCGGAACGCAGTTCTGGTCGCAGAACTCGCGGTAGGCTTCGTCCACGACGACAAAGCCATCGAAGGCCTTCAGCAGGGCGCAGAGTTCCGCTTCGCTCGCCGTGACGCCGGTCGGGTTGTTCGGGGAGCAGAGAATCACGGCGACGGCCTGCGCCCGCCGCGCCGCGTCGAGCATCGCCGGCAGGTCATAGCTGAAATCCGGTCGGGGCGGGACGTTGACCACTGTTCCGCCCAGCGCCTCGACCATGAGGCGATAGACGGTGAAGGTCGGCTCGCTCAGGACGATCGCCGCGCCGGGCGCGACCAGCATCGTCAGCAGCGCCTGGATGATCTCATTCGAGCCGTTGCCGATGACGACGCCTTCGGGGCGCCAGCCGGCGAATCGCGCCAGCGTGGCCTGCAAGTCGGTTGGGACGAAGTCGGGATAGCGCGCCCAGTCGCGCCCGGCCGTTCGGCGGAGCGTTTCCGCAACGATGGCGGACGGAACGCCAAACGGATTTTCGTTCTGGTTGAGCTTGATGGGCGCGGGGCGCGGCGTCAGCGTGTAGGCGCGCAAGCGCCGCACCGCGGGCTTGATGAGCTCGTCGAGCGTCCGCATGGCGTTAGCCCGGGCTGTAGCGCGCCAGCTTTGCCGCAAAGTCGTCCATGGCGGCGCGCGTCGCGTTTTCCGTGGCGCACACCAGCAGCTCGCGCGTTCGCTCCGGGAAGTAGCGGGCGAGCGGCAGCCCGGCCAGGATGTCCTCGGCAAGCAGCTCGTCCACGATTTGCGCGGCTGGGACGGGCGTCTTGACGACGAATTCGTTGAACGTCGGGGCGCGGTAGGCCAGCTCGAAGCCGGGCAGCGCCGCGAGGGCGTTTTTCAGGTAAGCCGCTTTCTGAACGTTGCGCGTCGCCACTTCTTGAAGCCCGCGCCGCCCGACGGTGGACAAGTAAATGGCGGCGACCAGCGCGCACAGACCTTCGTTGCTACAGATGTTCGAGGTCGCTTTCTCGCGCCGGATGTGTTGCTCGCGCGTGGCGAGCGTGATGACGAAGCCCCGGTTGCCGTCGGCGTCGTAGGCCTGTCCGATCAGGCGGCCCGGCATCTGACGAGCGAACTGCTCGCGGGCGGCGAAAAAGCCCAGGTGCGGCCCGCCGAAGGCGGGCGGCACGCCGAAGGATTGTCCCTCGCCGACGACGATGTCCGCGCCGACTGCGCCGGGCGGAACCAGCAAGCCAAGCGACATTGCCTCGGCGACGGCGACGACCGTCAGGGCTTTGCGTTTCCGCGCTGCCTCCGCCAAGGGCGCGACATCCTCAATGCACCCGAAGAAGTTGGGTGACTGCGCCGCGACGCAGGCGGTGGCGTCGTCAACCAGCGCCTCCACGGGCGCGGTCGTTCCGTCTTCCACTAAGGGGGCGAGCGCCAGCTCGATCCCGGCGCGCCGCGCGTAGGTCTCGCAAACCGCCCGATACTCGGGATGCACGCCCGCCGACAGGACGACGCGGAAGCGATTCGTCAGCCGCGCCGCCATGAGCATGGCCTCGGCCAGCGCGGTCGCGCCGTCATACATCGAGGCGTTCGAGACATCCAGGCCGGTCAACTGGCAGATGAAGGTCTGGTACTCGAAAATCGCCTGGAGCGTGCCCTGGTTGATTTCCGGCTGGTAGGGCGTGTAGCTCGTGTAAAACTCCGACCGCGACACGAGCGTGTCAATGATGAGCGGTCGAGCGTGGTCATAGACGCCGGCCCCCAGAAATGAGGCCCGCGGCAGAATGTTCTGCCCAGCCAGCGACTCAAACAGCGCCCTAAGCTCGTCCTCGCTCGCCATGGGCGGCAGGTTCAGCGGGCGCTGGAGCCGAAGGTCTTCAGGAATGCCCCGGAACAGCTCGGCAATGGTTGACGCGCCAAGGGCGGCGAGCATGCTCGCTTGCTCTTCCGGCGTCGCGTTTGGGATGTAGCGTATCGACATTGGTCAGACCAAAGCGACCAGTCCGGCGGGGGCGGCGGCCGGGCCGGTCGCGGCGCGCGTCATTTCTCGTTGATGAAGTCTTCGTATTCGGCGGCGCTCAGCAGCGCATCCGCTTCGCTCGGATCGGAAAGCTTGATGACGATCATCCAGCCTTCGTCATAGGGCGATGAGTTAACCAGCTCCGGCGCGTCGGCCAGCTTGGCGTTGACCTCGATGATCTCGCCGGAAACCGGCGAAAACAGCTCGCTGACCGCCTTGACCGACTCGACCGAGCCAAACGGCTCGTTAGCTTTGACCTTGGCGCCGACGCGCGGCAGGTCGACATAGACGACATCGCCCAGCGAGTCTTGAGCGTAGAAGGTGATGCCGACGCGCCCGCTGTCGCCGGCGATGCGGATCCACTCGTGGTCCTTGGTGTATTGCAAATCGTCGGGATAGTTCGCCATGAAAAATCCTCGCCAGAGTATCTTGCGCGCCCCCTAGCCGGGGCGCGCGTAAAAAGGAGTCGGGACGATGCGGCAAGGGACTTCGCGTCCGCGCGCCACGGCGAACACTTGCGTTCCGACTGCGGTTTTGTCAATCGGAAGATACGCCAGCCCGATGTTTTTCTTGAGAAACGGCGACGGGCTGCCCGACGTGACGCGACCGATTTCCCGTCCGTCGGCGACCAGCGGGTAGCCGTCGCGGACGGGCATGCGGTCTTCGACCTCGAAGCCGACCAGCTTGCGCGTCAGCCCGGCTTTCCTTTGCGCGAGCAGCGCGTCGCGCCCAAGGAAGTCGCCCTTGTCGAGCTTGCAAATCCAGCCCAGATCGGCTTCGAGCGGGGTGGTGGTGTCGTCAATCTCATGGCCGTAAAGGGCCATTTTGGCTTCGAGGCGCAGCGTGTTGCGCGCGCCCAGCCCGCAGGGGGTTAGGTTGCCGGCTTCGGCCAGGGCGACCCAGAGCCGCTCGGCGGCGGCCGGCGCGCAGTAGAGTTCAAAGCCGTCCTCGCCCGTGTAGCCTGTGCGCGCCACCAGCGTCGGGACGCCGGCCAGCGTCACGTCGCGCCGAAACCGGTAATAGCCGAGGCTCAGGACGTCTTCCATCGCCAGCGACTGCACGAGCGCCGCCGCCCGCGGCCCCTGCACGGCGAGCTGCGCGTAGTCCGCGCTCACATCGCAAACGTCAACGTCAAAGCCAGTCGCGTGGCGCGCCAGCCAGGCGGCGTCCTTGTCCGTGTTGACCGCATTGACGCAGAGGAAATAGGCGTCTTCCGCGAAGCGGTGCACGAGCAGGTCATCCACGAACGTCCCTTGCTCGGCGAGCAGGGCCGAATACTGCGCTTGCCCGTCGGCCAGCCGCGCTGCGTCGTTACAGGTCACGGACTGGAGAAACTTCAGCGCGTCGCGCCCCCGGACGAGAATCTCGCCCATGTGACTGACATCGAAGACGCCCGCCGCCGCGCGAACGGCCAGGTGCTCTGCGACCAGTCCGCCATACTCGATTGGCATCATCCATCCGGCGAACGGGGCCATCTTCGCGCCGAGCGAGCGGTGGAGGGCGGCGAGCGGTGACTGGCGAAGTTCCGAAGACACGGGAGAGCGGGGCTTGGCGGCTGAACGTCCGGCCGGCCACGCTGGACCGGCTAAGCCCGGCGACGCTACCACCGCCGCCGGCGAGGGGTCAAGACAGCCCAGCCAGATGGCGACGGGCGGCGCGACGCTTACTTTGGCGCGCCTTTCGGGGCGGGCTTGGCGGGCTTGCCCAGCGCCGCCGCCAAGACTTCGCTGACATCGTTGACGTAAACAAACCGCAGCCCCTTGACCAGCTCGGCGGCCACATCGCTTGCGTCCGGCTGATTTTTGGCCGGAAGAATGACCGTTTTGACGCCGGCGCGCCGCGCCGCCAGAACTTTTTCGCGGATGCCGCCGACCGGCAGCACGTCGCCGCGCAGGGTGATTTCGCCCGTCATGGCCACGGCGCGCTTGACCGGACGGCGAGCCAGCGCCGAGACCATCGCCGTTGCCATCGTGATCCCGGCCGACGGGCCGTCCTTCGGGATCGCGCCTTCCGGGACGTGGATGTGCAGGTCATGCTGCGCAAAGATGTCAGGCTCGATGCCCAGCTCGCGGGCGCGCGACTTGGCATAGGACAGCGCGGCGTGGGCGGACTCCTTCATCACCTCGCCCAGCTTGCCGGTCAGCAGCAAGCCGCCTTTCCCGCGCAGCAGCAGGGCTTCGACGTGCAGGACATCGCCGCCGACGCTCGTCCACGCCAGCCCGGCCGCGACGCCGACGCGATCCGTGGCCAAAATCGCGTCGGTCTGAAACCTTGGCGCGCCCAGGTAGGCTGTCAGCGCCGCCGCGGTGACGATGGTTTTTTCGCTCGCGCCTTCCGCCACGCGCCGCGCGACCTTGCGGCAAATCTTGCCGATTTCGCGCTCGAGCTGCCGGACGCCGGCCTCGCGGGTGTAGCGGGCGATGACGCTGCGAAGCGCGCCTTCCGTGATCGCGATGCGCTTGCCGGTCAGACCGGTTTCCGCCACCTGCTTCGGCACCAAATGCCGCCGGGCAATCGCCAGCTTTTCTTCCTGCGTGTAGCCCGGCAAGCGGACGATTTCGAGCCGGTCGCGCAGGGCGGGCTGAATCGTGTCGGTGATGTTGGCCGTCAGCAGAAACATCACCTTCGACAAATCGAAGGCCACGCCCAGGTAGTTGTCGCGAAACGCATGATTTTGCTCCGGGTCGAGCGCTTCCAGCAGCGCCGAGGCCGGGTCGCCCCGGAAATCGTGTCCCAGCTTGTCCACTTCGTCGAGCAAGATTAGCGGGTTGTTCGTGCCGGCTTGCTGTAGCCCCAGGATGATGCGCCCGGGCAGGGCCCCGACGTACGTTCGGCGGTGGCCGCGAATTTCGGCCTCGTCATGGACGCCGCCCAGCGAAATATGAACGAACTTGCGCCCAATCGCCTTGGCGACCGACCGCCCCAGCGAGGTCTTGCCGACGCCGGGCGGGCCAACCAGGCACAACAGAAGACCCTTGGTGTCAGGCTTGAGGCGGCGGACGGCGAGGGCTTCCAGGATGCGCTCCTTGACGCTTTCGAGACCGTAGTGATCGGCGTCGAGAACGTCCTTGACGCTCGGCAGATCAATGCGGTCCGCCGTGCTGACGCTCCACGGAAGCGCCAGCAGCGTATCGAGATAAGCGCGCAGCAGCCCGGCTTCGGCAGCGTCCGGATGCAGCCGCTCGAGGCGCTTGAGCTGGCGCAGGGCTTCCTCGCGCGCGCGTTCCGGGAGTTGCGCTTCGGCAATTTTTTCCTGGTAGGCGGCGACTTCATCGCCTACATCGGAGGCTTCGCCCAGCTCCTGCTGAATGGCCTTGAGCTGCTGCCGCAGGTAAAACTCGCGCTGCGAGCGATCAATCTCGCCCTTGGCCTGACTGCTGATCTCCTGCTGGACGGCGAGAACGCCGGCCTCCCGCGCCATCAGGTCGTGAACCCGCCGCAGGCGCGCAACCGGATCGGTCGCTTCGAGAATGGCTTGCGCGTCGCTGATTTTGGCGTCGAGGTTGGAGGCGCACAGATCGGCGAGGCGTCCCGGATCATCGAGCGCGGCGGCGATGGCGAGCACTTCCGCCGACACTTGCTTGCCAAGCGTGACCACGCGCTCAAGCAGGCTCTTGACCGCCCGGATCAGGGCTTCGACTTCCAGACTCAGCTCGACCCGCGTCTCGGCAATCGGCTGCACCTGCGCCTGCAAGTAGCCGGCTTCATCGGTCACATGCAGCAGCGCCACGCGAGTTAGCCCCTGAACGAGGACGCGCACCCGTCCATCGCTCATTTTGATGAGGCGCATGACCGTCGCCACCGTGCCGACGCGATGCAGGTCGGCATCCGTTGGCTCTTCGTTTTCCGGATCGCGCTGCGTCGCCAACACGATCAGCCGCCGGTTGGGTAGCGCGCTTTCAATCGCCCGCTGCGATTTCTCGCGCTGCACGAAGAGCGGCACGATCAGAAACGGAAAAATGACGATGTCGCGCAGCGGCAAGAGCGGCAGTCGGTCGGGAATGTCTATCGCGCCCTCGCCGGTCAGCGGAAGGTCGTCGGATAGGTCGTCGGCAATGGGCAGCGCCAAGTTGGCGTTCAGGATTTTCGACACCATAGCGATTCGGCTCGCCCGCGCGGCGGATGCGTAAAATATCGTGTTTATCGGCAATGTAAAAGCGGATCGCCTTGGTTGCGGCGACGGTTCCGCGCGAATGCGAAGCGGACGTCTCCGCGACCCGGAGACG